>JAGBNO010000061.1 GCA_017634355.1 Lachnospiraceae bacterium
ACATAATGCGCTGTATTTTTGTCCGAGAGGGCTGTTCAAAAATCAGGCGCATAGCGGGCTATGTAACTGATTTTTGAACAGCTCTATCGGGCAAAAAGACAAGCAGAATGTACAAGTTATTCTGTAACAGTTCCTTAGTATCTACAACTTCCCCAATTTATAGGATAAGCTGTTTTATGGATAAAAATAAAGTTAAGGATAAACCGCAGGTTTTCATGTATACAGACGGATCATCCAGGGGAAATCCCGGTCCCGGCGGCTATGGCACCATACTCCGCTATACCTTGCCCTCAGGGGAAGTGCATGAAAGAGAATACAGCGGGGGAGAAAAGGACACCACAAATAACCGCATGGAGCTCATGGGAGTGATAAGGGGCTTAGAAGAACTAAAGAAGCCCTGCAGGGTGACAGTTATTTCGGATTCCCAGTATGTGGTCAGGGCGTTTAATGACCACTGGATAGACGGCTGGATAAAGAGGGGCTGGAAGAGGGAAAAGAACAAGCCTGTCCTGAATACAGACCTTTGGCAGAGGCTCCTGAAAGCGGCTGAGCAGCATGATGTCGAGTTTCAGTGGGTGAAGGGGCATGCAGGGCATCCTGAGAATGAGAGGTGCGACATACTGGCCACGGCTTATGCCGACAGCCTGAAGTGAAGATATGCGCGGAGGACATTATTGAGCAAAAAGAATATCATAATGGAAATAATATCCTTGAGTATCTGTGCTGTAGTATTCGTTTATGCGCTCCTGCAGGTCATAAGGATATCGGCCCAATACCGCACGGGCATAGAGGAATATAAGGCTCTTTCAGAGCATGTGAAGGTTAGCGGGAAAAAGGTAATGGGAGTCATAGGCTCAGGCGTTGCGGGAGAGAGGGAGGGCGGCCCTGTATGGACAGAGGACCAGTCCGTGCCCGATATAACTGTGGACCATGAGGCCCTGAAGGCCGAGAACAGCGACTATTTAGGCTGGCTGTATATGGAGTCTGTGGGCATAAGCTATCCTGTGGTACAGGGGACTGACAACGAGTTTTACCTGCACAAGACCTTTGACAAGACGCAGAACGTGAACGGCTGTATTTTCTTAGACTATGCCAACTGGCCGGACCTGACGGACTACAATAGCTTTATATTCGGCCACAATATGAAGAATGGGACGATGTTCGGCTCTTTAAAGAAAATGCTGAACGACAGGAGCTATATAGATAATGACCCATACTTCTATTTCATAGCTAAAGACTGGATAAAAAAGTACCACATTTATTCCTTATATGTGACGCCGCCGGATTCCGACAGCTTTAATTATTCGGACACAAAGGAGGCTTACAAAAAATATATAGCCATGGCGCTTGCCCAGTCTGTGTATGACTGCAATGAGCCTATTACCGAAGATGAGCTCACAGTGACACTGTCTACCTGCTCAGGGACGGGCAAGGCTAAGAAGCGGCTTTTGGTCCACGGTAAGCTTGTGGGGATAATACCCCTCACGGAGGCGGGTGCTGTCTCGTATAATAGGGTTCCGGATAAGGTGGAAGAAGCCGGGGAGACGGGTCCTGGCGAGGCGGGTGCTGTCGAGCCGCGCCCTGAGAAGCAGAATGACATGGCACGGCAGTCAGATAATGAAATAGAAGAAAAGCCCGCACAGACAGTCGGAACGGAAAAGGATGCCGGAATTGAAGAAGGGGCAGTGGAAAGTGAGGAAGAGGCTGAGGACAAGGCTGATAACGGCCTGACGGAAAAACAGGCTGTAGATGGGGGAGAAGCTGCCGCTGAAAGCACTGAGGCAATGGAAACAGAAGCGCCTGCAAAAAAACCGCTGATATCAGGGGTCGCGCCCATGGAATAGGGAAAATTTCTGGAAAATGGAGGATTGTATGAGTGAAAATGTATTTGACGTATTAAAGGAGAGGGGCTACATAGCCCAGTGCACTGACGAGGATGCTGTAAGGGAGGCATTGGGGAAGGAGAGCGTGACCTTTTACATAGGCTTTGACGCTACTGCGGATTCCCTTACGGCCGGACATTTCCTCACCGTGATGGCCATGATGCACATGCAGAGGGCGGGGCACAGGCCCATAGCCATGATGGGCGGCGGCACCACCATGATAGGCGACCCCTCAGGCAGGTCCGACATGAGGAAAATGCTTACCCGTGCCGACATAGACCACAATGTCGAGCGTTTTAAGGAGCAGCTCTCAAGGTACATAGACTTTGGGGAGGGGAAGGCGCTTATAGCAAACAATGCCGACTGGCTCCTAGGCCTCAATTATGTGGAATTCATGCGGGAAATAGGAGTTCATTTCAATGTGAATAAGATGCTTGCGGCCGATGCCTACAAGAACCGCATGGCGAGGGGCGGCCTTACCTTCTTTGAGTTCAGCTATATGCTTATGCAGTCCTACGATTTCTTTAAGCTGAATGAGGACTATGGCTGTACCATGCAGCTGGGAGGGGACGACCAGTGGAGCAACATTATAGGCGGGGTAAACCTCATACGCTCAAAAACCGGCAGGAGCGCTTATGGGCTCACATTCAAGCTCCTTACGACCTCGGACGGCGTGAAGATGGGCAAGACCATGAAGGGCGCACTGTGGCTGGACCCCAAGAAGACCTCTCCATACGAGTTCTTCCAATACTGGAGGAATATAGAGGATGTTAAGGTGGGAGAATGCCTAAGCCTTCTCACTTTCCTGCCCATGGAAGAAGTGAGGCGGCTGGGGAGCCTGCCCGGTGAAAAGATAAATGAGGCAAAGGAAGTGCTTGCCTATGAGATTACGAAGATAGTCCACGGAAAGGATGAGGCTGATAAAGCGCTCTCAGCGGCAAGGGCCGTATTCCAGGGCGGGGGAGTAAGCGAGCACATGCCGACCACGGCCTACAGCGAATCTGAGCTGAAAGAGGGCAAGGAGCTAATAGCCGTGCTTGTGGACACCGGCCTTGCCAAGACCAGGTCTGATGCGAGGAGGCTCATAGAGCAGGGCGGGGTTTCCGTGAACGGCGAAAAGGCCAAGGACATTAAGGCTATTATTTCGGAAAAGGACTTAAGCGACGAGGGCGTCATACTCCTGCAGAAGGGCAAGAAGGCTTTTCATCAGGTGAAAATCGGTGATGCCCAGTAACGGAGGCCCTCATGGCACAAAAAGAAACGACAAATATTATCATAAAATTAAAGGAAAAAGGTTGGACTGCAGATGAGATCATACAGTTCCTCACTTTTATAGAGACGCATATTCCTTCAGAGGATGAGGCAAGGAAGGCTTTGGAACAATAAAGAAAAATGAAAATAAAGATCAAATATTTTTCGGACAAGATAAGCCCCCTTGAATACATAGGCGGAAAGTCCGACTGGATAGACCTTCGCTCTGCGGAGGATGCAGTGCTTAAAAAAGGGGAATTCCGCCTCATACGCCTGGGGGTAGGCATGGAGCTTCCAAAGGGCTATGAGGCCCATGTAGTGCCAAGAAGCTCTACCTTCAAGAACTGGGGCTTATTGCAGACAAATTCCTATGGTGTCATAGACGAGTCCTACTGCGGGGAGAATGATGAGTGGATGGTGCCTGTCTATGCCACCAGGGACACAGAAATACACATAAATGACAGAATCTGCCAGTTCCGCATAATGGAACACCAGCCCGCAATAGAGTTTGAAAAAGTCGAGGCACTGAGCGGGCCCGACAGGGGCGGCTTCGGCTCGACAGGCAAATGTTGAGCGACAAGGAGAGGGAGCCTCAATTCTCTTTCAATCCGCTCATGATGCAAATCCCCGGCACCGAAGTTTTTGTGGAGGCCATATCTGATTACAGTGATTCCTGGTTTAAGGAGATTATGCCGCTGCTTCCTGAAAAAAGGCGGGAAAAGGCGGAGCGCATGCGTTTTATGGAGGGGAAAAAAATAGAGCTCCTAGTTGGGATGCTCCTTCACTATGCACTTCAGGAATACGGGCTCTCCGACTGGGATGTAGAGCTATCCCAGTACGGCAAACCTTTTATAAGGAGGGAAGACGGCAGGGAGCCTGTTTACTTCTCCATATCCCATACAGGCCCCATAGCCGCAGTGGCCATAAGCAGGGAAAATGCCCTGGGGCTTGACATAGAGGAGGTCAAAGATGACAGGATAGGAATAGCAGGGCGTTTTTTTAAGCCGGATGAAAATGAGCTATTAAAAAGAATAGCCGCTTCCCCCGAATCTGGGGAAAAGGATGCAGATGCGGCCTTTATCAGGCTATGGACCTGCAAGGAAGCCTACGGCAAGCTTAAAGGCACGGGGCTCAATGAGGGGCTTTCCCTGTCGGCCACGCCCCTCATAGAAGCAAAAAATGAAGCTGGCAGGCTTATTATGGAAGGGGAAAGGAAAATAAGCTTCTCTTTTGGGCAATATGAAAAAGATGGAAGATCTTATCTCATTACTCTTGCCAGAGAAGTCATATAATACTTGTTTTTTATAGGATTTAATGGTAAACTACTTTTTAGCATATGCAGTTTGATTCAGCTTGAAAAAAGGGATTTTTACTATATATAGTATCTTATTTTTCAAGCGGCGTAGGTTTTACTCTAATGTGACCGCAAAAGCTTTTTGTGGCATATTGAGCGGATGTTGTCTGCTTAAGGCCTCAGTGCTTATGTTATGGCGAGGGGAGTTACGCTTTTTTAAGCGAATATAATCTATCTATTTGCTCCCAAGGGCATAAGGACAGTTGGGGCGGATTGCGGAAACAGAGAGGAAGTAAATCTTGTAAGGGGGCTAACACATCATGAAAATACTGGATTTCATGTCGAAGGAAGAGTTCCAGGAGTATCAGGATCTTTTCTCAGATGCAACAGGACTGGCTGCCATTGCGTTGGATGCAGAAGGGAATTACATATCGGAAGGCAGCAATTTTAACGATTTCTGCATGAAATATACCAGAGGAACCAAGAAGGGGGCAGAGCGCTGCCTGCACGATGATGAGACGGGCGTGGGCTGCTACTACTGCCATGCAGGCCTAATGGATTTCGGGGAAGATATAAAGATAGGCGACGAAGTGGTGGGCCGCATAATAGGAGGGCAGGTGCTTCCGAATCCTCCTGATGACGATAAGTTCAGGCGGATAGCGGAAGAGCTGGGCATAGACCCGGAGGCCTATGTGAAGGCCGTCCACAAGGTGCCCGTGAAGACAGAGAAGTCCATAAAGGCGTCGGCAAAGCTTCTGGCCATGCTGATAAACCGCATAGTGAATGATGCCTATGAAAAGAAGAGGATGGACAATATCGTAAATGTGGTCAAGCCTGAGCTGGAGAAGACCACAGAGGACATACAGGCCATTGTGGGCCTCGTGAAAAAGCTGGACGGCATAGCATCAAAGCAGAATATACTTACCCTGAATGCTTCCATAGAGTCTGCGAGGGCCGGAGAGGCGGGCCGTGGCTTTGCCGTAGTGGCGCAGCAGATGGGAGATATGACGAGGACATCTTCTGAGCTTTATAAATCCATAGACAACACTACCAAATCACTTTCAGCTTCTATTAAGAAGATGGACGACGCATTTTGAACTGTATTGGCATCTGCTGCAGAAGTTCTGCCTCTGCCTGTGGTTACAGGCATTAAGAGCGTATCGGCCTCTTAAGGCACTGATGTCCGCTTGGATTTTCATAGTAAATGGCATAAGTAATTGTACTTTCGCAAGTTGCAAAAGCCAAATGCCTTTTGCTATAGATTAAGGCAAGGGAGCTACATATAAATAGCACAGTACCAGGGGGTTGATGCCATGCGTCAACCCCCTTTTTACTAGTACATCGAATAATATGTAACTGGCTCAATTAAATGATTGGCTCAATTAAATGATGTTGGGGGCAAAAGCAGTAACTTTATAATCGTGCTAGCATATTGCACAAATGTTCGGGGCCTTATGCGCCGCTCGTCACTTATGAGGCGTATTTCAGCCGC
Source organism: Lachnospiraceae bacterium (assembly GCA_017634355.1). Taxonomy (GTDB): domain Bacteria; phylum Bacillota; class Clostridia; order Lachnospirales; family Lachnospiraceae; genus NK4A144. The sequence goes on from JAGBNO010000061.1 coordinate 5,921, forward strand.
ATTATGTGACATGAGATAAGCGCATTGGAGCGCTTTTCGTCCCCGAAACATTGTGCAATATGCTAGTATCTACAAGTGAATGTGCCAGATAATCATTATTCGGGTTACGAGGAATGGAAATAAATATAGATAACTATTCCATAAATTATAAGATGAGCGGCGGCGGAGAGGCCTGCGCAGTGGTCCTCCAGGGCTGGGGGACTGAGCTCTCTATCTATGACAGCGTGGCCGCTGCATTGTCTGACCGCTATAGGGTCGTGCAGCTGGACTTGCCGGGCTTTGGAAGGAGCGACGAGCCAAGGGAGCCGTGGTCCGTGGACGGCTATGCGGATTTCTTTTGCAGATTTCTGGAAGCCATTCAGATCAAAAAGGCCGTCCGTATAGGTCACTCCTATGGCGGAAGGGTCATTATCAAACTGGGGGCAAGGGACAAACTGCCTTTTATCATAGAAAAGATAGTCCTAATGGACAGTGCAGGGATAGTGCCCGAAAAAACATTCAAGCAGAAGCTGAAGATACGGAAATACAAAATATTAAAAAAAATATTTGGAAATAAGCTGATCATCGCTCTTTTCCCTGAGGTGGCGGAGGACTGGAGGAGCCGGCAGGGCTCTGCCGACTACAGGAATGCGACGCCCATTATGCGGCAGTGCCTCGTGAAGGCTGTAAATGAGGACTTACGGGAACTGCTGCCCAGGATAAAAGAAGAGGCATTGCTTATCTGGGGCTCTGATGACAAAGACACGCCGCTCTCGGATGGGAAGCTGATGGAAGAGGGCATCCCTAAGGCGGCCCTTACTGTGCTTAAGGGCTGCGGGCACTATGCTTTTCTGGAAAAGCCGCAGGAATTCAAGGAGATATTGAGGGCTTTTCTATAGTGCGCAGTTAGGAACTGTTACAGAATAACTTGTACATTCTGCTTGTCTTTTTGCCCGATAGAGCTGTTCAAAAATCAGTTACATAGCCCGCTATGCGCCTGATTTTTGAACAGCCCTCTCGGACAAAAATACAGCGCATTATGTACA
>JAGBNO010000062.1 GCA_017634355.1 Lachnospiraceae bacterium
AGTCCACCCTGGCCGACCGCATCATAGAGAAAACCGGCCTTCTCACTGCAAGGGAAATGCAGGATCAGGTGCTGGACAATATGGACCTCGAAAGGGAGAGGGGCATAACCATCAAGTCTCAGGCTGTCCGAACGGTCTATAGGGCAAAAAACGGCGAAGAATACATATTTAACCTGATCGACACCCCCGGCCATGTGGACTTTAACTATGAAGTGAGCCGCAGCCTTGCGGCCTGCGACGGAGCCATACTGGTTGTGGATGCGGCGCAGGGCATAGAAGCCCAGACACTTGCAAATGTCTATTTGGCCTTAGACCACGACCTGGATGTATTTCCGGTCATAAATAAAATAGACCTCCCCAGCGCAGAACCCGACAGGGTAGCTCAGGAGATAGAAGACGTCATAGGCATAGAAGCCATGGATGCCCCAAGGATTTCTGCAAAACAGGGACTCAACATAGACGAAGTGCTGGAATCCATAGTTAATAAGATCCCTGCCCCCAAGGGCGATTCCTCTTCACCCCTGAAAGCCCTTATCTTCGACTCCCTCTACGACCCATACAAGGGCATAATAGTCTTTATACGCCTTATGGACGGGGAGCTGCGTGTCGGAGACAGGGTGCGCTTCATGGCGAGCGGCAGCGAGAATGACGTAGTTGAAGTAGGTTACTTCGGGGCGGGACAGTTCATCCCCTGTGAAAGCCTGTCGGCCGGCATGGTGGGCTACTTCACCGCCAGCATAAAGGATCTGAAAGATACAAGGGTAGGCGACACCGTAACTCTGTCCAATAAGCCCTGCGCGGAAGCCCTTCCCGGCTACAGGAAGGTTAATTCCATGGTATTCTGCGGCATATATCCCGCAGACTCAGCGAGATACCCCGACCTCAGGGAAGCACTGGAAAAGCTCCAGTTAAATGACGCGTCGCTGCAGTTCGAACCTGAGACCAGTGTTGCGCTGGGCTTCGGCTTCCGCTGCGGTTTTCTGGGATTACTGCACCTCGACATTATAGAGGAAAGGTTAGAGAGGGAATACGACCTGGATCTCGTTACTACAGCCCCCGGCGTCGTCTACAGGGTATATAAGACAGACGGCAGCATGATTGAGCTCACCAATCCCGCCAACATGCCCGACCCCTCGGAGATAGACTATATGGAGGAGCCCATGGTGTCGGCGGAGATAATGGTATCGACAGAGTATTTAGGCCCCATCATAAATCTCTGTCAGGAAAGGCGGGGCATACAGACAGGCATGGACTATCTGGAGACCACCAGGGTACTCTTGAAATACGACCTTCCCTTAAATGAGATAATCTACGACTTCTTCGACGCCTTAAAGAGCCGCTCCAGAGGCTATGCCTCCTTTGACTATGAATTAAAAGGCTATGTGAGGTCAGAGCTCGTAAAGCTCGACATACTCATAAACAGGGAATATGTCGATGCACTCTCCTTCATAGTCTTTAAGGACAGCGCCTACGACCGCGGCAGAAAGATGTGCGAGAAATTAAAGGGCGAGATACCAAGGCACCTCTTTGAAATCCCCATACAGGCAGCTGTAGGCGGCAAGGTCATAGCAAGGGAGACTGTGAAGGCCGTGAGGAAAGATGTGCTGGCGAAGTGCTACGGAGGCGATATCAGCCGGAAGCGCAAGCTCTTAGAGAAACAGAAAGAAGGGAAAAAGCGCATGAGGCAGATAGGCACTGTCGAAGTGCCAAAGGAAGCCTTCTTAAGCGTCCTCAAGCTGGATGACGACTAATACTTCTGGCAACAGCCCTTGTCCGGCTAATACCAAAAGAACCATCATTGTAACTATTCATAACATTTCGAGGTGTTTTCCGCATATTTATGTGGAAAACCTGAGATATGCAGTGTTTTTCGCCATTATGCGAAGTGCGGCTCTCAATGCGAGATCAAGCATCTGTTCAGAACTCCTTCAGGTTTCTGAACAGATGCACATCTTTCACCTGTATCCATGCCTACTGATAATAAACGCAGTATTTCCATATATATACATATACCTTTCTGCGTGAAAAAATGCAGCTACTGCGATTTTCTGTCCTTTCCGCTAGCATACGGCCAGGGTTTTAATGGAAAGGACAGCTTTTATTCATGCGTGAAGCCCCATTCGCCCGATAAGAGCGTATGCCAGGCGCTTCAATATCCTGAAGTAATGGCTGAAGACATTGTCGGACTATATATAGATGCACTGCTAAAGGAAATCGAAACCGCCCCCTTAAAAGGGAGCGCCATAGATACTGTATACATAGGGGGCGGCACGCCCAGCTCCATCAGCGCGGAATGGATAGATTTAGTGTTATGTAAACTAAATGCCCACTGCCCCATCTCCGCTTCTGCCGAAATCTCTATAGAAGCCAATCCCGGCACCCTTTCACCGGATAAACTTAAATGCTACAAGAAAGCAGGCATAAACCGCATAAGCTTAGGCTGCCAGTCCTTAAATGACGGAGAACTGAAGCTCATTGGCCGCATTCACAGCCCCGAAGACTTTTATAGAAGCTATGAGGAGGTAAGGAAGGCAGGATTTAGCAATGTCAATGTAGACCTTATTTCAGCCCTGCCCAGGCAGACCACCGATAAATTTTCGGATACGCTAAGCAAACTGACAGCCCTCTCTCCTGAGCATATCTCTGTCTACAGCCTTATAGTTGAACCGCATACGCCCCTATATGAAAGCTTGCGGCAGGGAGAGCTCGCTTTGCCCGATGAGGAAACGGTAGAAAAAATAGACAATATCACTTTGGAAAGCCTTAAGGGCGCCGGATACATGCGCTATGAAATATCGAACTACGCACATCCGGGATGCAGCTGCCGCCACAACTTAATCTACTGGGACAGGGGGGAATATCTGGGCTTAGGCTTAGGCAGCGCCTCTTTTTTCCATGGGAAAAGATGGAAAAACACAGGGGACTTAAGGCTGTATCTCAAAAAACCAGGCAAAGCAAGGGAGGAAGAACATATACTTTCCGAAAGAGAGGCTATGGAGGAATTTCTATTTCTAGGGCTTAGAAAAACTGCCGGCATCTCCCCAAAAAAATTCCTCCAGACCTTTAATAAAAAGCTAGAGGAAATATACGGCGATGTCCTGTCGAAACAGCTGCGGGAAGGTTTTCTTATAAAAACAGCTGACGGATACGCCTACAACGAAAAGGGACTCAATGTGTCAAATATACTTTTGAGTGAATTTATAGGATAGTAAAAAATATGCATGCACTCATATAAGTAATATTTCAAACATTTCTATCTAACTGATCCTTTAAATCCATCATATAAACTATCTGTTACATACGGCTGTGATTCGCTGAGTTGTAATTCGGTCGTTAATTATGACCTTGATCGTCCGTAACCGTTGATCTTACGTCATTTATTACAATGGAGATTTCAGCATTGGAAACATCATAACTACTTATAGTGATCCACGCACATAGAGGGATCGTAGAATATCTTATCGTGCCCTATTAGCTCCTGCCTGCCATTTTCCACCTTCAATATGCTCACAGCGCAGTTATAGGGGGTATGCCCCTGCCAGAAATCTTTAGGGTCGTCGTAGAAGCGGTTCAGCATGCCACGCAGGGCACAGCCGTGGGTGGCTATAAGTATTATCATATCCTGATACTCAGGAGTGTTCATAACCTCCTGCAGTGCCGGATCAGTCCTCGCTATCACATCAGAGATAGTCTCGCCTCCCGGCGCTCCCGGAAAGCTGAAAGGGTCTGAAAAAAAGGTCTGAAATTCCTCATAGCTTATACCCGGCAGATCGAACTCATTCTTCTTTGAAGAATGTCCCTCCCAGGAGCCGAAATTTATCTCCTGAAATCTGTCGTCTACCCTGACCGGCACCTTCTTATGATGGAAAGCCTCAGATGGCGCTATCACCAGCTCCCCTGTCCTTCTGGCCCTTATCAGGGGACTCGTAATGACCAGGTCGAAATCTATCTCCTTCAGGGCTTCTCCCGTATCCTTTGCAAGCTTTATCCCATTTTCATTTAAAGGCTCATCCGTCCTGCCCTGCAACTTCCCCGCCACATTCAGCTTTGTCTCACCGTGGCGCATTATATAGAGAAGCATCCTTTTTTATACTCCATTATATAAGTGGAAAAGCTCGTCCACCTGTGACAGCTCATCCACCCAATCCTCAACCGTCCTGTACTGCCTGCGCTTTAATATGGAAGCCCTCGCAAAGATCATCGATAATATGACAACCTTAGCCCTGTCCCCCTCATCTGCTACTTCCGCAATCTCAGGCAGCATAAAAGGCCCTGCGCTCCTGGAAAAAGTATTCGTGGCCGCAAAACCTATCATATCCTGCAGATATTCACCTATTATATCGTCAAGAAGCCCGTCCACATTGCGGTAGAGGCTCTTTGCATCCTTTTCCCAGCACTCCTTAAATATCCTGCAGTACTCGTTCACGCACTTACAGATAGTATCGAGGCAGTATTCACGGAAAGTCTTCCTCTCCCCCTCGCTCTTAAATTCCCTGAAAACGGCACAGATAAACTGTGAGACAAAGTTCACGAGAAGATAGCCCATGTCGTATGCCAGCGGACCGCAGAAGGTGTACTCCATATCTATGACCTTCATCTCGCTCTGGTCCAGAAGCACATTTGAGGTGTGCAGATCCGCATGCACGAAAGTCTCTCCCCTGGACACATAGAGCTGCCTCATGCGCATACGCTCTTTAATGACCTTGGGATCCAGTATTATCTTCTTTACAAAGGGCATGTATTCAGAATTCACAGGTATGCCGAAATTCTTGCCCTTGGCCAGGTCCTCGGTGATGAACGCATCCGTATCAAAGACCGAGCGCATCTTGTGGTTCATGAAGTGCTTTGTGAGCTCCCTGAATACTTTAGTGTCCAGATAGAATTCCGAGGTATAGAAATGGGTCTTCGCCATGTATTCGGCTACCTGATAGGGAAATTTGGGATATATCACATTTTTATTCAGCTGGAAACGCATTATCTTCAGATGTGACACATCCTCCATAGCCATGATACAGTTCTTGGCATCATAGAAGAAGATCCCCGGAACCAGCTCCGGCACTATGGCTTTTCTTATCTTCAGGCTGTCGTACTCCAGCCTGTTCCTGTCGGCAGGCAGGTCGAAGGTCTGGGCATGTCCCACTCTGCCGTGTTCCTGCCCCTGCTTCAAAACCACCTTATTCCTGCCGTCACTCACAAGGAAGATGAAGTTCAGAAAGCCATCTCCATCCTCCTCCCTAGTGCCCTCTCCTATCTCATGTATGGAGAGCGGCTTTGAGAAATCCATGCCGGGCATGGTTTTTTTCAGATAATCTGTGATATTGGATTTATCCAGATGCAGCATCTTTTTCCATTCGGCTTCTTACCAACCCACTTTATATCCCAGGTCGGATGCCCTCTTTAATAGATAATCCTTGCCTGCCGCATCCTCTGCCCCCGAAAGCTCGCCTATTAAGAGCCTGCCGCCGGGATGCGAGCCCAGTGCCTTATTCAAGTGCTCGAATTCCAGCTCCAGCCCATCGAACATATCCGCATCCTTGGCCTTGCCGGTGGCTATGATGTAGCACTTCTTTATCTTGAGCTTTTCCTTTCCCTTGGGAGTGACAAATACATGGAAACGGTCTATAGCACGCTTTAGCTGTGAGGAATAACTGCCAAAGTAGAGCGGTGTCGCCAGCACCAGCACATCGGCCCATTCCATAAGCTCCGCCATCTTCTGCCCGTCGTCCGGTATGCCGCAGCTCCCCCTCTCCACACAGGAATTATCCCCGTGGCAACCTGAGATCTCAGCCCTGGCCGCATCAAAAAACTGCACTATATGCCCTGCCGACTCCGCTCCCTTGGCAAAAGCCCTGGCGAGCGTTGTGCTGTTGCCATCTTTCCTGGGACTTCCCAGCATGATAAGAACCTTACATCTTCCCATTTTTACCCCCTGTCAATAAGGACTGCAATCTGCTTTAGCCAGTTTTTTCCGCTCCTCTATTGCGGTATTTTATGCAATATCCGACTAGCTTCTGTAAAGCACTGTAAAGCGATTGAGGCTCCCGGCAGATTGATCCAAATGCCTTTTTATCCTTACTAATATACCACAATCCCCTTATCCTTGTCCATAAATTATGTACGCCTCATTATCCCATAATCTGAGCCGAAAGCGCCATACTCGCGTTTTTGTATTCAGGCTTCAGGGAGACATCCTCCCCGAACCAGTCCGGAGCCGCAAAGGACAGGGCCTCTTCCTCGCTCTCAAACTCCACCTCCACTAAAATAAGAGGCTCTATAGGGGGCTTAAAGATGTCCAGTTCAGCAGTTAAGCCACCGTCAAGCGGTATCAGGTACCTGTCCTTACTTATGAGTATGCCGTCCCTCTTACACTTAAGGTGTTCATAAGAAGCCCTGTTTAAGGGCAGATTATACTCGGCATGGGATATGGGGCTATTCCCAGGCATATCCTTAGAACTCTTATAAGTCAGATAGTAATCGTCATTTTCCCGCCTCACTCTCACAGCGGGCGATACGGAGAGATACGCCTGCTCTATCTCCAGTTTCTCATATTTCCCTAAGTCCTCAGGCACTTCCTTTACGAGCCACTTCCTCTCAATCTCCCTGTTTTCCATAGCCACCTCCAGGCACTTGACTATATCCTTTCTTTCCGTATAATAGGGAAAGCAGTATTTACTGAGGATGGCCACATAAATTAATGTGGCAAATGACGCAGGATTTTTATTCGAGGCCGCAGACGCAGGTGAGGGCGCATAGCGGGCTATGTAACCGAACCTGCGTCTGCGGAATCGAATAAAAATACAAGTCAGATGCTACATTAATTTATGCGGCAATCCTAAGGACACCGCAAGGTGTTTTCTGCGAAAGAACGCGGAGAACGCCCTGCGGTGTTCTAAAGTTATGCTACTATAGCACACCGATTTAAGTCTAAGGAGTATGTGAGTAGATGTCAAATATTATCCTCAAGATGGATTCTATCAGCAAATCCTTTGACGGCAAGGCCATCCTCTCCGACTTCGATCTGGAGATAAGGAGAAATGAGTTCGTGACCCTGCTTGGGCCATCGGGCTGCGGCAAATCCACCATTCTACGTATAATAGGCGGTTTTGTGAGGCCGGACAAGGGCAGGGTGCTATTTGAAGGCAAGGATATCACGGCCCTCCCTCCGGAAAAGAGAAATGTAAATACTGTCTTCCAGAAGTATTCCCTCTTTCCCCACATGAATGTAGAAGAAAACATAGCCTTTGGCCTTAAGCTCAAAAAAAAGAGCCCTGAATACATAAGGGATAAAGTGCAGTATGCGCTGAACCTTGTAAATCTTGAGGGCTATGAAAAGCGGGACACCCTCTCCTTAAGCGGCGGACAGCAGCAGAGGGTGGCAATAGCGAGGGCCATAGTCAATGAGCCTGAGCTCCTCCTTCTGGACGAGCCCCTGGGCGCCCTGGACTTAAAGCTAAGGCACGGTATGCAGAGGGAGCTTATAAAGATAAAGCAGGAGGTTGGCATTACCTTCCTCTATGTCACCCACGACCAGGAAGAGGCACTTATGATGTCAGACCGCATAATAGTCATGAATAAGGGCATCATACAGCAGGCCGGTGACTCAAAGAGCATATATGACGAACCCCAGAACGCCTTTGTGGCTGATTTCATAGGCGAGAGCAATATCATAGGAGCCCTTATGGTAAAAGACCTCCTCGTCCGCATACAGGGCGTGGATATCCCCTGCGTGGATACGGGTTTTGGCGAGAATGTGCCTGTGGACGTGGTCATACGCCCAGAGGACATAGAAATAGTGCCGGAAAACATGGGCTATATAAACGGGCGGGTCATGTCTGTAATATTCAAAGGGGCCTATTATGAAATAAAGGTGCAGTCAGAGGACTTTTCCTGGCAGGTGCAGAGCGTTAACCCTGCGCCCGTAGGTGAAATGGTAGGGATGACAGTGCTGCCCGACAATATACAGATAATGCATAAGCCTGCGTCTGAAGATGAGGAGGTAGTAAAGGATGAATGAGGCAAAGTCCAATTTTACATCCAGAAGGATCCTCCTTGCTTCCCCCTACATAGTCTGGGTTGCGGGCTTTACCATTCTGCCGCTCATTATCATCATCCACTACGCCTTTACCGATGCGGGCGGCGCATTCACATTTTCCAATCTGGGCCTTATTTTTTCGCCCATACACCTAAAGGCAGTCATGTTCTCTTTAGAGATAGCCATAAGCAGCACCGTGGCCTGCATACTGCTCTCCTATCCCATGGTAATGGCCATGCGGCATCTGGGTCTGGGGAAAAGAACATTTTCCCTTTTTATACTCATACTCCCCATGTGGATGAACTTTATACTGCGCATACTTGCGTGGCAGATGATCCTTTCCAATAACGGGATACTGAATATGATACTCTCATGGTTCTCCATAGCTCCCCTAAAAATTGCGAACACCGGCACCTCTATTATGATAGGCGTGGTGTACGACTACCTGCCATATATGATGCTCCCCATATATACCGCCATAATGGATATAAATGAGGACCTCATAGAGGCGGCAAGGGATCTGGGGGCCGGAAGCCTTACCATTTTTCTGAAGATCATACTGCCGCTCTCCCTGCCGGGGCTTTTAAGCGGCATAGTCATGGTATTCGTGCCTTCCATGACCTCCTTTGTAATTTCTGACATACTGGGCGGCGGAAAGCTGCAGCTCATAGGGAACGTAATAGAACAGGAATTCACTACCGCGAATAACTGGCATGCGGGCTCAGGCCTCTCTGTAGCCCTCATGATCTTCGTCCTCATATCCATGGCCTTTACGACTAAAGAGCACAAGGAGGGAAGGGAGTCGGTGATCTGGTAAGGCAGATGAAAAGATTCAAGGATATTATAAGCGGAATATACATAGGCTTTATAGCGGTGCTCCTCTATGCCCCCATACTGGTGCTCATAGTCGAGAGCTTCAATTCGTCCAGGTCCAGGGTGACCTGGGGAGGCTTCACGCTCTCCTGGTATGTGAAGCTATTTAATAATAATCAGATACTGGAGGCCTTTATAACGACAGTGCTGCTGGCCTTCGGTTCCGCCGCTATAGCCATACTGATAGGGGTTCCGGGGGCACTTGGCATACATGCCATGGGAAGGAAACGCTATAAGACAATGATGGCGCTTACCAATATCCCCATGCTGAATGCAGACATAGTTACGGGCATAGCCCTCATGCTCTGGTTCGTGCACTTTATCCCCTTAAGCTTTGGGAGCGTGCTGCTTGCCCACATAAGTTTCAATATACCCTATGTGATCTTAAGCGTTATGCCCCGCATACAACAGATGAATGTCAGCATATACGAAGCCACGAGGGACCTGGGCGCAGGGCCTGTATACGCTTTCTTCCATGTGCTTCTGCCTGAGCTTCTGCCCGGCATACTGTCAGGCTTTTTCATGGCCTTCACGCTCTCCATGGACGACTTCGTGATCACCTATTTTACCAAGGGGGCCGGCGTAAATACGCTCTCCACCATGATATACGGGCAGATAAAAAAGGGCATAAAGCCCGAAATGTACGCCCTATCCACACTGATCTTCGTGCTGGTATCGCTGCTTTTATCCATAGGCACGGGGATCTCAGCTAAGAAAGAACACTAAAGTACCGCTAAAAATGCGGCAGAAAGGGGAAAAATGACCATGACCAAACGCCTGATCTCAATAACCATTCTTACAGCCCTGCTCTCTTCCATGCTCCTTGGCTGTTCCTCTGGGCAGGCAAAGGGCGAGCTCACGGTAGTGAATTACAGTGAGTACCTGGATCCCGAAATGCTGGATCTCTTCACAAAGGAAACCGGCATAAAGGTAAATTATGAGGAAGCCCTGACACCTGAGGAAATGTATGCGAAATACAGTTCAGGCGCAGTGAAGTACGACCTGGTCTGCTCCTCCGACTATATGATGGAAAAGCTCATTAAGGACGGGGAGCTAAAGGAAATCCCCTGGGACAGCTTTGAAAATAAGGGCAATATAGGGCAGAAGTACTTTGACCTCGCCTCTGCCATAGATGCAAAGAATGCCTATACCCTGCCCTATTTCTGGGGAACCCTCGGCATACTCTACGATACCACCAAGGTAAAAGCCCCTGTAGACAGCTGGGATGTGCTGTTTAACGGGGACTATGCGGGACAGGTCATAATGCAGAACAGCATGAGGGACTCCTTTATGGTAGCCCTGAAAAAACTGGGATACTCCGTAAATACAGAAAATCCCGATGAACTTAAGGAAGCGCAGGAGCTTCTTTTGAAGCAGAAGCCAGACGTACAGGCCTATCTAGTGGATGAGGCCAGGGACGAGGTTGTAGCCGGCAATGCCATTATGGCCGTCGTCTATTCAGGAGAGGCCTATCTGGGGCATGAATACAATGAAAACCTGGCTTATGTAGTGCCAAAGGAGGGCTCCAATGTCTGGATAGACTGCTTCGGCATCACCAAGCACTGCCAGAACCCCGAAAATGCGGCCAAATTTCTCGATTTCCTCTGCCGTGAGGACGTGGCAAAGGCCAACTTTGAATATATATATTATTCCACGCCCAATGAGAAGGTCATAGAGGGCTTAAGCGATGACGAAAAGGCTGATGAGACTCTGGTTCCTCCTGCAAATGCCATGGACAACTGCGAGGTCTGCGTGCAGCAGTCCCCTGAGACTACAGAGCTTATGAACGAACTGTGGAAGGAAATCAAGGCAGAATAAAGTCTGGAATTTCCTCTGAAATGCAATAGATATGCTCCGGTCAGCCACTGGCCGGAGCTTTTTTTATCGCAGGGACGGCGATAGGAAATCATTGGCCTTTCTGCTGATCTCCGCCCTGCGGGCGAGCAGGGGAATTATGCAGCAGCCTGACAAAGCATAAAAAATGTCGGCCGCGATCATGGCTCCTTCCCCCTGAAGGGTGATAGCCCCCTCTCCCAGGCTCATTCCCTGAAAGCCTTCATTTCCTTTTTCCTCGTATACATTGCGTCATCCGCCCTCTTAAATACATTTGCTATGCTGGAATCCACATTGGGATCATATACAGCCATGCCAAGGGCCGCCGACACAGTTTCCCAGGGATTCAGCAGGGGATTTTCCTTCTGCAGTTCCAGCGTTTTCTCGAATAGGGATACCAGGCTGTCCCTGTTATCAAAGTCCTTGCCCCTGAGCAGTACCACAAACTCGTCCCCGCCTATCCTGTAAACAGGGGAATGTTTGAAGACATCGCATACTATATGGCAGAGCTTCGTAATAGTGATATTTCCTCTCTCATGCCCGAAGGTATCGTTTATCCTCTTTAAGTAGTTTAAGTCTATCATTATGATGCCTACATCCCTGTCCCCGTTCTCTATGTTCCACTGTTCTTTTTTAAGTTCCTCATCGTATGCAAGCTTATTTTTAACACCTGTCAGGGCATCCAGCAGGGCAGTCTGCTGGGATTCGGCCAGTTCCTGCTCAGTACGGGTTAAGTTTCGCATATATTCGTCCAGGCTTCTCATCATTCCGGATATCTGCAAGCCCAGCTCAGAAATCTCGTCCCTTCCTTTTATTGTCGCCTCCAGGGCATCTGCTGTCGCCACATTCTTTTTATCAGAATATTCCTTTATAAATTCGGTTATGCGGCCCAGCTTCACTATATAAGCCCTGTTGATGATAACTGCAAGGAGCGCCAGCCCTGCTACCATGGCAAGGGCACTGAAAGACACAAGGCTCACCACATTTTGTAATATGTTGCTGTTCACATAGTCTATATCCATATCTATGCAGATAAGCCCCTGCTTCATTTCATTGATATATAAGGGCACATAATAGGAGTAGGTACGCCCGTACTCATTGTCGAAGCTGTCCATGCCGTCCAGCATCTTCCCGGCGGCCCAGGTATCAAAGAGATAGGGCATATCTTCATAGTTTTCTTCATAGTCGTCACAGAGGTGCAGCCTGTTCTCCGCTTCTTCCCCCTCATAAGTGCGCTCAGTATCGAAAATATATATCACATGTGTACCGTTGCCATTTGGGTATACATAATATGTATAGGGTATGTCATACCAGCCTCTAACTTTTTCAAAGAAGAGGAACCATTTGGCATGATAATACTTGCAGAATTGATTTTTCAGATCTCCTGTAAGCCGCCCGAAAAGAATATCCTTCCCAAACTCCTTATTGGGATATTTTTCCCTGAAAGCCCTGTTGAACTTCTCCTCCTCAGCCTCCACAAATTCATCGCCAAAATCATAGGGGATCTCTATCTCTAAGCTGTGCCCCAGCATATATTCCTGAAATTCCACCATGTTAAGCCCTTCTGCCTCCATGGTATCCCTGAGCATAGTCCCTATATGCTTCATCTGCTCTATGCTCTGTTCCTCGAATTCCTTAGTCTGTACAGTAAAAATGCTTATACCGCATACAGCTATGACTATCAGGGCCACAAGCAGAAAAAGGGCGGATATTTTGAAAACTATGCTATTGTACCAGCGTCTCTCGTAGAAAATGCTGTTACTCTTCATAATCCCCTCCATTTCATATCCCGAATGCAGTTTTCAGGCGCATCTCCCCATACAGCCTAAAAAACTCTGTCCAAAAGCCTTGGGCGCAGGAATAACCTACAGCTATGTTTTAAGACAAAAGATTTTCGTATTATAATACATAGCCGCAAACTATTCCACAAAAAATTCTATTCAGACTCAAACTTATAGCCCATCCCCCAGATAGTCTTTATGAGCCCTCCCTTATCCTTGAGCTTAGACCGAAGTTTCTTCACATGCGTGTCTATAGTGCGCGCATCTCCAAAGTAATCATAGTTCCAGACATTATTGAGGATTTTTTCCCTGGAGAGCGCAGTACCTGCATTTTCCATGAAATAGGAAAGGAGCTCAAATTCTTTATATGAGAGCTCCACATCACTTCCGTCTATGAGCACTCTATGGGCGGTCTTATCCAGCGTAATGCCGCCTATGGATATGCTTGCCTCCTCATCCTGCGCAGTAGTGCGCCTAAGGATGGCATCTACCCTGGCCATGAGTATTTTAGGAGAAAAGGGTTTCGCTATATACTCATCCACTCCCAGGTCAAAGCCCATAAGCTCGTCCCTCTCCTCGCCCTTGGCGGTTAACATAATAATCGGTACGGAGGAAAGGCCCCTTATTTCCTTTACCACCTGCCAGCCGTCCAGCTTGGGCATCATCACATCCAGGATAATTAAGGATATGTCCTTCTCTTTATAGAAGATATCAAGGGCCTCCTCCCCGTCGCCCGCCTCCAGGACCCTATATGACTTTTTCACGAGGAAATCCTTAATGAGCTTCCTCATGCGGCTCTCGTCATCAACTACCAGTATTTTCACTCCCTCCATATCCCCTCTCTATGCTCCTCTCTTTTTCCCTTAAAATCTCCTCCCTGTCGTTTAGCTCCTCTTCCCAGGCCGCATACCGGTCCTGCAGGGCATTTTCATAATTTAATATATTGGGATTATTGGAATTTAGGGCTATCACAAACATTGCTATTATAGCTATCAAAAGAACGATATTTAATGCGCGGGATATGTAGAGCTGGGTCTTCAAAGCATCCTTTTTCTTCTGCGGGACTATCCGGCGCTTTGGTTCGGGAGTTGTCGTCACGGACTCAGCTCCCATGCGGTACATACTGTTCAGTGGCAGGGGCTTTATCTTGTCCTTCTCTATGCCCTGCGCGCCCTCCAGAAAATCCCTGACTTCCTTCAGATATCCATATCCCAGCGGCGTCACGAAGATCTTATTTGCTATTATCTTATTATATATCGTAAGCACGCTCTCAGGGTCGTCCTTATTTATATGGGACTCTATGTAGGATATCTTCTTCAGCTCCTCCCTGGCGGCAGCCGCATCAGCTGCTGAATTAAATTGATATCCATTGACAACAAGAGTGCTGTCCGCCATTTTCTCTCCCTTAGGCATTTAAGCCTTGGTTTAATAAAATCAAATGTTTCTCAGTGGTGGTGTGCAGATTGTCCCAGCCTAATGAAGCGGCAATTCTAATTCTATATGGGACAACTGCCAGTTCCTATCGTCACCGCCCTTTCGTATAGCCATTTCTGAAATAATCGAGCAAGGTCGTTATTTCAAAAATGACTATAGGCAAGGGGGGTTCTGAATAGTAAGCAATTAGCAAAAAACCGGCGCTCACCCCATAGGTTGGCGCCGGTTCCCTGAAAGTCCTTGAATTATTTCTTCACTAAGGCATAAGTATCCTTAGCTATCATGAGTTCCTCGTTAGTAGGTACGACAAAGCAGCGCACCTTGCTGTCGGGTGTGGATATCTCCTTGAGCTCTCCCCTCACATTATTCCTTTCAGCATCGCAGGTAATCCCCAGATAACCGAAGTAAGACAGCACTTCTGCGCGGGTGCGTATGTCATTCTCACCAATTCCGGCTGTGAAGCAGATAATGTCCACTCCGTTCATGGCCGCCACATAGGAGCCTATGGTCTTCGCAACCTTGTAGATAAAGGCATCCAGAGCCACTGCGGCATCCTCATTCCCCTTGTCCTTTGCCTCCCAGAGATCCCTGAAGTCAGAGGACACTCCTGAGAGCGCAAGGACTCCGCTCTCCTTATTTACTATGCTGTCAGCCTGCTCTCCGCTGATCCCTTCCTTTTTGATGATATAATTGAATACCGAAGGATCCACATCCCCGCAGCGGGTGCCCATAATGAGGCCTCCGGCAGGCGTGAAGCCCATGGAGGTATCTACAGATTTGCCATCCCTTATGGCAGTAATGCTCGCGCCGTTCCCAAGGTGGCAGACTATTACCTTTAAGCTCTCCAGCTTCTTATTAAGGTGGTCTGCTATGGTCTGCGCCACATAGTGGTGGCTGGTGCCGTGGAAGCCATAACGCCTTATCTTATAATCCCTGTAATACTTACGGGGAATTGCATACATATATGCCTTCGGAGGCATGGTCTGGTGGAAAGCCGTATCAAAGGTAAGGACATTTGGCACACCGGGCATAAGCTCCTGGCAGGATGCGACGCCTGCGAGATTTGCGGGATTATGGAGAGGTGCAAGGTCAGAAATGGTGCTGAGCCTCTTTATCACATCCTCTGTAACGACCACGGAACCGTCAAACAGCTCTCCGCCATGTGCTACCCTGTGTCCCACGGCATTTATCTCGGAAAGGGACTTCAGTACGCCCTTACTGCCGTCCGTCAGGGCCTCTATGGTAAGCTCTATGGCCTTCCTGTGGTCGGGGATGGCCACTTCCTTCTTATCCTTGTCGAGGCCGTCCCTCACATTCTCATAGGTAAAGGCCCCATCTATGCCTATGCGCTCACAGAGCCCCTTTGCCAGAAGCTCCCCGCTCTCTATCTCTATCACCTGAAACTTGAGAGATGAGCTTCCCGAATTGATCACCAGAATATTGAACATTTGCTTAACCTCCTCTAATACGTGACTTTTCTTAAATATCTGACCCAATACTGTGTAAGTGATTGAGGCTCTTTTTTGACGCTACGATCCCTTCCTGCGATAAGGACCGATGCCTGCCTTATTTTAACACTATTCTTGCCCTTATGCCATAGAGGCCGTGATAATTGCCATGGAATAAACCTCCAGGGCATTGCAGCCCCTGGACAGATCATTTATCTGCGCATTTAAGCCTAAGAGTATGGGGCCGTATGCCTCGAAATTACCCATGCGCTGCGCAATCTTGTAGCCTATGTTGCCTGCATTCACATCGGGGAAAATGAAGGTATTTGCGTGCCCCGCCACATTGGAGCCGGGCGCCTTCTGGGCCGCCACCCTGGGGGCCACTGCCGCATCGAACTGCAGCTCCCCGTCTATGGGCGTATTTGGATACTTGGCCTTGGCCTTCTCTGTAGCATTATGCATCTTTGTGACCGTATCGCTCTTGGCAGAGCCCTTAGTGGAAAATGAGAGGAAGGCCACATGGGGATCCATTCCGAATACCTTGGCACATTCCACCGTCTCTCCGCAGATCTCCACCAGCTGGTCCTCATCCGGCTCTATATTTATGGCGCAGTCTGCCATGGCCAGTACCTCGTTGTCTCCGGTGGCTGAAGGGCGCACCAGGATAAAGCAGGAGGAAACAATGGTATTTCCCGGCTTGGTTTTAATGATCTGTAATGCCGGCCTCACCGTATCTGCCGTAGAATATGTGGCTCCGCCTAAGAGGCAGTCCACGACTCCAAGCTTTATCAGCATAGTGCCGAAGTAGTTAGCCTGCCTGAGTATAGGTATGGCCTCTTCCCTGGTCATGCCCTTGCTTTTCCTGAGTTCACAGAATACGTCCACCATTTCATCGAAACGGTCGTAATTCTCAGGGTCTATTATCTCAGCGCCCCTGATATTGTAGCCGGCCTCTTCTGCCGCCTTCTCCACGTCTTCCTTCTTCCCAAGCAGCACGGGAGTCAGGAAATTGGCCGCCAAGAGCCTGGATGCCGCCTCCAGTATCCTTGGGTCAGCCCCTTCCGTAAAGACTATGCGCTTGGGGTTCGCCCTGAGCTTGTCTATCATTGTGCCAAAACCAAACATCTCTTACCTCCTTACAATTTTTTCTCTTTATCCTTGCAAATCCTCTTTAAGGTCCTTCAGCAGGAGTTCAAGCTTACGGTCTGTAGACTCCTTTTCTTTTTCTTCCTTGGCCTCTTCTATTCCCCTGATAATCTGCCTTAGCCGGCCCTTAAACTGCAGATCAGTCATCCCCAAGCTTAAATCCTCCATTTTCTGACTCATTGAGAAATATTCTGTGGCGCACTTAGTCCTTTCTATCCTTAGTATAACACTATGACTTTTCTATTTCCACAAAAAAATCAGCAGCGTATTGTCCATTGCTCTTATTCAAATTTCGGATATTTTTCCCTGTCTGCTTCCGTGATCTTACGGATCACACGGCAGGGATTGCCCGCGGCTATGACACCGGAAGGAATGTCCTTATTTACCACGCTTCCCGCCCCAATAACTGTATCATCTCCTATGGTAACACCAGGAAGTACCGTTACGTTAGCCCCTATCCATACATTATTTCCTATCGTGATAGGCAAAGCTATTTCAAGGCCCTTGTTTCTCTGCTCCACGTCCAATGCATGGCCGGCTGTAGAAATCACACAGTTCGGAGCGATAAATACATAGTCTCCTATAGTAACCCTCGCACCATCCAGAATGGTCAGGTTATGGTTTGAATAGAACTTATCGCCTATGGTAATATTTGTTCCATAATCACAGTAAAAAGGCTGCGTGATAAAATAATCCCCCTTGATTTCTCCGAATACCGTATTCAGTATCTTTTTCTGTCCTTCATAATCTGAAGGCCTTGCGCTATTGAAATCAAAACATTTTTCTGCGCACTCCGCCCTCTTTTCAGCAAGCTCCTTATCATAATTTGCGTCATACAGGTATCCCGCCTGCGCCTTTTCACATTCTGTCACTTTTTAATCCTCCTGCAAAATGCAACATTGTAATTATTTCGTTAATTATAAAATATGCCTCCTGTTGACAAATTTTTCTTATCAGTGACATAATGAACATCAGGGTGCTGCCATAAACGGTAGGCGGCCAGTCCTCCCCTGGGGAGTACAAGCCCCGTTATCATAGAAACCCGACAGGGAATCCGTGAAAGGAGGGCGTTGCGTATGGACGTGATAGGCATTATCTGCCTGTGTGCGACATTCTTTTCCATAGGCTATGCCATTGGAAGAGATTTAAACGCAGAATGACCGCCCCGACCCGGAATGTTTGGGCAGTCATTTTGACATAAAAACATTTCAGGGCTGACCGTCTATCGGCAGCACCTCTCTTTATAATCAATATAGCATCCTTAACTGCCCATGTCAATTTGAAGTTTTCAACCTGCGCTACCCTTTTCCTCTGGGATAACTATTCAGGTCTAGGTACTGTTCCTCACCTCAGGAAAAACTCTTCAAAGCCCGTCGTCTCTATGATCTCACGAACTGCGGCATTTACACCCGTCATCACAAATTTATCCTTATCCTTTAAGGACTTGTACATGATAAGAAATACCCGAAGTCCCGCCGAGGACACATAGGCCATTTTACTGACATCGACATGAATGTCGGTAATGCCATTCTGAGCTTCCTGAAACTGTTTCAGAAGTTCCGGCGCAGTGATAGTATCCATGCGCCCCTGTATGCTCACCCTAAACACCCCGTCATGAAGAGAGCTTTTTACCTCAAAGGGGAGCTCCTGATCGACAGCCTTCCCCGATTCGTCCGCAGTATCCGTATATTCCTCCTTAAAATCCGGGTCAGGCGTAATCTTCCAAATATTCACATGTTTTATATTTTCCTTCAGCTTTTCGATCTCTTCATCGCTCATAAAACCAAAGCTCTGCAGCGTAAAATCCTCCCTGTAGTAGGGTACTTTCTCCACCAGAAGGCCCCTTGACCTATATAAGGCCTCTATCTTCCCGTAATCCACATTCATTTTCCCTGTAGAGGATTTTACGACATTTTCATGATTTTTATGAAGATCGGTATCCGACTGTCCGCTAAATCCTTTCCTTGCCGCCCTTAAAAGCTCCATGGCACGGTCTCCCGCAACAGCTTTGAATACAGCCATGTAGTATTCAAGGGTCTCCACATCCGCATTCAGCCAGCAGCCGCCCTTTTCAGAAAGAATTCTCCTTATATTCACGCAAAGCTGCCTTGTTTCTTCAGGCGTCAGATAAACGGTAAGCCCCTCCGTAGCAATGCAGACAGGCCCCTTCGCCCTGTCGGCCGCGGCCTTCATGCTTTCATAATTCGTGACATCAACTACCTGAAAATCTATCATTTTTTTCTGCTCATCATCTGTCATAGAGGCAATGATAGGAGAAAAATCATTTATTACCGCCGGAAGATCGCAGCCTATATACTGCATACCCTTTTTTGTAAAATCAAATACCTTGGGGGTATAGCCGCACGGAAGGTCCATAAGTACATTGAACCCGCTCTCCTCTATCGTCCTGTTGAGGGCAACATAGCGAAGCTCCCTGACGATATCTGACGGCCTGTTCACCATATCCTTAGGATCCACACCCCGAAATACTTTTTCCTTTTCCACGCCCATTTGTTCAAGTATCGCAACCGCACTTTCATAGCGGGCGTTTGCCAGCATGATAAGGGTTGTTATTGCAGTATTGGATATGGGATTTACCTCAATATTTAAATTTCTTTCTTTGCTCATTGCATTATTCCTCCAAATTGTCAAATACCACTGAGCTTTCTTTATACACAATTTTTATTACTAAATCAAGTAAATTTGACACCCTCTTCCACAGGCCTTATTATGCAGTGCATGGAAAAAATCCTTGGAGTTATAGCTGAATTCAACCCCTTGCACCTGGGGCATGAGTATTTCTTAAAGGAAGCTAAAAGGCAGACCGGAGCCAGCCATATCGTGGCCCTAATGAGCGGAGACTTCGTGCAGAGGGGCGAGCCCGCTATTACTGATATGCACATAAGGGCAGAAATGGCTTTAAATCATGGGGCTGACCTCGTTCTGGAGCTCCCTGCGCAGTGGGCGGCAGCCTCCGCAGAGACCTTCGCCCTGGGCAGCGTAGGGCTATTATCTGCGCTTGGGGCAGTAGATATGCTGGCCTTTGGCAGCGAAGAGGGAAACTTAAGCGAGCTTAATTACATAGCGGGCATACTGAGTGAAGAGCCGGATGAATATAAGCAGGTACTGAAAAATCTCTTAAGCACGGGCAAGAGCTACCCCGCCGCCAGGGCCGCCGCCCTCTCACACTATGCCCTAAGCAGGGGCCGAAAAGATGAGGAAGCGCAGTTTATTAAAGAGCTTATCAGTAAATCCAATAATATCCTTGCAATAGAATATCTGAAAGCCCTGAAAAAGCTCTCCTCCCCTATTAAGCCATTCACATTAAAGCGGGAGGGCTCGCCGTATGACAGCACGGACTTAAACGATTCTTTCCCGTCAGCCCTCTCAATAAGGGCAGTTTTTTCAGCTCCGATGAAAAAAGCCGCTATCCAAGGGAATTTAGATAATACTGCCCCTGCACACAGTCCTTTCTGTGAAAATGCCAGCAGTACCCTTGCCTCCATTGGGAAGGCTCTGCCTTCAACTGTCCTTAAAAGCCTCTCCTCCGCCTGTGATAATTATTTTCCCATAGTCCCCGATGATTTCTCTGCCCTGCTCCGCTACCGCCTCACTGTGGCAGACGGGGACAGCTTAAATAAGGTGCAGGGAATGACCCCCCATTTGGCAAAAAGGATACTGAAAAAAAGGTGGAACTACACCTGCTTTACAGCTTTTTCCGAAGACCTTAAAAGTAAAGACAGCACCCTTTCCGCAGTGAAGCGCTCCCTATTGCACCTTATCCTGGGCTTTCAAGGGGATGCTATACCTGAAACTCCCCCATACGCCCGCATTCTGGGCTTTAAGGCATCCACGGCCCCTCCGCTCTTAAAGCGCATAAAAAAAGCCGCCTCCATACCCCTAATATCCAGGGCAGCGGCTGCTAAGGATATCCTGGACCCAGTAAGCCTTGCCCTATATGAAGACAGCCTGCGCTCAGCCCTTATCTACGAAGGCGTATCAGCGGGTAAATTCAACAGGGTATTCAGGCATGAATACCAGAGGCCCATAGTCATAGTGCCATAGGCCTTTCCCGCAGCAAAGAAGCTGAGAGCAGAATGGGCCGGTGCGCATAAAGCCTGTTACGGGTTTAACATATCATGTATTATCCTTATCAGGGTCCAGTTCGTCCGTATAGAAGCCGTATACCCCGGCCTTCGTAAGGAGCTTTGCCACATATTCGTCATTTATCGTATGCACATAGGTAAATATGCCCCTGCGCTTAAGGTACTCATCCACAAGCTCATTCTCTACCCTGTCGCTCATTGTGACGACCTTTATCCCCTTAGATATGGCAAAGTCTGCCTCTGCGGTAGGGGATAGCCTGTCCTCGTTCAGCATATACCAGGTGTATATAATAGACTTCCATGGGTAGATCTCCATAATACAGTCATACATTTCCTGGCTGTATATCTGGGGAATAATGCGGTCTATTGCCTCTGGAGCCCTCTTTTTAAGGATGTCCCTAATATCAGTGAATTCCTTACGCACCAATTCCTCATCCCTGTACTTCCCGTCTATGACGAGGAATACATCCTCCTTTTCCCCCATGATCTCTGCCATGTCTTCAAAAGTAAGCGGCGTATATTTCCCTAGTATCTTAAAGCCTGAGAATACAGACAGTGACAGGGGCTCATCGTTTTCGGGGTCAGCGGGATCTACATAGCCCAAAGTATTTTTCTTAAATTTATGCCCCCACTCGTGTACCCCCACCAGCACATCGTCAGAAGTATATCCTAAATCCATTTCAAAGACCCTAAAGCCCTTTTTGTAATTTTCCTCAAAAGCCTCCCTTGAATTGGTATAGTCGTGTCCGTCTATGCCGCCCAGGGCATGGGCTATATATCGGTTTTCTTTGGCCCAGGAATAGTCAAAGCCATTATGCGCTTCCCCCTTTGCTGAAGGCGCGGCATTACTTGCGCAGGCTGTCAAAAAAGCTGTGCCGAAGGCAGCAAGGAGCAATAATAATCCCATTCTCATACGGAGGGCAAATCTTCCGCAGCTCAAATACAATCTATTCATAATCGTCCCTGTCGTCAAATATCTCATAGTACTGCATTGCGCTGTAATCAGGCAGCTTCTCCTGAACCTCGGCCACAGGCACATCCCCTCCCTTTGAATCCACGGCATGTATTGCCGTAACTACAGGGAACCTCGAAGAGACCTCCTTTGTGAAGCTTCTGTACCTCGTAAGCGGGATGCCCGCCGCTTCCAGGGTAAGATTTCCCAGGTAATTTGCGCTGAGCTCTATACCTTTTTTCTCTTCTATGTCATAGTTTGCCCAGATCATAAAAGGCACAATGTACCGAAGTTCATCTTCCTCTGCGGTCAGGTCTGTTTTTGACTCTATGCCACGGGACTTGTAAATAGGCTTCAAAACAGTAAAGGAAGGCTGGTGGTCCCCAAAGAATACTATTATAGTATGCCTCTTCTCCTTGCTGTAATGCTCGCATAGTTCCGACAGGGCTTCATCCGAAAGCTTTACTAGGGAGAGATAGTTCCTTAAGGGTTCATAATCTGAAGCATCGCCTTCCATATCTGTAAGCTCTATGTCGGGATGAAAATTGTCATATTCTTCCCCATAGCCCGAATGGTTCTGCATGCTTACATTGAAAGAAAAAAAAGGCGCCTTTAGATCAGCCCTATGGGAGAGCTCATATATTATCTGCTCACTAAGGCTCTTATCTGAGATATAGTCCCTCACATACTGAGGATTAAATTTCTCAAAATAATCAAGGAAATGCATATCGTCAAAGCCCAATAGTGGATAAACCTTAGGCCGTTTCCAGTTATCCGCTTCATAAGGGTGCATGGCCAGAGTCTGGTATCCCAGGGACTTCAGATACCAAGGCAGCGCATCCATCTTCCTATGGATAAATGCATTGTATGGAATAGAGCCCTCTGGAAGAAAGGCGAGGCTATTCCCTGTCAGATATTCGAATTCCGTATTTGGCGTGTTGCCCCCGTTCACGGATACATGCAGGTTTCCTGTGACCACATTTTCCCCATTTTCCTGCAGGGAATGGATGAATGGCATATAGTCCGCATTTGTAGAAAAATCCGCAACCACCTTGGGGTCTGAAAAGGTCTCGCTCATTATTACGATAATGTCGGGAAGTTCAGCCGGCGGCTCTCCCTCCGGCGTAATGCCATCAAGTATCTCCTTCTGGGCGGCCGCATTATACCCCTTAGGTTTTTCCACATTGAGGTAGCGTATCTTGGAAATGAAGCCTATGACTATGCCGTTCTTGGTAGTCGCCTTGTCCAGGGTGAACTGGTGTTTCTTAAAGTCCACTAAATCCAGGAATCTTTCATTTGAGGTCAAGGGATAAAAGGAAAAAAGCAAGAAAGCAGACAGGACCGCCGTAAGAAGCCTTAGGCAGATTTTCCCCCATTTTACTTGGCTTTTCGTAACATCTGACTCATTACCTGTAGGTACTTGGGGCTTTTTAACACTGAAAAGGTCCAGATCACAGAAATAGGCCGCGACTGCCAGCAGAAGGAAGGCGCCCGTGAGGACTATTACCCTTCTCGTCGGGAAATAGCTGTAATTCCCCGCCACATTCATTGCAGTGCTAAAAGACCAGATGTCCCAAGGCATTATGTAGCTTCCACGAAAGCGGTATATATAATTGTCCAGCGCGCCAATGAACCAGGACAGAAAAGTTCCTATCCAGAGCCCTATGCGGGCATTTCCCGCAACCGCCGAAAGAAAAATGTTCAATAGTTCAAAAAAGACTATATTCGTAAGGATCAGCTTCCAGTCTATTTCAAAAATTGACTCCTGCACCATGAGCTGCGACAGTATGAACCAGAACGCAGGGAGAGCCAGGAATATTATTATACTTACTGCTGTTTTTATAAGCTTTTTTTTATCCATTTCTCTATAATCCAAAAAGAAAACACATTTACAGTTTATTCTATAGGGCGCCGGCATATACAGGCCGGAGATTTGCTTGACAGCACAATTTCTGTGAACTATAGTTAAAAACTGTATCTATTAAGCACATTTACGACCCGTCTGCATAAAATCTATCTTCTGCTCTTCAAAAGCGTTTTAATTCGTCGCAGCAGATAGATTTTATGCGGACTTAAGATTTCAACCGTACAGTTGGAAAAGACTATGTTTCAGGAGGCTCTGCCATGCCCATAAAAGTTCAAAGTAATCTCCCAGCCAAGGAGCTTTTAGAAAATGAAAATATCTTCGTAATGGACGAGTTCCGCTCCCTCCATCAGGACATAAGGCCGCTTAAAATAGCCATTTTGAACCTAATGCCCCTAAAGGAGGACACTGAGCTGCAGATACTCCGCTCCCTCTCCAATACACCGCTGCAGATAGACATTACCTTCCTCACGGTAAAGAGCCACGAGTCCCAGAATACTTCCGCGAACCACCTAAACAGCTTCTATACCACCTGGGATGCGGTAAAGAAACACAAGTTCGACGGCATGGTGATAACAGGAGCCCCCGTGGAGCTGCTTGAGTTCGAGGAAGTGGACTACTGGACAGAACTCTGCGACATAATGGAGTGGACAAAAAGCCATGTCACCAGCACCTTCCATATCTGCTGGGGCGCCCAGGCGGGGCTGTATTACCACTACGGCCTTGAAAAAACCATGCTCCCGAAGAAGCTCTTCGGTGTCTATCCCCACAAGGTGAGGCACAGGAGGGAACCGCTTGTACGGGGTTTCGACGACATTTTCTACATACCCCACAGCCGCCATGCCACGGTGGAAAGCAATCTCATACACGGCTGCAACTATTTAAAAGTCCTGGCCGAATCCGACGAGGCGGGCGTATTTCTCTGCATGACAAGGGACGGTAAGCAGATATTCCTGCAGGGACACCCCGAATATGACCGCATGACCCTGGACACGGAGTACAGGCGTGACAAGGGGAAAAGGGACGATGTGGAGCTCCCCGTTAATTATTATCCCAATGACGACCCCTCCATGAGGCCGCTCCTGCAATGGAGAAGCCACTCCAACATACTCTATACGAACTGGCTGAACTACTATGTATACCAGACCACTCCCTATGACATAGATGCCCCTTGATCCTCACTCATACCTCAGCGCATCCACAGGGTTCATCTTTGCGGCCTTATTGGCCGGATAATATCCGAAAAACACTCCTATGGCCACAGAGAAGCCCACGGAGAAGAGTATGCCGTTGACAGATGGATAGGCCTCATAGCCCATCTTCTGCGCGGCTATCATGCCTATGCCCAGCCCTAAGGCTATTCCTATGGCGCCGCCCACCATGCAGAGCACTATGGCCTCTACTATGAACTGCGTCCTTATGGAAGCATTGGTGGCCCCAAGGGCCTTTCTCGTGCCTATCTCCTTAGTCCTCTCCTGTATGGAGACCAGCATTATGTTCATGACCCCTATTCCTCCGACGAGGAGTGAAATACCAGCTATGAAGGAAATGGCGAGGGACAGGGTGGACATCATATTCTGCATGTCCGACAGCATATCCGACAGGCTGAAGCAGTTCACCTCGAAGCTCTTATTATTCCTGTAGAAGTGCTCATTCATATAGTCCTGCACTTCCATTAAGAAGCTGGTCACATCCGTATCTAAGGAAGTCTTGGCTTCCACCCTGGAGAAAAGCTTGTCCTTATGTTCTTCCTTAAATGCCGTATAGAGGGGGATATATAAAGAGGTCTCAGTATCCTCTACGGATGCGGTGCTGAAATTATATGTGGAATTGTATTCATAGACGCCCACAACCGTGAAATGGTGGAATTCATCATTAAGTACTACGGAGAGTTCCTTTCCCAGCGCCGCCTCCGTGTCGCCCCTGAAGAGATTATTGCAGGTATAGTCGGATATGATGCAGACCTTCTTCCCCTTTGACTGGTCCTTCTCAGTAAAGAGCCGGCCTGAGATGAGATTTAGCTTCTCGCCCTCTATGTAG
This sequence comes from Lachnospiraceae bacterium, assembly GCA_017634355.1. GTDB lineage: Bacteria > Bacillota > Clostridia > Lachnospirales > Lachnospiraceae > NK4A144. Next base: position 25,510 of record JAGBNO010000062.1, read on the forward strand.
CCATCATTCCCGCCGTCTACAGACACGTAGGCATAGTCCTGCCCGCTCCTCACTTCTCCGCTTCCCAGCTCCTCCGACAGGACAAAGCCCTCTATATTATCTGAAAAATGCTCCTTTAGGTCAGAGAGCATCTCTTCGTCCATGAGGTCGTCGTCGTCCATCTCTGTGCTGTGCGGCCCCCACTCGAATCGCATGCCCCCCTCGCTTATTTCTTCTTCCGTGCTCTTCTGGGACACTGCTATAGTAATATTAGTAGCCCCCATGCTGGTCATGCTGCTCTGCATGGACTCTGTCATGGAAGCGCCTATAGTCATAATGGCTATGACTGAGGCTATGCCTATGATAATGCCCAGCATAGTAAGCACAGACCTCGTCTTATTTGCCCTAAGGCCGCTCAGAGCCAGCGATATATTCTCAAACAGGAGCATGGCCCAGCCCCTTTCTCTCGCCTACGAACATGCCGTCCGACAGCGTAAGTATGCGCTCCGTCTCCTCTGCCAGCTCAGGAGAATGGGTTATCAGCACTATGGTCTTCCCCCTCTCCTTATGGAGCATGTGGAAGAGGTCCATGACCATGCGCCCTGTTTTCGTGTCGAGGGCTCCTGTCGGCTCGTCCGCAAGGATAATTGCGGGATCATTCGCCATGGCCCTGGCTATGGCCACCCTCTGCTTCTGCCCGCCGGACAGTTCATCGGGCTTATGCTGCATGCGTTCCTCCATCTCCACGAGCCTCATTAAGGCCTTTGCCCTGCCTATGCGCTTTCTCCTCGGAACGGCCGCATAGAGCATGGGCAGCTCCACATTCTTTAAGGCAGAGGTCCTGGATATCAGGTTGTAGGTCTGGAAGACAAAGCCTATCTTCTGGTTGCGTATCTCTGAGAGCTCCGCATCCTTAGCGGCCATCACATCCACTCCGTCCAGTATATATGAGCCGGCTGTCGGCCTGTCCAGCACGCCTATTATATTCATGAGCGTGGATTTGCCTGAGCCCGAAGCCCCGACTATGGCCACAAATTCCCCTTTGAGTACCCTTAAGTCTATGCCGTGAAGTATCTCAAGCTCATTGGGCTGCCCCACATAGTAGCGCTTGACAACATTCCTGGCCTCTATGATGACATCGTCCTTCATCGCCTGCGACCGCCGCCTCCGCTTCCGGGACGCCTGCCGCCTCCTCCAAAGAGGCTGAATCCCCCGCCTGAGAAGGACTCAGTATCGAAGCTAACAGAGACTTCATCAGAAGTGAGCACCTCATCCCCCTCTGAAATATCGCCTGAGAGGATTTCCGTATAATAATCCGTCTCCAGCCCTGTGGTGATATCCACCCTCCTTGTGGGCACTATCTCAGGGATCTCTGCGTACGTCTGTTCGGCAGACTTGCCCAGTACTATAGTGGCTATCAGGTTTACTACAGGATCATCTGAATATGTCTGAACGGCCGGCTCATTCCCATCAAATGAAAAATCATCATTTTCTTCATTCTCACTTCCGCCCTCTCCAAAAGAAGCATCAGCACTTTCTTCATTCTCGCCTCCGCCGCCTCCAAAGGAAGCATCAGCATTTTTTTTATTCTCGACACCGCCTCCAAAAGAAGCCATCTGCATGTCGAGGCCATCTCCGTTGCTATTAAGCCCATCTTCCGACATATTCCTGCCGTTTCCGACATCCTCATCTTTTGAAAGACCGCTTCCAACAGCATCATCCTCTGAAAGACCGCCTTCGCCGCTTCCTGAGCTTTGGGCTTCTATAGCCATTTCCCTGCCTGCGCCTGCAGTCATAGTCACAAGGCTTGCCTCAGTGTCAATGCCATCCCCTTCTCCGTGTTTCCCATGGGAACCATTCGAACCATTCCCCTGCCTGCCTTTTCCCGGCATTCCACTGTCCCTGCCCCCATTCCTGTTTGCCACATTCAGGTACATACTGCCGTCCATATCTTCCTGTATGGCCTCGTAGGGAACGACCAGCACGCCCTTTCGGGAGTCGGTGAGCACAGAGGATTCGGCAGTCATCCCTATCCTTATCCTCTCGTCCCTCTCATCTATTGATATCTCTATGGGATAGTCGGTCGAGCTGCTCCCTGAGCCGGAGCTGCCACTTGACCCTGTCGAGCCCGTACTGGAACTGCCCTCAGGCACAGGGGAGACAAAGGTAAGCGTACCCGTCATCTCCTCGTCTTCTGTAGCCTCAGTCTTCACAACGCAGCTCATCCCCTCTTTCACCGAGGCAATGTCGTACTGGTCCACCGTAGCCTTAACCCTGTAGGAAGTGTCGTCCTGTATCTCACATATAGTGCTTTTTTCGTCATATTCATCCCCTTCGACCACGGAGACACTGGTAACTATGCCTGAAATAGGCGCAGTCACCTTGCAGTCATTAAGCTCGATTTCATAGTCACTTATCTGCTCTTCCAGGTCGTCATTCGTGGTCAGGTTTGAAAGCTCTGTCTCCAGCACGCTCACCATATTTTCAGATATGGTCCTATTGTCCTCTATTCCCGTCTTTTCGGCGCTGCGCACGGCCTTTGTGTAACTGTCTATCTGATCTGCGAGGCTGTACTTTGCCGACACGAGGCTGCGCCTGGCCGACTCTACTGATTTTTCGGCTGATTCCACTGCCTTTTTTGCGGAATCCCTTGCAGATTCCAATTCTGCCTCGTTTTCCGAGGTGGAATCCCTGTATTTCTTTTTCGCCTTGTCGTACTCGTCCTCCGCATCTTCCAGGTCGTCTATGGCATCCTCCAGGTCGTCCTCCATGTTTCCGACATTCTCTTCCGACTGCCTGTAGTCCCTCATGGCGGCCTCTATGTCTATGCC
>JAGBNO010000063.1 GCA_017634355.1 Lachnospiraceae bacterium
CCGCTGAAGAGGTCCTTAGGGGTCAGGGTATAGCTCTTAGTTCCCTTCATGGCGGCCGAATTCGATGATAATGTGAGCCTGATGGCAGGAAGGCCCCTATACAGGGTCTGGTTATAGGATATGCTTATGCCGCCTCCGTTTGTTATGCCCTCTATGGCATAGTTTCCGCTGACATTGAAGACCATATAGAGCTCGTCACTGTCTTTTAAGAGCGCGGCATTCAAAACGGCCTTTTTCTTTGTGAGAAAGGCTGTTCTCCCTGAAAAATCTGCGCTCAGGCTGCACACGGACACAGAGTTTTCAGATATTACGGGTTCATGTGATGCACTGGGAAGGGCCGTCTGGTCTGCTTCCAGAAATACTTCCTCAATAAAGGCGGTTTCTGCAGCATCTGACTCGCCCTCGTAGGGCGATAGAGGCTCCTCAATTGCAGTGTTATTTGCAGCATATGACTCATTCCCAGAGAGCAATTGAGGCTCCTCAATTGCGGTGTCATTTGCAGCATCTGACTCATTTCCGGAGAGCAATTGAGGCTCTGCCCCAAAGAGTCCGCCTGAAGCGGAATCATCGGAGATATCTTCATAGCCGCCGGCCTCTTTACTTTCTAAACCATAGTATCCTTCTTCACTGTCAGGGTCTGCGGACTTATTATATTTATCAGGGGAAAAAGCAATAGAATCGTCAGAAAAAGGGCCAGCCCCAATGGTTTCCAGAGGGGCGGCGCATACAGGGAGTTGTGCAGTAATTATCAGGGCCAATGCTGTGAGTATGCCTATGGCTTTTTTTCTATATTGAATTGCTTCCATATATGATACCGTCTGAAACAGAGAAATCCTGTAGCCCATCCAGACCCCGGAACCCCCACGTCACATGGAAGATTCCGCTTAGTGCTGCTTCGTTCCCGACCTGACACGGTTCACAGATTTCCATTGCGTGGGACCGGAGCCTGGATGCACCACAGGATCCCTTTTGCAAAACTAAGACATTATATATTGATAATACCGGCATTGTCAATCAGTGGCGATCCCATTGCCTACGGAGATTTAGCCCATCCATGAACAAATACTCCGTGAATGAATGGCGTAGTTGCAGCTGGCAGTTAGTTCGCCTGCCTGACCGATTTTATGCGGAATAAGCGTGAGTCATCGTACAGCTGCAAAAATTTTCTGTAAAAAATACTAAAAATGATTGTATACATAAGGGAATTATGTTAATCTTGCTATTCGGCACACTTTATGTTACCTTCTTTCAGCCTTTGGAGAGTGGCTGGGAGGGGTTTTCTTGTCACGAAGGAGGATCTTAATTATGCATAAGGCAAGAAAAGAGGCAGCAAAAGCTGGGCAGGGCTTTATCTGCCTAAAAAACATTCTGTTGAGGGGAGGCCTTGGGGACGGACTGCAGAACGAATGCCGTAAGAGTATCTGGGCCTGTCTAAAGGAAATAAGGCAGGACATTCAGGAATCATCGGAAAATGCGTGGGCAGGCATACAAGATTTTTTGCTGTGGTGCCTAAATGAGCGGTTGCCTTACCTTACTCCGGAGGAAATGATTTTTTATAGAAAAACGGGGATTTTTAAGGAACTTACCGCCATGTTTGAAGATATGAGGACAAGGAGCAGGGATACTTTGGGGAGAAGCCTATCTTTAGAACGCCTGCTCGATGCAGAGCGCAAGGCAGGCTCCGAGCCCGTGCTGGGCATAGCGGTACAGCTCAGCCCTATATGTTATTGTGCGGATGGCAGGCTTTCCTTTCTGGTATACAGCAGGAAGCGGCAGCTTTCTTCAGAGACCCTTTACTATGCCATTATAAACGGGCTGGTAGAGGCAGATCGCAGGGTGTTGGACAGGTTAAAGGAAATGTGCCTAAAGGTAGAGGGGAAAGACGCGGACAGGCTCAGCCTTGACAATCCGGTCTATGTGCTCACCCAGCTGCATGAGTTTGGGCTGGTATCGGATATATCGGGCTATTTTCCGGAAAATCAGGAACCGGGGCTCATAAGGCTCGTGAGCCATCCCGAAAGCTTCAGCTATTCCGAATTTCAGGGTGAATGGTGGGAGTATCTTAGAATACAGAAAATAAGGCGCTGCATAGCATATAGCTTCCATAAAGTAAAGACGGTGCTAAAAAGGCTTAAATCCTATCAGCTTACCTGCCCGAATTCTGAGAGCATGGGACTGTCGTACGTGATAGGGCTATTGGAGAGGGAGAGCCGCCCTATCCGCCTGATGTCATGACGCTGGGTCAAAAGCAGTAACTTTAGAATCGTGCTGGTACGATTTGCAAAAACATAGTTTTGACTCTAACATCGTGTCATAAGCTATGATACAATAAATATATGAATACAAGCTATATCGTCCTAGACCTGGAGTGGAACCAGGGCTATGAAAAGACAACAAAGCCGGAGATGCCCTTTGAAATAATAGAGATAGGGGCAGTGAAGCTGGACAGTGAAAGGAGGGCGGTGGACGCATTTGAGTGCTCCATCCGCCCCCGCGTGTACAGGACGCTGCACCACATGGTGAAAAAGGTCATACGGCTGAAGATGGAGGAGCTTAGGGGGGCTGAGCCCTTTCCCATAGTAATGAAGCGTTTCTTGAAGTGGTGCGGCAGGGACTATATATTCTGTACCTGGGGGCCGCAGGACTTAGGTGAGCTGCAGAGGAATATGCGCTATTATGGCATGAAGCCTCTTGCGAATGGCCCCCTTGCCTTTCTGGACGTGCAGAAACTTTTTAGCCTGGATAGGGAAGACGGAAAGATAAGGAGGTCCTTGGAGTCTGCCGTGGAGATGATGGACATAGAGAAAGGTGAGTCCTTCCACAGGGCGGACAGCGATGCAGGGTATACAGCTGAGATACTGCGTATTATCGGGACAGAGGCCCTGGAGAAGCATGTCTCGTACGACCTCTTCCACCTGCCGCCGGACAGGAGGCACGAGCTGAAGGTGCGTTTTGACACCTATAGCAAGTATGTCTCCAGAGAATTTCCGGACAAGGCTGACGCCCTGAGGGACAGTGAGGCAAAGAGCCTGCGTTGCTTTGTCTGCAATAAGGACACAAAGACTGCCCTGGACTGGTTTACATTGAATGGAAGGAATTATCTGGGGCTGGGCGTATGCAAGGAGCATGGCCCTATGAGGGGAAAGCTGCGCCTGAGGAAGTCCGACGGGGGGAAGCACTATGTGGTGAAGACCATACGCCCTGCCACCAGAGAGGACGAGAAAACGCTAAAAGAACAGCAGCAGAAGGCAGAGCAGGCTGAAAAGAAAAGGGAGCTCGCAAGAAAAGCGGAAGCTTAAGTCAGAAGTCGAAGTCGTCAAACTCTGAGAAATACCTGCGGGATTTTCTCTTTAAGCGTATCCTCCTATTTATGATGAAGCGGTGGCTTCTGATAAGGGCAACGAAGATAAAGAAGCCCAGAAGCAGGAGGACAACTATGCCCCCGATAATGAGCACGGTTTTTGTATTTAAGAAGATGACGTTGGGCTTGGAGAAGCCTGCGGGAGAGTCGGACTTTTCCTCTGTATCCGGCCCTTCGTCTGCCGTATTTGAAGATACTGCCGCTCCGAATTCAAAGCTGGGCACATCGCTTATATTCAATCTGACGTCTGTGCCTCCGACATAGTAATCACCGAGGGTATAGGTGATGCGGGCGATGGCGTCTTCAGATACGTTTTCGTAGGATACGGCAGGGGTAAGGTCCTCGAAAGCCGTGGAGAGCGGTACTATGCAGTAGCCCTTGTCGTCCAGGGTAAGGAGAGACTCCGTATTTCCGAAGGCATCGTTGTCTGAATTAAAGAAATCCGAATTGTCAAGGTTAAAGCGGGTCTCGTTCTCTGCGATATTAAGCTTCTGGAAGTTGTTGAAGCCATATTCGAAGAGGTCTGTGGTATCTGTATACTGGTAGGGCGGCTCTCCTTTCATGACAGCGCATATCAGGGTCATGCCGTCCTTTTCGGCGCAGCTTATGAGGGTTTCCCTGGCTACATTGGTGTAACCGGTCTTTCCCCAGACAAAATAGTCATAGCCATAAGTGGCTCCGGGGAACATTTTGTGGTGGTTGGTCATATCAAAGGTGTCAGGCTGGGTGGCGGTTGCGTGTATGGTATAATATTTAGTGCTGGCTATGCGGCGCAATGTCTCATTTGCATTGAAGGCCCTGCCTATCAGCGCAAGGTCGTGGGCCGTGGTCAGGTGCGCCTCGTTGGGCAGACCATGGGGATTCTGGAAATCTGTACTGGTGCAGCCCAGCTCCCTTGCCCTTTCGTTCATAAGGTGGGCGAATTCTTCCACAGAGCCTGAGATATGCTCCGCTATTGCGGCGGCCACCTCGTTTGCGGAATGCAGCATGAGGCAGTAGAGGGCTTCGTCCATGCGGATCTGCTCGCCTACGTCCATGCCCACATTGGAGGAGCCCCGCTCTATGCCGAATACAGCTTCCTTTGAAAAAGTGACCATCTCATTCATGGAGCAGGTTTCAGCTGCGAGAAGGGCTGTCATTATCTTGGTCGTGCTGGCGGGATAGCGGGGCACATCCATATTCTTTCCGTAAAGGATGACCCCTGTGTCAGCGTCCATTAGCACAGCGCTTTCAGAGCCTATTGGAGGCCCGCTTACCCAGCCCGGTATATCGTCTGTGGCTGCGTGCATGGCCATACGGGCGGCATTTACATCTTCACGGGTCAAGGTGGTCGTATTTGTGTCTATGGTCTCAGCGGCATAGGAGCATAGATGTCCTGGCCACAATGGGAGAAAGCCGGTGATCATTGAAAAAAGATGTATTCCGGCGAGCAGGATGGCTATTCTTTTGAATATGCTGTATTTAAATATTTTCATAAATGGCCTGGCGAAGAAAAGAAAGCTGTTGTTTTTGCCCTCAAACATCATATCATAATACACTATAGAAGCGGGGCTTTTCAATAAGGATTTTGGAGATTTAGATGAGGCTTAGGAATATAAAGGGCGCAAGAGAGGCGGTAGAAAAGCATCCGCTCTGTTTTTCCCATATCCCAGGTGAGATACCGGACTGGGAGCTGGTCTTTGGGAACAGTAATCCTGTGCGGCTGGAAATAGGCATGGGCAAAGGGCGTTTCATCATAGAAATGGCCTACAGGCATCCTGAGATCAATTTCCTTGGAATGGAGAAGTACTATAGCGTGGTCTACAAGGCCTTGAAAAAGCTGGATAGGATGAAGGCCGGAGGAACTAAGCCGCCTGAAAACCTGCGCTTTATCTGTATGGATGCGGGGGAAGTGGAACAGATTTTTAAGGCCAATTATGTAGACAGGATATACTTAAACTTTTCAGACCCCTGGCCCAAGGAGAGGCATAAAAGGCGCAGGCTCACCTCAGGGAATTATCTGGGGCTTTTCAAAAAAATATTAAAAAAAGATGGAAAGATAGAATTCAAAACTGATAATGAGGCTCTTTTCCGCTACTCATTGGGTGAGTTTGAGACGGCCGGCTGGGAGTTTGAATATGTGGCCTGGGACCTGCACAGTGATGCCATAGCTATGGCAGACAATGTGATGACAGAATATGAGGAAAAGTTTTCGGCAAAAGGCAATCCGGTTTATAAGGCCACGGTAGTTAGTAACATGGCAAAGGCGGCGCCTGTGTCGCAGATGGTTACGGAGGCACAGTGCTGAATATGGGTCTGACGCTCACGGTATTCACCCCGACTTATAACCGCCTGTCCCTGCTGAAGCGCTGCCACGAGAGCCTTTTATCCCAGACAAGGCAGGACTTCTGCTGGCTTATCGTGGATGACGGCTCTACGGACGGCACAGGGGAAGAAGTGCAGAGGTGGCGGCAGGACAGCCCTTTTCCCATCGAATATATATGGCAGGAAAACGGTGGCAAGATGCGTGCCCACAATACGGGCGTAAAGCATACGGAAACGCCTCTTTTTGTCTGCCTCGATTCCGACGATTATTTTACAAAGGCGGCGGTAAATGATATATTGTGTAAATGGTCTGAAGCCGGTGGCGACCCTAAATGCGGCGGCATAGTGGCGCACAAGGGTTCAGATGAGAAGAGACCCTTATATGGAGAGGATTTTCCCGATATAGAAAAAAGCACGCTTTCCAATCTCTACAACAAGGGCTTTCACGGCGAGACCACGCTGGTATACCGCACGGATCTCCTTAGAAAGCATCCCTTCCCGGAGATAAAAGGTGAGAAGTACGTGCCGGAGGACTATGTATACGACCAGATAGACAGGGAAGCCTATCTTGCGGTGCTGCCAGAGATTTTGACGGTATGCGAGCTCATTGGGGAGGGCTATACTGACAGGGTGGAGGAGCTAAGGAGGGAAAACCCCACGGGGTGGTATCTCTACTATGTGAACAGGGCAAGGTTTACAGGGAATTCGCTGCTTAGGCTCAAGTACTTAAGCCATTGCCTCAGGTTCAGCAAAGCCGCTGACCCCTATATTGTGTCCAGGGAGGGCCTTCCCTGGCATCTCAAGCTTCTGGGTCTGCCGGGGGCAATATGCCTCACTATTATGAGAAAGCTGTAAGGGCTGTCCTAAGATACGGCCTTTTTGATAAACGCTTATGAAAGCACTGAGATCTACCGATGCCCTGCGAAGGCTATATATGCTGGCGGTTTGTACGCTCATGGTGGCAGCCGATGCCACCCTTATTCTCTATGTCCTAAACCGCATATACAATCTGGAATTCAGGACGCAGCTGTATCTGAGGGGGCATATCTTCGTAATGGCCCTCTACATAGGAGTCTTCCTCTTCCTTGGGCGTGTCTTTGGGGGCATACTGGTGGGCGTTAGGAGAATAGGGGAGGTGCTTTTTTCCTTCTTTTTCACGGTCATATTCTCAGACATCTTTTTCTATCTCATAGTAATGCTCCTCTCCTACAAGTTTCCGGATCCCTTGCCGCTTCTTGTGGTATGGCTGTGCCAGCTTGGTTTTTCTTCCATACTTATAATCATAACAGGGAAAATCTACCAGAACTTATTTAAGCCCTTTGAGGTGCTGCTTATCTATCAGGGTGAAAGCATTAAACAGTTTATGGACAAGCTCTTGACGAGAAGGGACCAGTTCCACATAGCGGATTCCATAAGCTCAGATGAGGGGGAGGAAGCCCTGCACAAGGCCATAATGCGCTACAATACAGTAATGCTATGGGACATACCCGCCGCCACGAGGAATTCTGTCTTTAAATACTGCTATGAGAATTCCAAACGCATCTATGCCATGCCCAATATTTCAGACATCATACTGAACGGCTCTGCACCGGTGCATCTTTTTGACACGCCGCTCCTGCTCACAGAGGGAAACCCTCTGGAATATGAGGAGAGGGTGGTTAAGCGCATAATGGATTTTATACTCTCCCTTGCGCTTATCATACTTTTGTCGCCCATTATGCTGATAACCGCCATAGCCATACGCCTATGCGACGGCGGCCCCGCTATATACAGCCAGATACGCTGCACGAAAAATAGAAAGGAATTCCGCATTTACAAATTCCGCAGCATGGTTGTGAATGCGGAAAAACAGGGGCAAGCGGTCCTTGCAATGGAAAAGGACCCCCGTATCACGCCTGTGGGCCGTATCATAAGGAAGGTGCGCATAGACGAGCTGCCACAGCTCTTCAATGTGATAAAGGGGGATATGTCCTTCGTGGGCCCCCGTCCTGAGAGGCCTGAATTTATAGAGAAATATGAGAAGACCATGCCCGAATTTTCCTACAGGCACAAGGTGAGGGCGGGAATCACAGGCTATGCGCAGCTATATGGGAAATATAATACCCTCCCCTACGACAAGCTGAAGTTTGACCTCTACTACATAGAGCAGTACTCCATTTGGCTGGATATCAAGCTTATGATACTCACCTGCAAGATATTATTTACCATGGAGAGCACGGAGGGAGTGTCTGAAGAAGTCAGCGCAGGAGAGCTTAAGCCTGAAATAGCCGCACCACAGAAAAAGCGGAGGCAACAGGAAGAGAAGATGAAAGGAGCTGCGGATGATCTCGGTAGTCATACCGGTACATAACGCTGAGCCCTTTATAGGGGACACCATACATTCTGTAATAGGGCAGGAATATAAGGACTGGGAGCTGATCCTTGTAAATGATCACTCGGAGGATGGAAGCCTCAAGGCCATAGACTATTTTCTCTCATATTTCGAGAGGAAGGGCGAATCTGACCGCATACGCCTTTTGCATACAGGGGAAAAAAGAGGGCCAGCGGCCGCAAGAAATATGGGCATAGATGCGGCCAGGGGGCGCTATATAGCATTTTTAGACGCAGATGATATATGGGAACCGGAGAAGCTTTCAGAGCAGCTGGAATTTCAGGAGAAGCTGGAGGAAGCCTTTACCTTCACGAGCTATGAATATGCGGATGAGAGCGGCACCGGCATAGACAAGATAGTGAGGGTGCCTTTCCGCATGACATACGGGCAGGCCCTTAGGAATACGACTATTTTCACGAGTACTGTGATGTTCGATACAGAGAAAATAGACAAAACGCTTATACACATGCCCGATGTGCCCAGCGAGGACACTGCTACATGGTGGCAGGTACTTAAAAAAGGCTATGTGGCCTGGGGCCTGAACCGACCGCTGACCCTCTACCGCAGGAGCCGCCGCACCCTTTCATCTGATAAAAGGGTGGCCATCAAGCGTATATGGAATCTATATAGGAATGTGGAAAAACTGAATATAGTCCACAGCGCCTTTTGCTTTTGCTTCTATGCCTTCCATGCGGTATGGAGGCGGCTATGAGCTTAACAGTGCTGTTGTCTGCCATGGGCTTATCCGGCCTGAAGATTCTGGACAGCCTGTCCATTACCGGCAATGCCATAGTCATTAACCAGTGCGGAAGGGAAGCTTATGAGGAAATAAAAGAAGAAAACCGCACTATTAAATATATATGCAGCAAGGACACAGGGCTTTCCCGCAGCCGCAACCTTGCCCTGAAAGAGGCCATAAGGGGGAGGAGTGCATCGGAGATAGCTGATAATGAACTCGTAATCTTCTGCGATAATGACGTCCGCTATCTTCCGCATTATGAGGAAAAGGTGGAGAGGGCATTCGAGCGGCACCCTGAGGCCGATATGCTTGTCTTCTGGATAAAGCGTCCTGAGCGTAAAAAGCCTATTTTCAAAAGGGAAAGGGCTATGGGTTACATCTCCAGCATGAAGATCTTTTCTCCGGAAATAGCCTGCCGGCTGTCAGCCATATGCAGGGCGGGATTAAAGCTGGACACGGACTTTGGCGCCGGAGCCCGCTATTCCATGGGGGAAGAAAATATTTTCCTTTTTGACGCGCTAAAAAGAGGCCTGAGGATAGTCTATATTCCTTTGAAGCTCGCAGAGCTCATAGACACGGAATCCACCTGGTTTAAGGGCTATAATGAGGCATTTTTCGTTAACAGGGGGGCAGGCTACTACAGGATGACAAAGAACTTTTGGTTTCTGCTCTGCCTGCAGTTCGCCCTGAGGAAGAGAAGGCTCTATAAAGGGGAAATCAGTATATGCAGGGCCCTTAAAGCCATGGCGGGAGGTAAGCATGCCTATTGCAGGTACAGGAAAAAGAAGGGCTGAGGACATAGTCCTTTTTATCATAGGGGATTACTGGAGCGGCACTGGCCCCGCCAGAGTCACGCGCTCCCTCATAGAGACATTGCCTGAAAAAACCCTCTATTTGGAGGCCAGGGCCAAGCTTTTAAGGGCTGTGGAGCTTTTCCGGAAAATGGGAAAAGCCGATGTGGCAGTTTTTTCCGGACATTCCAGACAGAATCTTTTTGGCATGTCCATAGCCCATAGGAAGGGCATTCCCTGCATATTCATCATGCACGGCTGCGTGGAGTATGAAAATGAGATAAACAGAGTGCCTGACCCCGTAATGGCAAGGGACGAGAGGGAGATGCTAAATAGGGCGGACCTCATACTCGCAGTTTCGGAGCAGTTTGAGGAGTGGCTTAAGGCGCATTATCCTGAGCACAGGGAGAAAATATCCCATCTCACGAATGGCGTGGACTGGAATTATTTGAGGGAGAGCGCAACGGGGGACAGGCGGCTTCCCGGAGCCATACTTTCTGTGGGAGGGGGAATGCCGAGGAAGAGGATAATAAAGCTCTGTGAGGCCATAGACATACTCAGGAAAAGGGGGCATAAGGACCTGACGCTCACTGTGGCAGGGGCTATAGGTGCCGATTCTGTGCATATAAACTCATATCCCTTCGTGAATGACCTGGGGCTTATAAGCGAGGAGGAACTGAAAAAACTCTATCACACCCACCGTCTCTTTGTGCAGAACAGCATATTTGAGACCTTTGGACTGGCGCCGGTGGAGGCCCTGCTTTCAGGGGCGGAGGTGCTCCTATCAGACAGGTGCGGAGTTTTGTCCATACTGAAGGGGGTAGAGGAAGGGGACCTCATACACGATCCGGATGATCCTGAGGAGATAGCGGGGAAAATACTGCCACTACTCACTACGGGCAATCATTCCAGACTTATGGTGGAAATAGATAAGGAGTCTACTTCATGGGAAACAAGGGGAAAAGAACTGATAGCGATATCGGCATCCCTATTAAAATAAGGGAGGGCATAAACTGGCTCTCCCTCATCATACTTATGGTATTCTATGCCGGAACCTGGACCTTTGCCTGGTTCTACCATGTGACGGAGATTTACAATACCAGCATAGTTTTTGTGGCCCTTATGCTTCTTTTTTTTAATAATGTGCCCTGGGTCCAGCGGCTTAAAGCAAAGGACCCTATGCTGATAGCGCTCATTGTCACCCTTGCCGTGGCCATCGTAAACCTTTTCATCATAGGCTCGAATAAGGGCTGTTTTTTGATCCTTGCTGACTTCTGCCTGATACTGTACCTTGCGCCTGAGCTTAGGTTCACTGACCTTCAGCAGAAGGCCTTGGAGATATTCTTTCTCATAATGTTCATATCCTGGTTCCTCTATGACAGGACCTATTCGTACAATGCCAATACGGGGGCCACGGTAACGGTATTCACCCTTTTCGGGGCTATGGTGCTACTCACTAAGATTACCGAAAAAAGGGAATTATTCGGCTTTTTTACCGTGATTGCAGTTCTCCGCACCTTGACGCTGGTGCTCTGGCATCTCGCCAGGGGGGCTTTTATTGCGCTGGCAGTATTCCTTATCTTATATTACCTGGTCCCCGCCTCATTCTGGGAGAAAAAGGTTTTTTACTATTTCCTGATGTTTTTTTCCACCTTTGGCTCACTCATGTTTGTGGCCTTCTATGTGTGGATGGGCTCCACGGGCTTCAATATGAAGTTGCCTTTTTTCTATAAAAATATCTTCTCAGGGCGGGAGCAGATATGGTATGAGGTCTGGGAAATGCTGCATACCAGGCTTTTGACAGGCATAGGGTCAGGCTTCAGGCTGAAGTCCTTTTTTGAATACAATATACATAACGCCATGTATGACATATTGGCGGTACATGGGATAATAGTTTTTGCAGGGATGATTTTTTTAATAATAAAAAGGCTGCTGGCGTTTAGGCCTGTTGGCATTAATACAGAAAAAGAAGGGCAGCAGTTTAATAGCCGGAGTAAGAGGCAGATTCTCGTTCTTTCTGCCATATTTGCGATATTCATAGAGTCCTTCATAGACATGGACCTCATGTGGGCGGACTATTCCCCGCTGCTGCTATTCCTTTTCTATATAGCTTTTCAGGAAAAAGCAAGGAACGGCTGAAATGGGGCGGTACCGCTATCTTTTCCGCAATATGGCGCTTTTCACGGCCGGCAATTTTGTTTCCAAGATACTGGTATTCTGCCTCGTTCCCTTCTATACCAGCGTCCTCAGCACGCATGAATACGGCATAGCCGATGTGATGCAGATTACGCTTCTCCTCCTTGTGCCGCTCCTTTCCATAAATGCAGGAGAGGCGGCGCTGAGGTTTTCTCTGGAGGAGACGGAACGCAGGGGCGATATACTGCTCATAGGCTTAAAGAGGGTGCTGCGTTCGGTTCTCCTTGTGGAAATAGCCTGTATCTGCCTTTTTATCCTCTCGCAAAATAAGATTCTTTATATTGCAGACAGCAGGCTCTTTTTATTTTTCGGAGGGCTATACGCCTTCAATGCCCTCTATGAGTTCATGCTTCTCTATTGCCAGGGCGTAGAGGCAGTGCCTGTAATGATGGCGGGCTCCATATCCTGCACCCTGCTCGTAATACTCTCGAATATCTATTTCCTGCTCATAGCAAAAATCGGCCTCTCAGGCTATCTATATGCCCAGATGATCTCCTTTGGAGGGGCTTTTTTTATAATGTTCATTCTCGTGAGGGGAGTAAGCGCCCTGAAAGAGGCCTGGAAGAATAGAAAAAAGCAGGAGATGGTGGCGCTCTCAGGGGAAATGGGCTCGTATGGCTCAGGTATGCTTCTTTATGCAGTTTCCAGCTGGATCAATAATGCCATAGACCGCTATTTTATACTATTTATGCTAAGCCCCGCAGAAAACGGGCTCTACGGCATAGCTTACAAGATCCCTGCAATCCTCACTACTTTTCAGCGCATATTTGCCCAGTCATGGCAGATGTCTGCGGTGAAGGAGTATAAAGGCGCGGACAGGGAAGGCTTTTTCTCAAATATGTACGGGATTTACGAGGCGGTGCTTGTACTAAGCTGCGCAGGGCTAATATGGCTCTTAAAACCCATATCCGCCATTCTTTTCCGCAAGGATTTTTTTGTGGCATGGATGCTTACGCCGCCGCTTTTGATCTCTGTGGTATTCGGGGCCTTGGAGGGCTTCTTGGGCTCTATATGCCTGGCCTTCAAGGATGGGGCCGGCATGGGAAAAGCCACCGGAACAGGGGCAATAGTTAATATTATCCTGAATTCGCTTTTGATACCTTTCATGGGGAGCTTTGGGGCCGCCCTTGCCACCCTCTGTTCATATTTTGTGATGTTTTTCCTCGCATTCCGTTTTGTGCTTTCACATGTGGCCCTCAAGACCAGGCATATAAGGGACGGGCTCTCCTATATGCTGTTAATCCTCGAATCTGCCCTGGTAATAGGGTCTGTATGGCTATACCCCTTGTGGAATGGGATAATATGCCTGATATTATTTATAATGTATTTTGAGGAGTTAAAGATGGTGCTAAAGAAAATCACAGCTGGCAGAAAATCCTGCGCATTATGACTATGAAGTTTAAGTCCCCGAAAAAAAAATACAGGGCAAGCGATATCTGTGTCCTTATACTGTTCCTTGCCCCTATGTGTGCCACCTATATGAATGTCGGCATACATGAGGCGACTCAGCCCTTTATGACCTTATTTGTATTTCTGGGGCTGATAACGCTTTTCTTTATTGCGGGGCTATTTAAGGAATTTGTGGCCTATTTTAAGGGCTTTAATAAGGCGCAGGAGCTGCTTCGCATAGTTAAGCGGGATATTACGGTCTCCGGCAGCATACCCCAGCTTATCCTCTCGGCACTTGCCTTTATAATAGCTTTCTTAAACCTCTTTTTCATTGGCTCGAATAAGGGGGCCTGCCTCATCGTAGCGGATCTGGGGCTTCTCCTCTGCCTCTCTGCGCGCATAAGCCTGTCTGAACGCTTCAAGCGCATTCTGGCCTTTTCTGCCTGCCTTTTTATGATCCCCTGGTATGCGTATGTGAACTGGTATTATGGCTTCAATACCATAGCCTTGCTCTACCTGACCTTTCTCTTTATGGGAGCAGTGCTCTTGGAATATATAAAAAATGACTATGACCTCATATATCTGCGCTATGTGCAAATTCTGCTGGTCCTTGCGACCTTTCTTTTCACGCTTTGCTATCACGCCCGCTTTGGCATACTGACCGTGCTCGTATTCTGCCTTGTGTGGCTCATACTGCCCTGGGCTTCTGAGAAGAGATGGGCATCGAGGGTGCTTATTTCCCTTTTTACATTTGGCAGTATCTGCTTTACGGGCCTATATGCAATGCTGGGGAGTTCCGGCTTCAAGATAAAGATACTCTACAAGGAAGTGCTCTCAGGGCGGGAGCTTATCTGGAAAGAACTGTGGGATGCCTTTCTGGCACAGCCTTTTACCGGCATAGGCTCCTCATATTCGCTAAAGAGCCTTTTCATATTCGAGGTCCATAACGGGCTCTTTGATATACTGGCAGTGCATGGGATAATTGTATTT
The DNA here is from genome assembly GCA_017634355.1 of Lachnospiraceae bacterium. GTDB lineage: Bacteria > Bacillota > Clostridia > Lachnospirales > Lachnospiraceae > NK4A144. The sequence goes on from JAGBNO010000063.1 coordinate 14,142, forward strand.
ATAATAATACTGTTCCTGCTTATGACCAGGCTATGGGCTATATGCAAGGTAAAATACCGCTATTATCCCGACAGGCGGCTTGCGGCAGCGGGAGTTTTCGCCCTGCTTTTTGCCTCCTTTTTCGAGAACGGCTTTATCACGCCGCCCTATAGCATGATATTTTTTGCGCTGCTGCTTTTAACAAGGGATTGAAAAAATTAAACATAATGCTGTATAATTACATACATTGACGAAATGGCTAACTATTTCGCTAGTATGCCTGTGCCTGCGGAGGGCTGTATAGCCTATTGCGGGCATGGTCTTTGAAGCTGATAGGTTCTATTATGGGAAGGCAGTGCGGCCTGTCGTAAAAAGTGGCGCAAACGGCAAAATGAGCAATGCCTTGCGGGCAGGCTGAAGGGGAGTGCTTATGCAAAATGATTTCGATGCTAATGAACAGGTACGTATAGTACAGGAGACGGTGGCGGGGAAGGAGATAACTCTGGCGCATGTGATAGCGGGACCTGCGCCCATAGTCTATACCAAGCTGGGCTTAAATCCCAACATAGACTACCGCTCCTCAGCCATAGGCATCATGAATATGACTCCGCCGGAGGCGGTGGTCATCGCTTCTGATATAGCCGTAAAGGCCGCAGACGTGTATCTGGGCTTTGCGGACCGTTTCTCAGGGACCCTCATAATAACAGGCGAGCTTTCTGCCGTGAATAGCGCCCTTACAGAGGTTGTGGACTATTTCCACGAGAGCCTGGGTTTCGTGGCCTGTGAGATATCCAAGAGGTAGCCTCAATTAGGATGGTCGCATAAATTAATGGTGCAAATTGCGCTGGATTTTTCTTCGAGAGTGCCAGTGAAAAATCGTGCGCATAGCGAGCTATGTAAACGATTTTTCGCTGGTGCTATCGGAGAAAAAGACAAGCAAGTTGCTCCATTAATTTATGAGACAATCCTTACTTAGAATCTGTTGCAAAATAGTTTGTGTGATGTAATAGAGGTGAATATGAGGCAGAGCAGAGCAGAAATCCTTGATAAGGTCTATGGCAGGGCCATAGCAAGGGCTAAACGCACAGGGTCAAATCAGATACGGTCTGTGCAGGTAACTACAGCAGCAAGGGAGATTCCCTATGCCAATGTGGTAGGCTCGCCCGACGACCAGGTTTTTGCGACCCTTGCGCTGGATATAGGCTTCCATGCGGATTTTAAGCCGGAAGGCTCTCTTGGCATTATGAATATGACTCCGGCAGAGTCTGTCATCATAGCGGCGGATATGGCAGTGAAGTCCAGCACGGTGGAAATAGGCTTTATGGACAGGTTCAAAGGGAGCCTCATTATCATAGGCTCCAGGGCCAATGTGGTACGGGCGATGGAAGATGTCCTGAAGTTTTTTGAGAATACTTTGCACTACAAGGTGTGCGACCTGCATGTGCAGTGAGGCCTGTCTTTGGAGGTTTTGTATAAATTATGTCACTGAGTCCATTTGAATTGAATGAGCTGGAGTACAGGGAGTCAAAGAAGCAGGCCCAGGCCGCCCAGCTGAACGGCAAGCATGTAAGGAAGCTCTATCTCGCGGGCAGGAGCGAGGCGGGCAAGACTACGCTTATACAGGCGCTTAAGGGCAATAATATAGACTATGACAAGACACAGTATGTAAATTCCTGGGATATTTTCATAGATACGCCGGGAGAGTGTTATGAGTCGAAGTTTACAAAGGCTTCCCTGGCCCTTGCCTGTTTTTCTTTTGAGAGCGACCTTGTGGGCATATTGGTGGGGGCGGACGAACCCTACAGCATAATAGGCTACGGCCTGCCCACCTGCATAAACAGGCCCCTCATAGGCATAGTTACAAAGTGCGATTCCGAGAAGGCAAATATCCCTATGGCGAGGCTTTGGCTTGAAAATGCGGGCGTCTACAAGATTTTTGAGGTGGATTCCGTGACGGGCAGGGGCATAAGTGAGCTCAGGGACTATTTATTCAAGCCGAATCCCGACCTCATTACCTTGGAGCAGGCCATAAATCTCCAGAGTACTGCTACGCCGGAGTGGACGGTGTGAGGATTATAATAGATTATCTGGCAGCTGTTTCTCAAATATGGCCTCTTCTATGACCTTAATGCAGCCTTCCAGGTTCTTCTCTATGTCTTTTCCCCAGAAACGTATCACCGTCCAGCCTTCGTAGAGCAGGGAATGTTCTTTTTCCAGATCCCTTTCCATGTTCCTTTCTATCTTTTTAATCCAATATTCGGCATTATTGCCGCCCTGCAGCCTTTTTTTCATGCAGTTCCAGTTTTTCCCATGAAAAAACTCCCCGTCACAGAAAATGGCTATCTTGTATTTGGTCAGGGCTATGTCTGGGGTTCCGGGCAGGGCCTTATAATTTTTCCTGTACCTGTAGCCCTTTTTCCATAGGGCCTTTCTCAAGGCCAGCTCTATGCCTGTGTCCTTTGAGCGTATGCGGCTCATATTCCTATGGCGGGCCTCAGACACTGTGCCATGGAAATGCGGATTTCGCTCTTCGTCCTTTGTACTTTCTTTGGTGGCTAATTCTTTTTCCATAGAATTATTATAGCATGGCTTATCCCTTCGCCTTCTCAAATTCCTCCAGAATGCTCTGCTCCGGCTCTGGAGTGAGAAGCGACACGGCGACTATGAATATCAGTGACACGATAAAAGCCGGAAGGAGCTCATATATGGAGAATATTCCGCCCAGGGGCTTTATAAGGAATTTCCAGATAAATACTGTAGCGCCTCCGGATATCATGCCGGACAGTGCCCCTGCCTTCGTAGTCCTCTTCCAGAAAAGGGCGCAGAGCATAAGTGCGCCGAAGGCTCCGCCGAAGCCTGCCCAGGCAAAGGAGACTATTCTGAAGACGGATGAGTCGGGATCCAGGGCGAAGACCACTCCCAGCACGGCTATGGCGATTATAGCTATCCTTGCCACAAAGAGCTTTTTCTTTTCGTCCATTTTGATGCCCAGGAACTCATAAATAATGTTTTCGGAAACAGAGGAGGCGGCTGCGAGCATCTGTGAGTCTGCGGTGGACATGGTGGCTGCCAGTATGCCTGCGAGTATGAGCCCCGCTATGATAGCGGCAAATATGCCGTGTTCCGAAATGAGTCCTGCCAGCTTGACTATTATAGTCTCAGCCTTTGCGGGGGTGTCCAGATACTCCACGGCGCCGGCCTTGGTTACGCCCAGCCCCACCACGCCTATCGCTATGGCGGCGGCCATTGCGATGAAAACCCAGACGGAGGCGACCCTTCTGGATAGGGTGAGTTTCTTTTCATCTTCTATAGCCATGAACCTAAGCAGTATATGCGGCATGCCGAAATATCCCAGACCCCAGGCCATGGTGGAAATAATGGCAATAATTCCCCCGTAGCTTTGAGCGGTATTTGTTACTGGATCGTAGCCCATGGTGAGGCTTAAGTGTCCGGGGATGGCCTTTGCGTTCTCCACTACATTTCCCCAGCCGCCGGCCGCATTGATACCGAAGGCCAGCACTACCACCAGCGCAACGGTCATGACGCAGCTCTGGATGAAATCCGTGGTGGAGACTGCCTTGAAGCCGCCCATTATGGTATAGCCCGTGATGATGAGCGCGGATACCAGCATGGCCGCCACATAGTTGACACCGAAAAGCGAATTGAAGAGCTTGCCGCAGGCCGCAAAGCCGGAAGCAGTATATGGCACGAAGAATATTATGATCACCAGGGCGGCTATCGCTGAAAGGATATTTCTGTCGTCGTGGAATCTCTTCGAGAAGAACTGGGGGACCGTGAATGCGTCTATATTATATGAGTATCTGCGCAGCCTTTTGGATACTATGAGCCAGTTGATATATGTGCCTATGCCCAGTCCAAGGGCCGTCCAGAAGGGCTCGCATATTCCGGTCAGGTATCCAAGTCCGGGAAGCCCCAGGAGCAGCCACGACGACATGTCCGAGGCTTCGGCCGACATGGCGGTTATGAGCGGTCCCATTTTACGGCCGCCGAGGTAGAAGTCGGTGGAAGCTTCATTGTCCTTGCTGAAAATGAAACCTATCGCCAGCATGCTCAGCAGATAGACGGCTATTGTAGCCATAATGATAAAGATTATGGTATTCATGATGATTCTCCTCCAAATTAAGATGATGTTAGGGTCGGAACTATGTTTTTGCAAATCGTACTATAGTTATCTCCTGCCAGAGGGATAATATACTTATGCGCCGCAAATTTCAATAGACTTAGGGGCTTTCCGTAATATTTATGGCTAGTCAAATGGCATTTTTTTAGAGTATTATATGAGTCTGGCAAGTGTCCTATTGTCTTCATTGAAGGAAAGGGAGTGGGCATGAAAAAGAAATTCTTTGCTATAGCTTTGAGTACTGTCATACTAACGTGCATGCTGTACGGCTGCGCCGGAAGCCCACAGGCTCCGGAAGAGCCTGCAAAAGAGGCAGAAGCTGCGAAAGAGGCTGATGGCACTGAAGGCGGAGAGGCAGCAGATGCGGCTCCGGAAAACGGGGCGGAGGAAGATGCGGCCACCGAGCAGACCCTGCTTCCCTTTGAGGACGAGCCTCAAAAGACTTATGACCAGGTATACGTGCTGCCGCATGAGGGTGCTGGGAAATGATGGCTCCTGAGGATGTGCAGAAAATCATGAATAAACAGGACAGGAGCTATACCATAGACGTGAAGGCGGGGGAAATACTGGAGCTGGACGGGAATGCGCTGGGAGAGCTGCTGCTGTCGTAAGGGCACAGCCCGCCAAAAAATAAATTGACAATATATATAAATGAGGGTTATATTTATCATTGGTCGCTATAAGACCCGTTTTGTATACATCGGGCCTCAAGTGGCTGTAACTTAAAGTCCTATTTACAGGGAGGAAAAGAAGCATGAAGAAGAAGATTGTAAGCGTACTACTGAGTGCGGTCATGGCTTTATCCTTGACTGCGTGTGGCGGCGCAGCGGCTCCTGCACCGGAAGCCGGCGATACCGGTGCGGCGGCAGATACTGGCGCGGCGGCCGCTGACACTGGAGCAGCAGCGGCAGATACTGCCGATACTGCAGCAGCAGATACTGGCGCAGCGGCTGCTGGGGATACCGCAGATGCGGCAGCCACTCCTGCAGCAACAGGCGATATCAAGATTGGTGTCTCTATCTGGAGCTCTACCGATGTTCTGGGCTCACAGTGCAAAAAGATCATCGACGAGGCCGCAAAGGCTCTTGGCGTCAGCGTACAGTATGTGGACCAGGGCCATGTGTCCGAGCAGGTCACCGCTTCTGTTGACCAGCTTATCGCAGCTGGCTGCCAGGGCATCATCATCTGCAACTCCGCAGATACAGAGATGACTTCAGCTATTAAGTCCTGCAATGATGCAGGCGTATATCTTGCACAGTTCTTCCGTATCATCAGCAAAGATAATAGCGCAGATATATATCAGGCAGCTACCGATTCTGAATATTTTGTCGGCGCAGTACACGAGAATGAGCCTGAGAACGGCGAGAAGCTTGTACAGATCCTTCTGGACAAGGGCGACCGCAACATCGGCCTTATAGGCTGGGAGCAGGGCGATGCCACATGGCTTGGCCGTTATGAGGGATACAAAGCCGGCGTAGACAAGTGGAACAGCGAGCATCCCGATGACCAGGCGAAGCTTTCTGAGCCCCAGTATGCAGGCACCACCGCAGAGGGCGGCACGGATGCAGCTACAGCCCTTATGGCAGCAGATCCCAATCTCGATGCACTTATCCCTGCAGGTGGCGGCGGAGAGCCCCTTCTGGGCGCAATCGCAGCTGTAGAGACTGCCGGCAAGACCGGACAGATCGACATCGTATCCACAGACTTCCTGCCTGACCTTGGCGAGAGGCTGAAGGACGGCTCCATGGCCGGTGAGTCCGGCGGACACTACTGCGATCCCCTGTTTGCCTTCATGATGGTCTACAATGCTATCAAGGGCAACTATACCGGATTTGCAGGCACCTTCAACGAGATCAACTTCCCTTACCTCTATGTCTCATCTCCTGATAGCTATGCAGATTATGAGAAGTATTTCGTGGATCAGCTTCCTTACACAGATGAGGAGCTGGTAGCCATGTCCGAGCAGGATCTTGCCGGACTTACCGAAACTGCCGCTAAACTCTCCATCGAAGATGCGGCGGCCCGTTCCAAGTAAGAGGCTATAATAGGCGCAATGATTAGCTAGACCTTTTGCAGAACCGATGCCGCTTACAAGCGGTGTCGGTTCTGCTTGTTTTTAGAACATCTATTTTTAATAATATGGACACTTATGGGGGTTTGAGTTCCATTGCTAAAAGGCAATGGGGATTCACATGAAGAAGGAGTGAACAGATGGGTTCCGAACAAGCAGTTGCAAAGAAGGGACTAACGGGCCAGGTCCGGGGCTATGCCACCTTAATCGGTCTTATAATTTTATCGTGGGGTATATTTAAAGTACTTACACCCAGTAATTTTGGCTCAGCCGCCAATATGCTGAGTTACTTCCAGTCAGGACTCATAGCGGCAGTGGGCGCCATGGGCTTCTATTTCGTAATGGTCATGGGGATGTTTGACTTCTCCATAGGCGCAAATATCATGCTTTCAGCCATAATGGGCTGCGTTATAGCATCCCGCTTCAATATGGGCTATGCAGGCCTCATATTGGGCAGTATAGTAACCGGGGCCATTGTAGGCTTCCTGAACGGGATTTTCTATATCAAGCTGCGCATCCCTTCCATGATAGTCACTACGGGGCTTGCGCTTATATATGAGTCTATTGCCAATTTCATGGCAGGCGGTTCTTCACAGATACTGCCGGCGGACCTCCGGGCCTTCGGCAAAATGCCCATGAACCTTATCCTGGCTTTTGCGGCTTTTGCAGTGGCTTATTTCATATTGAATTATACTAAAATCGGCACTTACACCTATGCCATTGGCTCCAACGAATTCGTGGCCAAGAACATGGGTATAAATATCAATAAATATAAGGTACTGGCCTTTGTCATAAGCGGCGCTTTCCTCGGAGTTATGGCAATCCTTACCATTAGCTATGGTTCATCAATGCTGGCCGTCACGGGCATGGCGTCCATGAGCCGGAACTTTGTTCCCACCATGGGCTGCTTTTTCGGCATGGCTTTCAAGAAATACGGTATGCCTCTGCAGTCCATTATCCTTGGAGAATTTATAATACAGATCATCTTTTTCGGATTCGTGGCACTGGGAGCGCCTACGGCCATACAGGATATCATTACGGGCCTTGCGCTTCTCATCATCATTACCCTGACAACGAAATCCGTCAAGGGTGAGGTAGTCAAATAAACAGGGGAGGGACTTTGAACATGAGCGAAGTGAGATTGCAGGTTGTGGATATGTGCAAGTCCTTTGGCATCACAAAGGCCGTGCAGAATGTGTCCTTTAATGTCAATAAAGGCGAAGTCCACGCCCTGATAGGAGAGAACGGTTCTGGAAAGAGCACGCTTACCAATATGCTTACCGGCATATATACCATAGACAGCGGGAAATTTATCCTGGATGGGAAAGAAGTGCATCCAAAGAATCAGGTAGAGGCCAATGACGAGGGTATCTCCATTATAGTGCAGGAGCTTGGGACTCTGTCGGGCCTTACCGTGGCAGAGAATATTTTCTTAGGCCACGAGGATATGTTCGTAAAGGCGGGGATAAAGAATACCAATGCCATGAACCGCAGGGCCAATGAGCTTTTGGAGGAATATGGCTTCGGGCGCATAAAGGCCGCTAGCATGATAGACGACTATAACTTTGAGGACAGAAAGCTGGTGGAAATAGTGAAGGCCACCTACTTCAAGCCCAAGATAGTGGTAGTGGACGAGACGACCACAGCCCTTTCGCAGGAAGGCCGTGAAGAGCTGTACAAGAATATGGAGAATGTCAAGTCCTACGGCGGGACAGTTATCTTTATATCCCATGACCTTCCGGAAATACTTGATAAGTCGGATACAATAACCATACTTAGGGATGGTGTATATATTGACACGGTTAAGAGCGCGGATGTGAATGAGGACGACTTGAAGCGGCTCATGGTGGGGCGCGAGGTCAGCGGCGCATATTACCGCACGGATTATGGCGAGAAGATTTCTGATGAAGTAGTGCTTACGGTCAAGAATGTGACAGTGCCGGGGCTCATAGAGGATGTGAATTTCGAGCTCCATAAGGGCGAGATACTGGGCTTTGGCGGACTTTCAGAGTCCGGAATGCACGAGGTAGGCAAGGCTGTATTCGGGGCTTCCTATGACAGGGAGGGTTCGGTCACGCTTAAGGACGGGACACAGATAAACAGTATTCCCACCGCCATTTCCCACAGCATAGCCTATACCTCCAAAAACCGCGACCTGGAGTCGGTGGTCATGAACCAGAGCATAGGGGACAATATCTGCCTGCCATCCCTGAATGAGCTTGCAGGGCCGGGCGGAGTCTTGAGCGGCAAGAAGATGAAGGAATTCAGCAACCGCCATGCCGAAGAGATGTCCGTAAAGATGGTGAATGTGGACCAGTTCGTCTCCGACCTCTCCGGTGGAAATAAGCAGAAAGTGGTACTTGCCCGCTGGATAGGAAAGGACTCTGACATACTGGTGCTGGACAGCCCCACCCGTGGCATAGATATCAAGGTGAAGCAGGACATCTACCAGCTCATGGACAGGATGAGGAAGAACGGCAAGTCCATTATAATGATATCTGAGGAGCTGATGGAGCTCATAGGTATGTGCGACCGCATCATTATAATGAAGGACGGAAAGATAAGCGGAGAGCTGGAGCGAAGCGAAGGCATGAACGAGAATACCCTTATCGCCAAGATGGTTTAAGTTCGCCGTGAAAATACGGCAGAAAGAGGAAGCATGGAAAACGGTAAAACTTCAAGGGAAGAGGCCTTAAAAAAGCTTTCCCTTATATCAACCATACGGGCAATACTCCCGGTAGTGGGGCTTGTAATAATCTTTATCCTATTTAATGTGCTGACTAACGGCCGCATGATATCGAATATGTCCCTGGCCTTTTCACAGGTGTATGTGACGCTGATAGCGGCCATGGGTGTTTTCTTCATAATGACCATGGGCGGCCTGGACTTCTCCCAGGGGTCCATACTGGGACTTTCTTCCATAGTGGTCTGCATGGTCTCGAAGACCAGCATCCCGCTCGCAATAGTCTGTGGCATACTGACGGGTGCGGCCATAGGCTGCTTTAATGGATTTTTCCATGTGAAGATGAAGATAAAGTCCTTCATAGTCACGATCTGCTCTATGTTCCTATTCCGCGGACTTATCAAGTATCTGACGACAGATGCGCCTGTAGCGGGCTCAGCGGCATTGGTGAACTTTGATACAACTGTGTTAAAGGTGATAATTACAGTAATTGTGCTGGGGCTGGGCTTCTTTGCCTTCCAGTGCACGCCCTTTGGCATAAGGCTGAAGGCCATAGGCGCCGGTGAAAAGGCCGCTGAATTTGCGGGAATAAGGACGGATCTGACAAAATTCCTGATTTATGTACTGTCCGGAGCCATCACCGGCTTTGCGGCCTTCGTCAATGTCATCAAGGTGGGTTCTGCCACGTCCAATAGCGGAAACCAGCTGGAGACACAGATACTCATAGCACTGGTGCTGGGTGGTATGCCCATTTCCGGCGGTGCGAAGGTCAGGTTCATAAATGTAATAGTGGGCGCGCTGCTCTATGTGGTACTCAGTAGCGGCCTCACGATGATGGGCTTTGACACCCAGACCATGCAGCTCATACAAGGCGTGGTATTCCTCATCTTCGTGGCAGTATTCGCTGACAGGCAGTCCCTGCAGGTAATCAAGTGAAGCAGAACCGTCAGCGTTTCATACTGCCTGCAATAGTAGCGGTAGTAGTATTCGGGCTCTCCTGGCGGCAGGGCCTTACGGACCTGCAAAGCCAGAGGGCCGCTTCGCAAAATGCGGCTGTGGAGAGTACTGCGGCTGCAGAGAGTACTGCGGCTGCGGAGAGTACTGTGGCTGCGGAGAGTGCTGCAACGGCAAAGAGTGCGGCAGTAGAAAAATCTGCTGACCAGTCAACGAAAGCGTCAGAAGCCGCTGCTTCAAAGGATGTGTCATCTGAAGAGGCAGAGGACAGCGCTGAATTAACAGATGTAGATTCAGAACCTTCGGGACCATCTGAATCCAAAGAGAGATATACAGAAGAAGGAGTAGCCGTTCCGGATTTCGGAGACCTCAAATTCCGTTATCCGGACCGGCTAAAAGACCACTATAAAAAACACGGCAGGGAAATGGGTTTCTCCTCTGCCGAAGAATACGAGGCCGCCGCCAACAGGGTGGTACATGACGACAGAGCCCTTATCAAGCTTGAAGAAGAGGACGGGGACTTTGTATTTTACATAGAAGAAACTAACGATTTTGTCATAGTTTCCACCGATGGATATATAAGGACATATTTCTGGCCAAACGGCGGAAAATCATACTATTTGAGGCAGTAGGCCAAATATTGCAAAATGACACCACAATAGAGGGGCCTCAATTGCTTTACAAGAGGCAGTCAGATATTGCAAAATGATACCGCAATAGAGGTGAATTTGGATAAAAAGAAATACGGCAAATCCATAGGGGACATAGTAAAGATAAAGAGCGATTTCTTCAACCACAATGAAGACATGCTGAGGCTTTCCGCACATCAGGCCGATGCGCTTCTCCTGCAAAAAAAACGGGAAAAATGCAAGATCTGTGAAAAGCCTATTTCCGGCGAGCCCCTTTATCATAGCCAGCGTATGGACTACTATCTTTGTCCGGTCTGCGGGCACTTAAATAGCGCATACGAGGATACGGAAGATTTTGCTGAGAGAGTATACCTCTCTGATAACTATGAGAATAATTATTCAGAAGAGGATAGAATGCGTTACAGACAGCGCATGGAGTCCATATATCTGCCCAAGGCTTCGTTTCTGATCGGGAAGCTGGAGGAAGATGGGCTGGAGAAAGGCGAAATAAGTATACTGGACGATGGCGCAGGCAGCGGCTACTTCGTGTCAGCCCTTAAGCATTTAGGGATAAAGGCGAGGGGCATAGAGATATCCGGCCCTCAGGTGGAGTTCGCAAACCGCATGGCCGGCGAAAGTATACTGGAACAGGTGGACAGTGGGCGCATACCGCAGATCATAAGGGAAACAGGGGTCAATACCGTGACTCTGATAGGTGTGCTGGAGCACGTTATAGATTTGCATAGCCTGCTCACAGCCATTAAGGATAATACTGCCATACGCTATATATTCCTGTCCGTGCCGCTCTTTTCGTTTAGCTGTATTTTTGAAGCCTCGCACCAGCATTGCTACAACCGCCACGCAGGGGGCACGCATACGCATTTATTCTCAGATTCCTCCCTTAAATATATGGCAGAGGGCATAGGATTCGAAGAGACGGCCAGCTGGAAATTCGGCTCAGACATGATGGACTTGTACCGCATGATATCCGTGAGCTTAGACCAGAGCGGGAATCCCAAGCTAAGGGAGTACTTCGAGGGCAAGTTCCTGCCCATACTGGACGAACTGCAGCTCGTGGTGGATAAGAGCGAATTTGCGTCTGAGACTCATCTGCTGCTCCGCAGAAAGGCCTAAGATTTGAGCACTATGCTCCCTTGTTGCATACTGGATTCCTTAAGCCTCTGGCAAAGGAGGCTCAAATGAGGCAGAATATAGGGAAGCCTCTCGTGGCCGTCCTGCTTTTCATAACCTTTATCTATGCCTGTCTTCCCCTTTTTACTGTAAATTGCATAAACGGGCATGACATAGAGTACCATCTGCTCCGTATAGAGTCCTTAAAGGCTGGAATAGAGGCGGGGCTTCCTTTCCTAAGGGTAAATCTGCTTTTCTTTGGCGGAGAAGGCTATGCCAGCTCCCTTTTTTATCCCGATTTTCTCCTCTATTTTCCCGCAGTTCTGCGCGCAATGGGCCTTTCCATAAATCTTTCATTCCACCTTTTCGTAGCGCTCTCAATAGCCCTGGGAATGGCAACATCGTATATTTGTATGCGATACATTAGCGGAGACAGCTTTAGTGCCCTGCTCTGCAGCGTGATATTCACACTCTGCCAGTACCATTTGGACGATATCTATATCCGTAGCGCAGTAGGGGAGTATACGGCATATATATTTATGCCGCTATTGCTGGCGGGCTGCTATGACCTTATTTTCAGGGATTTCAGAAAGCCCTGGCTATTTGGCGCCGGCATGGCTGGGGTGCTGCTCTGCCACACGCTCAGCACCGTTTTTTGTACACTTATCTGCGCATTTTCCCTGCTTCTGGCCCTGCCCTCCATAAAGAGGAAGCCTAAAACCATGATAATTATAATGGCTACTGCGGCTTTGACACTGGCGGCGACAGCCTTTTACTGGATACCCATGCTGGAACAGGTCATAAATAGCAGATTTCAGTACGGGGATTCCATATTTGACTTGAACTATGAGAAGCTCCTTCTAAGGGAAGTATTCAGAAATAAGCTTCCGGGGCTGGGGCTGCCATTGCTTTTATTGCAGCTTCCGGGGCTATTTGTACAGGGTCAGCTGAAACAGAAATTTTTAGTAATATTCGCAGACTTCTGCGCTGCGGCAGGACTCCTCTTTGCCCTATGCTCCACGGGCTTCTTCCCCTGGGCAAGGCTCGGCAGGTTTTTAAGCTTCATACAGTTTCCCTGGCGCTTATTTCTCATATCCTCAGTGCTGCTGTCATTTTCAGGCGCAATATTTATAGCGGAGTGGTTAAAAGAGAGGACGGCTTTTGCGGCAGAATGTGCATTAATTACGGTTATGGGGCTTATGCTCATCGCTGCACAGTTTAATTTTGATGGAAATAATGAAGGTTATTACTCCTATTCTGACGACTATTTCAGATATGAGCCTTACACAGAGACCGTGATAGGCGGCGAATGGCTGCCTCAGGGCGTGAAGGACAGGGGGAAACTCGGAAAGAAAGCAGATACCGCATATACGGATAAGGGCGAGATAGAAGTATCCAGGCAGGGGAACAGAATTAATGTTGAAAACTTAAAGGGCAGTGAGGCATATATAGACTTGCCTTTTATATACTATCTGGGGTATGGGGCTTTTGAGGCTGAAAGCGGCAGGAGGCTTAAAGCTGACGGAACGGGAGAAAATGGAAGGCTCAGGGTTTACCCGGAGGGGGCAAAAGCCCTCACAGCCTATTACACAGGCACAGCACTTCAGGCTTTTGCAAATATGCTGTCTATAGCCGCAAGCCTTTTCATACTGGTAGTTTTCTTATGGAAAATCCACAGCAGGGGCACTACGAAGGAGCTCCAATAACACTTTTTGCAGAAAAGTTGAACTGTATAGGGCTTTCTGATAAAATACCATTTGCTGTTTTTATAAAACACATTTGTTATTGATATAGCAAAAGAATATAGAACTGATTATAGTAAAGCATGTCTTGAGATATCCTTATAATTAAGCCGCGCTTATGAAAGAGCCTTGGATATTTCAGGCAAGAGGAGCATAAATAAATGAGCATTTTTGATAAGATTTTTGGTACACATAGCGAAAGGGAGATAAGGAAAATACAGCCCATAGTGGATAGGATACTGTCCATGAGGGAAGATATGATGAAGCTCTCTGACGAGGAATTGAAGGAGAGGACTAAGATCTTCAAGAAAAGGCTTTCAGAGGGGGAGACCCTGGACCAGATACTGCCGGATGCCTTTGCGACTGTGAGGGAGGCGGCGAGGAGGGTCCTCAATATGGAGCACTTCCCCGTACAGATTATGGGCGGCATCATACTTCATCAGGGCCGAATAGCGGAAATGAGGACAGGTGAGGGAAAGACGCTGGTATCCACCCTGCCCGCCTATCTGAATGCCCTGAAAGAGCGGGGAGTGGAGATAGTTACAGTAAATGACTACCTCGCTAAGCGAGACGCTGAGTGGATGGGACAGGTGCATGAATTCCTTGGGCTCACCGTAGGCGTGGTGCTTAACGGCATGACCAGCGAAGAGAGGCAGAAGGCGTACGGCTGTGACATTACATACGTCACGAATAATGAGCTGGGCTTTGACTACCTAAGGGACAATATGGTGATCTACAAGCGGCAGCTCGTGCTGAGGGAACTGCACTACTGCATCATAGACGAGGTGGATTCCGTGCTCATAGACGAGGCGAGGACGCCCCTCATCATCTCCGGACAGAGCGGCAAGTCCACAAAGATCTACGAGGCCTGCGATATTTTGGCTAAGCAGCTGCAGAGGGGGGAGGCCTCCAGCCTGCAGCTCTCCAAAATGGACGCCATTATGGGTGTGGAGATAGAGGAGTCCGGCGACTATATAGTTAATGAGAAAGATAAAATAGTAAACCTGACCGCTTCCGGCGTGCAGAAGGTAGAGCAGTTCTTCCATCTGGAGAATCTTGCGGACCCTGAGAACCTGGAGATACAGCACTGCATCATTCTGGCACTTCGCGCAAATAACCTTATGGCTAAGGACAAGGACTATGTGGTGAAAGACGACAAAGTCCTGATAGTGGATGAATTCACAGGGCGCATAATGCCCGGACGGCGCTATTCAGACGGCCTGCACCAGGCCATAGAGGCAAAGGAGCATGTGAAGGTAAAGAGAGAGAGCAAGACCCTGGCAACCATCACCTTCCAGAATTTCTTTAATAAATTCGAGAAAAAGGCGGGCATGACAGGTACTGCAGCCACAGAGGAGAGGGAATTCCGTGAGATCTACAGTATGGATGTCATCACCATACCCACGAATAAGCCCATAGCCCGTATAGACATGCAGGATGCTGTATTTAAGACGAGAAAAGAAAAGCTGAAGGCCATAGTGGACGAGATAGAGGCGGTCCACGAAAAGGGCCAGCCCATACTAGTCGGCACGATTACCATAGAGGCATCTGAGGAATTATCTGCGCTCCTGCGGAAAAAGGGCATAGAACACAAGGTGCTGAATGCCAAGTTCCACGAGCTGGAAGCCGAGATAGTAGCGGGGGCCGGTGTTCACGGGGCAGTTACCATAGCCACCAATATGGCGGGCCGTGGTACGGATATCAAGCTGGACGAGGCATCCAGGGCGGCCGGCGGCCTCATGATCATAGGCACGGAAAGGCACGAGGCGAGGCGCATAGACAATCAGCTTAGAGGACGTTCGGGCAGGCAGGGCGACCCTGGCGTTTCCAGATTTTATATTTCCTTAGAGGACGACCTTATGCGGCTCTTTGGCTCAGACAGGCTCATGGCCATATTCGATGCCCTGAATGTGCCTGAGGGAGAGCAGATAGAGCACAAGATGCTGACCCGCGCCATAGAGAAGGCGCAGATGCGCATAGAGGACAATAACTTCGGCATAAGGAAGAACCTCTTGGATTATGACGCCGTGAATAATGACCAGAGGGAGATAATCTACGCAGAGCGCCGCAAGGTCTTGGACGGCGAGAGCATGCGGGAGTCCATTTATAAGATGATAACTGACATCGTGGAGAGCGCAGTGGACATGGTAATAGGCGAGGACCAGAAAAATGAGGACTGGGACCTTAGGGAGCTAAACGAGCTATTATTGCCAATCATCCCCATAGAACCCGTGAAAACTCCCGATGTGAGGGATATGAAGCCCAATGAGCTAAAGCACCACTTAAAGGAGAGCGCAGTCAAGTTCTACGAGGGTAAAGAGGCCGAGTTCCCTGAGCCTGAGCAGATACGGGAGATTGAGAGGGTAATACTCCTAAAGGTCATAGACAGGAAGTGGATGAACCATATAGACGATATGGAGCAGCTGCGCCAGGGCATAGGCTTACAGGCATTCGGGCAGAAAGACCCTGTGGTGGAGTACCGCACGGCGGGCTTTGAGATGTTCGACCAGATGGTGAACGGCATCAAAGAGGATACGGTCAAGCTCCTCATGCACATAAAGATAGAGCAGAAGGTGGAAAGGGAGCAGGTGGCGAAGGTCACGGGCACAAATAAAGACGAATCGGCGCAGAAGGGGCCGAAGAAGCGGGACGGGAAGAAGGTATATCCCAACGATCCCTGCCCCTGCGGCAGCGGGAAGAAATTCAAGAACTGCCACGGGAAGACCGCCTGAGCTGCTGCAAATGCCAATATTTGTGTACAGACATTTGACAAGGGCTATTGATATAGGTAAGAGCCTCAATTGCTTTACGGGGTGAGTCAGAAATTACAAAAAACCACCGCAATAGAGGAGGAAATATGTTAGAACTGGACAATCTGAAGGTGGAGCTGGAGGGCTATCGCGAGCCATTGCAGAACCTCTATCGCTCACTGGACCTGGAAAATAAAGAGAACCGCATAGACGAGCTGAACCATCTAATGGAAGAGCCCAGCTTCTGGAATGACCCTGAGAAAAGCACGAAGCAGAGTAAAGAGCTGGGCAGCTTAAAGGATGATGTATCCACTTATAAAAAGCTGGACTCCCAGTTTGAGGACTTATTTCCGCTTATAGACATGGCAAATGAGGACAATGACGAGGAGCTGGAGGAGGAGATAAAGTCCGAATATGCCGCATTTAAGGAAAGCTATGAGGCGCTGCGCTTAAAGACCCTGCTTTCGGAGCAGTATGACAGGAATAATGCCATCCTGAGGCTAAATGCAGGCGCAGGCGGTACCGAATCCTGTGACTGGTGCAGCATGCTCTTCCGTATGTACAGCCGCTGGGCAGAGCGACACGGATTCACCGTAGAGGTGCTGGACAGCCTGGACGGTGACGAGGCCGGCATAAAGAGCGCAACCTTCCAGATAGACGGGGAGAATGCATACGGCTACCTGAAGTCCGAGCGCGGGGTACACAGGCTCGTGCGTATTTCCCCCTTTAACGCCCAGGGTAAGCGTCAGACCTCCTTTGTATCCCTGGATGTGATGCCTGACATAGAGGAAGACCTGGACGTGGATATAAATCCTGACGATATACGCATAGATACCTACAGGAGCTCAGGCGCAGGCGGACAGCATATAAATAAGACATCTTCCGCCATAAGGATAACCCACTATCCCACAGGCATAGTAGTGACCTGCCAGAATGAGCGTTCACAGTTCCAGAATAAGGACAAGGCCATGCAGATGCTGAAGGCAAAGCTCTATATGCTGGCAAAGGAAAATAATGCGGAGAAGCTGTCCGAAATAAGGGGAGAGGTGAAGGATAACGCCTGGGGTTCACAGATACGTTCTTATTTCCTGCAGCCCTACCAGCTGGTCAAGGATCTGCGCACCGGAGTAGAAGTGGCACAGGCGGAGAGCGTTCTGGACGGCAATTTAGATCCTTTCATAAACGGCTATCTTGTGTGGAAGGCAAACGGTGGCAAAGTATAGAAAACAAAGGGTGAATAAGGCACGGTGTATGGCGGCCGTAAATAGCAAACTCACGTGGAGGACATTATGGTAAAGATAGCGATACTGGGCTACGGAACGGTGGGTTCCGGCGTAGTAAAGGTCATAAGTGAAAATCAGGCTCTCATAGACAAGAAGGCAGGTGAAGAAATAAGGGTCAAATATGTGCTGGACTTAAGGGATTTTCCGGGAGATCCCGTGCAGGATATACTTGTGCACGATTATGATACTATCCTAAACGATTCTGAGGTGAAGGTGGTGGTAGAGACCATGGGAGGGCTGAATCCCGCATATGACTTTACCAAGGCCGCGCTTCTTAAAGGAAAAAGCGTCTGCACCTCCAATAAGGAACTGGTGGCTGCTCATGGCTCGGAATTTTTAAGCATAGCCAGGGAAAAGCAGGTCAATTACTTATTTGAAGCCAGCTGTGGAGGGGGCATACCCATCATACGGCCCCTCATAAGCTCCTCTACGGCAGATGAGATAGACGAGGTTTCCGGCATTTTAAATGGCACAACGAACTTCATTCTCACAGAAATGGCCGAAAAGGGCTCGGACTTTCAGGATGTGCTGAAGGAGGCGCAACAGCTGGGCTATGCGGAGAAAAATCCTGAAGCGGACGTGGAGGGCTATGACGCCTGCAGGAAGATAGCCATACTCTCTTCCCTGGCATTTGGGCATACAGTACACTATGAGGACATTGAGACAGAGGGGATCACGCATATCAGTCCTGAGGATATTGCCTTCGCAAAAGAGCTGAACGCTTCCGTAAAGCTCTTAGCCAGCGCCTATTGGGAAGAAGTGGAAGGGAAAAGAAATTACTATGCCATGGTCGCGCCTTTCCTTGTTGCCAAGGGGCATCCGCTTTGCCAGGTAAATGGCGTATTCAATGCGGTTTTTGTCCATGGGAATATGGTGGGCGATACGCTTTTCTACGGCAGCGGGGCCGGTTCGCTGCCCACGGCCAGCGCAGTGGTCGGGGATGTGGTGGACGTGGTTAAGCATTTGGGCAAGACCATATATATCTGCTGGGATCCTGACAGGCTCAGCCTTGAATCCAATAAAAATGCCAAAAGGGCCTTCTTTGTGCGTGTCAGCTCAGATAAATTAAAAGAGGCAGAGACGCATTTCAGGGCGTCAAAGACCCTTTATCTGAAGAGCCTCCCGCATGAGGCGGGGCTGGTGACGGCTGTTATGCCTGAAGGAGAGTTCATGGAGCTTGTGGAAAAATTTGGCGGGGTGGAGAGCTACATAAGGATAAACCACTAAAAGATACGGAGAGCTGAAATGAAATACATAATAATTCTAGGCGATGGGATGGCGGATCTGCCAATAGATGAGCTGGGCGGAAAGACGCCGCTGGAGTATGCGGATACACCTACAATGGATATGCTCGCGCCGAAGTCGGAAATAGGGCTATTGCACACTATACCTGAGGGGATGAAGCCCGGCAGCGATACGGCGAACCTCTCTGTCCTGGGATATGACCCCAAGAAATACTATTCCGGCAGGTCTCCGCTGGAGGCGCTGAGCATTGGGGTGCCCCTTAAGGACAGCGATGTTACCTTAAGGATGAATCTGGTCACACTGTCAGAAGAGCCGGGGGTGACATTTGAAGAGCAGACCATAATAGACCATAGCTCAGGGGAGATTTCTACAGAGGATGCCTCTGTGCTGGTCAAGGAGCTTGCGAAAAGCATAGAAGATGAAGACCATAAGCTCTATGTGGGCACGAGCTACCGCCACTGCCTCACCTGGGCAAATGGGGAAGTACTGGACCTGGAAGCCCCACACGACCACCTGGGGCAGAAGATAGGGGCTTTTCTCCCCAAAGATGAATACCTTAGGAAAATGATGGAGCGGGGATACGAACTATTAAAAGAACACCCTCTGAATAAATTGAGAAGAGAGCAGGGCTTAAATCCTGCCAATGGCTGCTGGTTCTGGGGGGCAGGCACTAAACCGCTATTATCGCCCTTTTATGAAAAAACAGGGAAAAAAGGGGCTATGATCTCGGCCGTGGATCTCTTAAAAGGAATTGCCATAGGCGCGTCTATGGAGGTCATAAAGGTAGAGGGCGCAAATGGTGGCCTAAATACCAACTATGAGGGGAAGGCGGCCGCTGCAGTCTCTGCCCTTAGGGACAGGGATCTGGATTTCGTATATGTCCATGTGGAGGCTCCTGACGAAATGGGCCATCAGGGCTCAGTGGAGAGAAAGGTGCGTGCCATAGAGAATCTGGACAAGAGGGTTATAAAGCCGGTAAAGGAAGGCCTGGAAGCGTCAGGGCTCACTTACCGCATGGCAGTTCTGCCGGATCACCCTACACCCATATCAATAAGGACACATACCTCAGATCCTGTGCCCTATCTTATCTACGATTCCAGAAAGGATCTGAAAAAAGACCATAAATATAATGAAAGGGAGGCCGCTTTATCCGGAATGGACCTGGCGGCAGGCCCCATGCTGATAGACAGACTGCTTAATGAATAGAGGAGAATAAGAGAGACCTATGCTTTTGGTGAAGAAGTTCGGCGGCACCTCTGTCGCCGATAAGGAGAGGATATTCAATGTAGCCAGGCGCTGCATGAAGGACTATCAGGCGGGGCACAAGGTGGTAATGGTGCTTTCTGCCATGGGGAAGCAGACTGATGTACTTTTGGACATGGCGAAGGACATAAATGACTCCCCGCCAAAGCGCGAGCTGGATATGCTGCTCTCTACGGGAGAGCAGGTCTCAGTGGCGCTTATGAGCATGGCCTTCGCGTCTTTAGGGATACCTTCGGTATCGCTGAATGCCTTTCAGGTCGCCATGCACACGACCAGGGTTTATGGCAGCGCAAGGCTTAAGCGCATAGACACGGAGAGGATACATCACGAGCTGGACAACCACAAGATAGTAATAGTCACGGGCTTTCAGGGCATAAATAAGTATGACGATGTGACCACACTGGGGCGCGGGGGGTCAGACACGACTGCCGTGGCCCTGGCGGCCGCACTTCATGCCGACCAGTGCGAGATATTCACGGATGTGGAGGGCGTCTATACCGCAGATCCGAGGATAGTGCCGAAAGCCAGGAAATTAAAGGAGATCACATACGGCGAAATGCTGGACCTTGCCACATTGGGGGCGGGAGTGCTGCATAACCGCTCCGTAGAGCTTGCGAAGAAATACAATATACCGCTCATAGTGCGCTCCAGCCTAAATGAGTCTGAGGGCACTATTATCAAGGAGGTCACAAAGGTGGAAGGTATGCTCATAAGCGGCGTGGCCGCAGACAGGAATACGACAAGGATTTCGGTAATCGGTCTTGAAGACAGGCCGGGCGTGGCTTTCAAGCTTTTCGATATGATAGCCAAGGCCAATGTGAATGTGGACATGATATTGCAGTCCATAGGAAGGGATGGGACTAAGGACATATCCTTCACCATACCTGAGGATGATACAAAGGATTGTGTAGAGCTCATTGAGAAAAAAATGGAGAACTTAAGGGCTCATAAGATAGACGTGAACGAGGGGGTGGCAAAGGTCTCTATTGTCGGCGCAGGCATGATGAGCGCACCGGGGGTAGCGGCCAAGATGTTTGAGTGCCTCTACAATGCCGATATAAACATAAATATGATCTCCACATCGGAAATAAGGGTAACTGTCCTCATTAGGGAAAAAGACACTGAGAGGGCGGTGAATGCGATACACGACGCCTTTGGGCTGGAAGACTAGAGCTCAATTGCTTGCACAGATCCTTAGTCAGGCCTTACGAAAGTCATCGTAATATAGGAGTGAAAAGTGGATTCATTTGATGGTGGAAATCCCTTAGGCGGCAATGGGCAGGCACATAATGAGTTTGGCCCTGCGGATAGCGGCAAGGGCCAGGGGCTTGCCAATGCGGCTTTGACAATGGGCATTATATCTGTAGTCGGGGCCATATTCATACTCCCACCTATGATACTGGGCTCTACAGCCATAGTTTTGGCACTTTTGTCCAGGGGAGGGGATGCTGTAATGAGCCCAAGGGCCAGAACCGGCCTCATTACAGCGTCCGTCGGTCTTGCGGCAGGGCTTGCGCTCTTTTCCTTTAGCCTATACTACCTCTTAAGCCATGCGGAACTTCTGGAGGAACTGATCAGACAATATGACATTTGAATGGGACGAATCTGTCCTTGATGAGCTGAAAGTTTTGAGTGTATGAAAAGAACTATTAGATTCTTTTAAATAGTCACTAATGCTCCCGTTTCTGCTTAAAGAGCCAGTCCCAGATGTGCGGGCAGTGGGAGAGGTGCACCCAGGAGCAGTGGGGATTGGCATTGTACACAGACTTCATATATCCTTCGGGAAGCTCCTCATAGTGCAGGTCATAGCCGGGGTCGTCCTTAAGTCTTTCGTAAAGGTCCTTAGATCCCAGTATAGTCAGCCCCTGTGAGTGCAGCTTTTTATAGCTGGCAGGAACTATGGTGTCGTCTACAGCGTGTACCAGCCATATAGGAGTGTGTTTCAAAGCATCTAGCCTGTCCCTTTCGGTTGCCCCGCAGATGGGGATAGCCGCCGCAAAGGGATTCTTATCTTTCTTCAGCATACGCAGGAGGCCTATTCCGCCTGCGCTGTAGCCGTATGCGTAAACCCTGTCCTTATCTATATTATGTCCTGAAATATAGCTCTCATGCAGCCTTTCCAGTGCGTCAAGTATGGCCAAAGACCCCCAGCTGTCCTTGGGCTTGCACTGGGGGGCAATGATATGGCAAGGGTGATGCAGCTGCCAGTCAGTTCTTGCGAGAAGAGTGCCGGCATCGTGCATTTCGAGCTGGGATTCATTGTCATTGCCAAAGCAGTCGGCCCCGTGGAAATAATAGACCAAAGGGAGCTTAGAACTATTATCCGGTGCAAAATACCTGTATGGAAGCCTTGCGTTTCCAGTGCTTATAATGCCCGCTTTGAAAAGCCTGCAGAGCTCTTTGTTTTCAGGGCTGGGTTTATCCCAATCCGATGGCAGACGCATTACATATACTCCTTAAAGGAAAGTTAACTTTACGCCCATTCCTTGGCCAGTGGCACAGGCAAGGCAGAGGAGGGTGTCAATTACAGGAACAGTATAAGCCAAAAGAAAGGGCTAAACAAGCCGCACTTACCAAAAATCAGTTACATAGCACATTTATGGGCCGCTCGCATAGCGGCAGATTTTTGGTCAGCACAGCCGAAAAAATACAGCGCATCTTTGAAAGGATATTTATGAACAGCTCCTTAAAAAGTATTGAGCTTCTAGAGTAATATCCACACCTATGGAAAGTGCTCAATAAATTCTATTGACATACAAATTGAAACTGTGCTAGTATTGCAGGCGGTGCTTTTCGGTAACGATTAAATTTACTGTTGCTGGAAGCCACCGCTGACTTTTTTATTTTTCTAGTAATAAGGGAGGAAAAAGCGAAATGAGAAAGAAGATTATGGCAGTCCTCTGCGCATCTGCGATGCTGGGGACCGGACTCTATGGCTGCAGCGCCCCGGCACAGACAGCGGCGCCTGCCGCACCGGCAGAAGAAGCTGCACCCGCTGAGGAAGCCGCACCGGCAGAAGAAGCCGCTGCAACAGAAGCGGCTCCGGCTGAGGGAGAGGCAGAAGCGGCTACTGAGGGAGCCGCAAGCGATGAGGAAGCGGCTGCCCATGTGGGAGAGCTTATCGATGCTATCTATGTACAGGAGTGGACTCCTGAGACAGAAGCACAGTGCAAGGAAGCGAAGGAAGCTTGGGATGCCCTGACGGATGCCCAGAAAGAGCTTGTCAG
Organism: Lachnospiraceae bacterium; assembly: GCA_017634355.1. Lineage (GTDB taxonomy): Bacteria > Bacillota > Clostridia > Lachnospirales > Lachnospiraceae > NK4A144. Next base: position 37,240 of record JAGBNO010000063.1, read on the forward strand.
CGGTACTAGCGCAGATCCCGATTATTTCGGACGGGACACCGGCGATGCTTCCAAGGACGATCCGTTAAATCAGGATGGCATAGGGGAGAACGAGATCCTGGTGGTGAGCTTCGGCACATCATTTAATGACAGCAGGGTTACCGATATAGGCGGCATAGAGAAGGCTCTTGCGACAGCCAATCCCGACTGGGATATACGCAGGGCTTTCACTGCGCAGATCATAATGAACCATGTCCTCGCAAGGGATGGGGAGAGCATAGACAATATGCAGCAGGCCCTGGACCGCGCGGTAGCAAGCGGCGTCAAGAACCTTGTGGTACAGCCCACCCATTTGATGCACGGCGCAGAATACGATGAGCTGAATGAAGTGCTGCAGGGATATGTAGATAAATTTGAAACAGTGAAGCTGGCTGAGCCCCTTCTGGGCGAGGTAGGCGCAGACGCTTCTGCAGTAAACTCTGACAAAGAGACTGTCGCCAAGGCTGTCGTAGAAGAGGCAGTAAAGGTTGCCGGTTTTGACAGCGTGGATGCGGCCGATAAGGACGGCACGGCATTTGTATTCATGGGGCACGGCACTTCACATGCGGCCAGCGTGACTTATGACCAGATGCAGGCACAGATGGACAAGCTCGGTTATAAGAATGTCTTCATAGGCACAGTGGAGGGCGAGCCCGCCGATACAGAGTGCAGTGCAGTTATAGACAAGATCAAGGAAGCAGGCTACAAGAAAGTAATACTCCGTCCCCTTATGGTAGTGGCGGGAGACCATGCCAATAACGATATGGCAGGTGCCGAAGAGGACAGCTGGGCAAGCCAGTTCACAGCTTCAGGCAACTTTGACAGCGTAGACTGCCAGATCAATGGCTTAGGCGGAATCGCCGCAGTGCAGGATGTGTATGTGGCGCATACTAAAGCCGCTATTGACGGAGAGGCTCTTAAGGCTGGAGAGGGAGTATCTTCCAATGAAGCCGCTACAGGAGAGCTGGAGGATGGCACCTATCTTGCGGATTTCAAGTCTGACGGCGATATGTTCCATGTTAACGAGGCCAATAAGGGCAAGGGCGACCTGACCGTAAAGGGTGGCGAGATGACCATACACATCAGCCTTCCTACCAAGAGGGTGCAGAACCTCTTTATCG
>JAGBNO010000064.1 GCA_017634355.1 Lachnospiraceae bacterium
CACGGGCACTGCGGAGTGCTTAAAGGGCACGACGTGGACAATGATAAAACGCTGGAACTATTGGCCAAGACTGCGCTTTCGCATGTAGAGGCAGGGGCGCAGATGGTGGCGCCTTCGGATATGATGGACGGCAGGGTGCAGGCCATAAGGGAAAAGCTGGATGAAAATGGCCATAGCGACATACCGATAATGTCGTATGCCGTTAAATTCGCCTCCTCTTTCTATGGGCCCTTCAGGGATGCGGCGGGTTCTGCGCCTTCATTCGGGGACAGGAAGAGCTACCAGATGGATTTCCACAATAGAAGGGAAGCCATCAAAGAGGCGCTTTTAGACGTGGACGAGGGAGCGGATATCATAATGGTGAAGCCGGCCATGTCCTATCTGGACCTCGTGAGGGAAGTACACGATGCCACAGACCTGCCCATAGCCACATATAGCGTGAGCGGCGAGTATGCCATGGTAAAGGCGGCGGCCTTAAATGACTGGATAGACGAGGAGAAGATAATGTGCGAGATGGCCGTAGCGGCATATAGGGCAGGCGCCTCTATCTATATCACTTATTATGCGAGGGAGCTTGCTGAATGTATGAAAGAGGGGAAGATAGGATGACAAGGTCAGAGGAACTCTACAGAAAGGCGGGAGAGCTTATCCCCGGAGGCGTCAATTCTCCGGTCAGGGCGTTTAGGTCCGTAGGAATGGACCCCAGGTTCATAAAACGCGCCAGAGGCAGCCGTATCTGGGATGTAGATGAGAACGAATACATAGACTTAATAGGCTCTTGGGGCCCCATGATAATGGGACACGGGAATATGGATGTGCTGGAGGCCGTACAGAAGGCTATCTGGGACGGCTTAAGCTTTGGCGCGGCCACAGAGAAGGAGGGGGAGATAGCAGAGCTCATCACTTCCTCCATACCAAGCGTGGAGATGATACGCATGGTCAATTCAGGCACAGAGGCAGTTATGAGCGCCATACGCCTGGCAAGGGGGTTTACCGGCAGGGACAAGATCATAAAGTTCCAGGGCTGCTATCATGGACATTCAGATTCTATGCTGGTGAAGGCCGGCTCCGGCGCCATGACCCAGGGGACGCCCGACAGCGCGGGAGTTCCTGTAGGAGTGAGCCAGGATACGCTTACGGCACAATATAATAATTTAAATAGCCTGGAACAGCTCTTTGAAGCAAATAAGGACAATATAGCGGCTGTCATCGTTGAGCCTGTGGCCGCAAATATGGGAGTGGTCCTTCCGGAGCAGGGGTTCTTAAGCGGCATAAAGGCCTTATGTGAGAAGCATGGGGCGCTCCTTATTTTTGACGAGGTGATAACCGGTTTCCGCCTTGCATTCGGAGGGGCGCAGGAGTACTTTGGCATAGAGGCTGATATAGTCACATACGGAAAGATAATAGGCGGAGGCATGCCGGTAGGGGCCTATGGCGGCAGAAAAGATATAATGAAAAAGGTCGCTCCCCTGGGCCCTGTCTATCAGGCAGGGACCCTTAGCGGAAATCCCATAGCCATGGCTGCGGGACTCGCCCAGCTTAAGTATTTAAGAGAAAATGACTGGTTTTACGGAGCCCTTAAAGACAAGGGCGACAGCTTCTTCAAGGAAGTTGATGATATCTTAAATGGTAAGGGCATAGCGCATACCTTAAACCATATATCTTCCCTGGGCTCAATTTTCTTTACGGATAAAGCTGTCAGGAATTATGAAGACGCAAAAACAAGCGATACGGATATGTTCGCGTCATTTTTCAGGCACATGCTGGACCATGGCGTACTAATGGCGCCTTCACAGTTTGAAGCCATATTCCTATCGGGCAGCCACGGGGAAGAAGAGCTGAAGGCCGTGCTAAAGGCCGTAAATAGCTTTAAGCAGCAATAAAATGGCCAGGATCATAGTCGGACTGTCCGGCGGAGTGGACAGCGCAGTTGCCGCATATCTCCTGAAAGCGGCCGGGCATGAGGTGCTGGGGCTTACGCTGAAGACCTGGACAAATGGGGACGGAAGCCCCGGCCGCTGCTGCGAGGTAGAGGAGGCCAGGGGGATCTGCGATGCCCTGGGAATAGCTTTTTACGCCGAAAATGCTATGGATTCATTCCGTAAATATGTGATAGAGCCCTTTGTGAGCGACTACCTTTTAGGACTCACGCCAAACCCCTGCACGATGTGCAATCCGCAAGTCAAATGGGGCGGGATGCTGCATGCTGCAGGGGTTTTTCATGCTGATTATGTTGCAACGGGCCACTATGCCAGAATATCCGAATTGGCTAATGGTCGCCTCGCCGTAAGGGAAGCCGCAGAGAAGAATAAGGATCAGAGCTATATGCTCTATGGCCTTACTCAGGAGCAGCTAAAAAAAAGCCTCTTTCCCTTGGGAGGCCTTTCGAAGCCGGAGGTAAGGAGCATTGCTGAAAAAGCCGGTCTGTCTGTGGCCTTAAAAAAAGATTCTCAGGAGATCTGTTTTATAGATGGGGACGACTATGGAGAATTTGTAGAGGAAAATGCCGGAGACAGGGACATTAAAGAGGGAAATTTCGTAGATGAAGATGGAACCGTGCTGGGGAAACATAGAGGCATAATTCATTATACGGTGGGACAGAGGAAGGGGCTTGGCATCGCATTGGGCCACCCTGCCTATGTGAAGGAAATAAGGAGCGATAGTGCGGATGTAGTGCTGAGCGGCGACAGTTCCCTGTATAAGAAAGAAATAGGCATAAGTGAGATAAACTATATGGGAGCGGCTCCCCTTGAGGAAAATGAAGAAATCAACGCAACGGTCCGCATCAGATATAGGCACAGGGGAGAAGAGGCCGTAATTTCCAAGACCAAGGGGGACGGCTTAAAAATAATTTTTTCAGAAGCTGTCAGGGCTCCGGCCCCCGGACAGGCCGCAGTTTGCTATGATAAAGAGGGCAATGTACTTTTGGGCGGTAAAATACAGGTTTTATCCACACTTTCAGAATAGGAAAAAGTGTGCTATAATATTCAAGTTTTCTGTATGCGGCCATAGTTAAGCGTAAAAGGAGAGGGACTTGATAGAGCTTACCAAGCTGGATGAAACTAGGATACTGGTAAATGAGGATTATATCCAGCTTGTGGAGGAGACTCCTGATACTGTACTGACCTTTGGCACAGGACAGAAAATTCTTGTGAAGGAAAGTAGACAGGAAATACTTAATCTAGTAAAATCTTTTAAGTGCGGCTATTCAGCCCGGCCTACTTGACGCTTTTATAAAAAGGTGATTAAGCTATAGGCTGTCCCTTATGGGAGCAGTTAATGACGGGTAGCTCAAAGGGGATTTTTGACTTATGGACATAGCATCAGCTATAGGTCTTGTAGTGTGTTTTGGCCTGATGTTCTATGGAATAGTTGGTTCTAATGGAATGTCGGCTCTGGCAAGCTTTATAGACAGGGACTCTATATTCATAACGTTTGGAGGAGCATTCTTTGCGGTTCTTGCCAGTAAGACGCTCCCGCAGTTCGTAACAGGGCTCAAATCCTTTCAAATGATATTTAAAATGCCTACAGTACAGGCAGGGGAGGTCATAAAGCAGATAATAAACCTTTCCAACGTGGCGAGGAAGGAAGGGCTGCTGGCTCTGGAAGAGGCTTCCGGCGGCATAGAGGACGCATTTCTGAAAAAGGGCATAATGCTGGTGGTGGACGGCACAGACCCGGAACTGGTCCGTGCCATCATGGAGACTGAGATGGACGCCATAGAGGGAAGGCACAAGGAGAATTCTGGTTTCTGGGAAGACGTCGGCTCCATGGGGCCTGCCTGGGGTATGATAGGAACGCTCATAGGACTGGTCAACATGCTTAAGAACCTGTCGGACCCCTCATCCATAGGACCTTCCATGGCCGTGGCACTTATAACCACTTTCTATGGTTCGCTCCTCGCAAACTGGATATGCACGCCCGTGGCCACCAAGCTTAAGGCGAAGAATGCAGAAGAGATGGCCATAAAGGGCATACAGGTGGAGGGGCTGTTGTCCATACAGGCAGGAGAGAACCCCAGGGTTATAGAAGAGAAATTGAAGTCATATCTGTCGCCCAAGGATGCGGAGAGCTTTGTATCTGAAGGTGATGGAGGCGGCGGAGGCGAGGGCTAAGGCCGCATGGGCCGGGTAATTTACTGCCGGGCCTGATTCAGAGAAGGTGATAAAATGGGCAAGAAAAAAGAAGATCCGCCGCCACCAGGAGCGCCAGCCTGGATGGCTACATTCTCCGATCTGATGAACCTCCTTCTCTGCTTCTTTGCTCTTCTATTTTCTATGTCATCTGTGGATGCGAAGAAGTATGACGAGGTAGCTAAATCTTTTGCGGAGACATTCAGCATATTCCAGGCTGGCGGTTCTGCCATAGGCGATGGAACCATGGTGAATAACGGCGTGTCGCAGTTAAATGAACTCAGCGTGTACTTCAGTTCCATGGGACTTACGGAGCAGGGCTCTACAAATAATGAGATACAGCAGGCTTCTGACGAGGAGAGCGACCAAAATGCCAGCGGAGGCATGGAGGGTGAGGATGAAAAGCTTGCTGAGGCCAAAGAGGAGCTTACCGAGGCGCAGCTTGAGGCATCAGAACAGCTGGCGGAACAGATAGAGGAGATGCTTTCAGAGACTACTCTGGGGCAGGAAATAGATGTGGATTACACCAGCCAGTATGTGCTGCTAACTGTAAATGGTGCGTTGTTATTTGATTCTGGAAGTGATACAATAAAAGAAGATGCCCTGCCTTATGTGGATAAGATAGGAGAGCTGCTGGTGCGCTATGCCGATGGCACCATAGAGATAGAGGGCCACACTGATAATGTGCCTGTGGGCAGGGGAGGACGCTACAGCAGCAATGACGAGCTATCGGGGGCAAGAGCACTTTCGGTATTTGACTATCTCATATCGCATACCAGCCTGGATCCGGCAAAGATCAAACATTCCGGACGGGGGGAGTATGTGCCTGTAGCCGATAACTCCACGCCGGAGGGCCGTGCCAAAAACCGGCGGGTTGAAGTAAAGATTTACAATGGCCTAAGTGACTCGCTTTGACTTAGAAGGTGGAAGTAGATGAAAAAGAATATGATCTCAGTAATAATATTGGCTTTGCTCCTTGTGAATACGGTGATGACAGGTATAATGATGTTCACGGTCATTCCTGCCAACCAGAAGACCATGGAGCTGGTGGGGGATATTTCCAGCGCCATACAGCTGGATCTTGGAATTGCCGGATCGGGCGGCATGTCTTCCGGCAACAATGGAGTAGCCCTTGCAGACATAGAGCCCTATGATATTGCGGATCAGCTTACCATCAGATTAAAGCCCAATCCCGATGGGGACGGCAAGGATCACTTTGCTGTTGTGGGAGTGACACTTTCCTTAAATACCAAGGATACGGATTATGAAACTTATGCCACGAACCTGCCGGCGCAGGAAGGGCTTGTAAAGGACACCATAGACAGGGTCATAGGCTCGTATACCTATGAAGAAGCCAGCACTATGGACAGGGAGAGGATACAGCAGAAAATACTGGACAATCTGCAGGAGATGTACAATTCGCGCTTCATCTGCGGAGTATCTTTCAGCAGCTGGTTATTGCAATAAGGGTAACGAAAGGGGTGTATTTGCCCAATGGCAGACGTACTGTCACAAGATGAAATAGACGCCCTGCTGGCGGGAATTACTTCTGGTGAAATAGATGCCAAGGAGCTTAAGGAGGTCGATGAGAGGCCTGTAAAGGACTACGATTTCAAGCGGCCCGCTAAGTTCTCCAAAGAGCATTTAAGAACGCTGGAAATTATATTTGAGCATTTTGGGAGGCTATTATCCACCAACCTTCCTGTATATCTTCGTAAGAGTGTGCAGGTGACGGTGGTGAACTCAGAGGCCCTTACCTTCTCTGAATTTACTAATTCCCTTCCGAATCCTGTCATACTGGGGATTATTAATTTCCTGCCTATGAACGGGAATATTATGATGGAGCTGGCCTCCAATGTGGGCTTTGCGATAATAGACAGAATGCTTGGCGGCGCAGGGGAGCCGCTTGAGAAGATAAGGGATTTCTCAGACATAGAGCTGTCTATACTGGAGAAGATCATTGTTATATGTGTAAGGCTTATGCGTGAGCCGTGGAGAAACGTGGTGGAGCTATCGCCCGTCTTAGAGCGGGTGGAGACGAACCCGCAGTTTGCAATGATCATAGCCCCGACCGAGATGATCTCAATAGTGACCCTGAATATGAAGATAGGCGAGGTTGAAGGCCTCATGAATGTCTGCCTGCCTTTCTTCACTCTGGAGAACATCATGGACAAGCTGAATACTAAGTACTGGTTCTCCACTATGCAAAATGGCAATGATGAAGACTACAGGGATCACATAGAAGATATGATAAACCACGTGCCTATGCCTATAAAGGCAGTTCTGGGGAAGAGCATCATATCTGTGTCCGATTTCGTAAATCTGCAGCCCGGCGACATCATACGCCTGGATTCAAAGGTTGCAGAAGAACTGAATGTATATGTGGGCAATATAAAGAAATTCACTGCATTGCCCGGAGCTATTAAAAACGAGTATGCTGTGCGGATAACATCAGTCATCAGAGAGGAGGAATGACAACATGGAAGGAATGTTGTCTCAGGATGAGATAAATTCACTCCTGAGCGGTATGGTGGCCGATGACGGGTCCGGCGGGGCTGATGCCTCTCAGCCTGCCCCGGATGCAGGCGGGGGCGGCTCAGGGTCTGATCTTCTATCTGAAGCAGAGAAAGATGCCGTAGGTGAGATTGCCAATATAAGCATGGGGACTTCGGCCACCACGCTTTACTCCTTGGTCAATCAAAAGGTAGATATAACGACACCTACTGTAGAGATGGCCACTTGGGACACCCTTATAAAGGATTACGAGAAACCCTGTGTATTTGTACAGATACATTATAAAGTAGGCCTGGACGGCTCCAGCATAATGGTGCTTAAGGAACACGACGTGAAGGTCATCACAGACCTGATGATGGGCGGGGACGGCACCAATACAGACGGAGAGCTTGGAGAACTGCATTTATCGGCTATTTCTGAGGCCATGAATCAGATGATGGGTTCGGCGGCAACATCCCTCTCATCCATGCTGGGAAAGATGATAGATATAAGCCCGCCGGAGGCATCGCTCCTAGATCTGGCTGAATTCGGCGATCCGAAAGATATAGCCCCCTTCCTGGCCGGGGACTTTGTAAAAGTCTCATTCAGGATGCAGATAGCAGACCTTGTGAATTCTACTATCATGCAGCTATATCCCATTGAGTTCGCAAAAGAGCTCTATGACCACTTCATGGGAGGTGGAACGGAAGATGCGGCGCCTGCCGCGGCTTCGGCTCCTGAGCCTGCCCCTTCGGTGCAGAGCACACCTCCGCCACAGGCTGCGCCGCAGATGGCTCCCGATATGGGAATGCAGCCCCAGATGGGTATGCCGCAAATGGGAATGCCCCAGATGGGTATGCCTCAGATGGGTATGCCACAGATGGGCATGGGGATGCCTATGATGGGTATGCCTATGCAGCCACAGGCAAATGTGAATGTACAGCCTGCCATGTTCCAGAATTTCTCAGGGGATGTAAATCCTCTGCAGAGTCAGGAGAACATAGACCTCATCAAGGATGTGCCTCTGGAGGTCACTGTGGAGCTAGGCAGGACACACAAGTCCATAAGCGAGATATTGGAGTTCTCGCCCGGTACCATCATAGAGCTGGACAAGATAGCGGGCGAGCCTATAGATGTGCTGGTAAACGGCAAATATGTCGCTAAGGGCGAGGTAGTTGTAATAGAGGAGAGTTTTGGAGTCAGGGTGACGGAAATAATAAAATAAGTAATAGGAAGAGAGGAAAGGTATGGCAAAGAACATTCTGATTTGTGATGATGCGGCTTTCATGAGGATGATGATCAAGGACATTCTCACCAAGAATGGCTACAATGTCGCGGGGGAGGCTGAGAATGGGGCAAAAGCCGTGGAAAAATATGGCGAAGTTAAGCCTGATCTCGTGCTGATGGATATTACCATGCCCGAAATGGACGGAATACAGGCGTTAAAGAAAATCAAATCGGCAGACCCTGCAGCCATGGTCATCATGTGCTCGGCCATGGGACAGCAGGCCATGGTCATAGAGGCTATACAGGCCGGAGCAAAGGACTTCATTGTTAAACCTTTCCAAGCTGAAAGGGTGCTTGAGGCTGTTAAGAAAGTCGTGGGATAAATGGCTTTCTGCCTTTTGGCAGGCTGGCGGGATGTAGCGGATCTCTTGTCGGCGCTCGTCATATTCGTGCTTGTGCTGTTTGTGGCTTTCTACGTCACACGCTTTGTGGGGATATATGAGAAAGGGAAGCAGCAGGGAAAAAATGTGACTGTCCTTGAGACCTGCCGCATAGGCACTGGCAGATATATACAGCTCGTACAAGTTGCGGAGCGCGTGCTTGTTCTGGCGGTGTCCAGGGATAGAGTGGTTATGCTCTCTGAGATACCCGTATCGGAGCTGAATCTTAAAGAAGAGGATAGATCAGGGGTGGCATCGCCTTTTCAGGGGATTCTGGAAAAAGCCAGAAAAAAACTTAGCACTGCTTCGCTCGCAGCTAAAGAATCAGGAAAGACCGATAATAGAGAAGATAGTGAGAAAGGATAGGATGGGAGCTAAGATTTATTTTAAGCTCTTATGTATAGTTTATCTCATTTTCAACGTACTTATTTTTATGCCGCTGTATGTTCATGCCCAGGAGAATATAGGACCGGACATAGGCTCTTATGAGGGCAATGATACTACGGTAGAGGGAACAAGGGACCGTACATATAATCAGCTGGGAATAGAAGAGGATGGCTATGATTCTGATACGGTGATCCGGCAGCCGGGAACCACAGAGAACCCGGAAACCTTGAGAGAGCTGAATGTCGGCAACAATCTGAATATAACCTATAATGACGGCAGGGGAAATCTGGCCGGGTCTCTTAGGATACTTATTACCCTAACGCTGATGGCCATGGCTCCTCTGCTGATTATCATGTTAACCTCTTTCACTCGGATACTGATAGTGATGCATTTCACACGCGCGGCCATAGGCACACAGACTGCGCCGCCAAACCAAGTGTTGATAGGGTTAACATTATTTTTGACTTTTTTTATAATGCAGCCCACCATCAACCAGATAAACGAGACCGCCGTTAAGCCCTTTGAGGCGGGGGAGATGACGCAGGATGAGTTTGTGGAGGCTGCTTTTTCGCCCCTAAGGACCTTTATGTACAGGCAGACGCAGAAGAGGGATGTGAACCTCTTTCTGGATATAGCGGATATGAGGGACGTATCCCTTGATAATCTCGAAGACATACCCACAAGGGTGCTGATACCTGCATTTATGATATCCGAGCTCAGGACGGCTTTTATCATTGGGTTTATTATATATATTCCCTTTATAGTCATAGATATGGTAGTTGCGTCCACACTGATGAGCATGGGTATGATGATGCTGCCGCCTACGACTATCTCCATGCCATTCAAGGTGCTGCTTTTTGTGCTGGCAGATGGGTGGAGTCTGGTGATAGGCTCTTTAGTTAAGACTTTTTATTAAAGGGAGGCTTTTGTATGGAAATAAGTACGGTCACCGATATGATACAGGAAGCCCTCATTGTCGTTATCACAACCTCGGGCCCGCTGCTTGCGGTTTCCTTGATAATAGGGCTGTCAGTTTCCATTTTCCAGACGGTGACTTCCATACAGGAACAGACTTTGACATTCGTGCCAAAGGTTCTGGGGATTTTTATCACCATGATGATACTGGGGCACTGGATGCTGAATAATATGGTGGGTTTCATGAATAAGCTATGGCAGGATTTCTCATTATATATAAGATAGCCATAGGGACATGCTGCGATTTAGCTTTACAGTCAGGGATTTAGAGTATTTTCTGCTGCTTCTCACAAGGATCACCTGTTTTGTGCATACGGCTCCAATATTCAGCACAGGCAATGTCCCAAGACGCTTTAAGGTGATTTTTTCTCTGTGCATCGCATCGCTATTATATGAATTTATGCTGTCGCATGCAGAACTAGAATACAGCACTCTCATAGGATATGCGGCCTTAGTGCTTAAGGAGGCGAGCTGCGGGCTTATAATAGGCTTTGTGGGGAATATGTGCATGTCCATGCTGCAGTTTGCGGGTTCGCTCACTGATATGGACATAGGGCTTTCAATGGTAAGCCTTTTCGATCCGGTCACAAGACAGCAGACGGGTTTTTCGGGAAGCCTGTATCAATATGCTTTTCTGCTAATGCTCCTTGTAAGCGGGCAGCACCATTATATACTACGGGCTTTCATAGAGGGATACAGCCTTATCCCGCTGGGGCACTCAGGATTCAATGCGAACCTCATGCTGACAGCTATGATGGGATTTATCACAAATGCTTTTTTAGTTGCGCTGCGTATATACCTGCCTATATATGCGACCATGATCCTTTTGAATTCCACCCTGGGAGTGCTGGCCAAGGTTGCCCCTCAGATGAATATGTTTGCCGTAGGCATACAGCTGAAGATTTTCGTAGGGTTTACGGCCCTTATATTGACAGCCAGGCTCCTTCCAATGGTATCGGATTTCGTATTTCAGCAGATGAGGAGCATGATGACGGATATAGTGAGGGCTATGGCATGACCAGGGAAAGCCGGCCTATGCTATGCTATGACCTGCAGTTCTTCGCCAAGGAGGGGCCTGGCGGAGAGAAAACTGAGCAGGCAACCAGCAAGAAGCTGGATGATGCCCGAAAAAAGGGCCAGGTGGCGAAAAGCCAGGAGGTCTGGAATGCACTGTCACTTCTGGAGCTTTTCCTGGTTCTCCGTTTTATAGGTCTATATGCCGGACAGGTTTTTTTTGAGAATTTCCGCTGGGTGTACGGGCTGATACCTGAATTTACGAAAGTGCCGGAGGGCAGGATAGTTGTATACGATTATATCACCCTTATAAACCGTGCCATCATCCGTATGGGTTATATACTGCTGCCCATTCTTCTCATCGGTTTTCTATTGGCATTTATCGTAAATCTGGTGCAGGTGAAATGGCGGGTCACTACGGAGCCACTGAAGCCCAAATTCGATAAATTGAGCCCCTTAAGCGGCTTTAAGAGGCTTTTTTCAAAGCAGAAGCTAGTAGACCTTTTGAAATCCATCCTGAAGATATTTGTGGTGGGCTATGTGGCATATACCACCATAAGCGACAGGATGGGAATGATACTGCTGCTTAGGGACTATTCGATTTTAAGGGGGATAGGCCTGGTCCTTACCACCGTACTCGACATGGGGCTGAGAATTGCCCTATTCTATCTCCTAATCGGCGCGGCAGACTATATCTATACCAGGTGGAAATTCAACGAAGACATGAAGATGACCAAGCAGGAGGTCAAGGACGAGTATAAGGACAGTGAGGGCGACCCGCAGATAAAGGGCAAGATCAAACAGAAAATGATGGAGGCCAGCCGGCGCAGGATGATGCAGTCCGTGCCCGATGCAGATGTGGTAATTACAAATCCCACCCATTATGCAGTGGCACTGAAATATGATGCGCAGGTGGCAGAAGCCCCAGTTGTAGTTGCGAAGGGGCAGGATTTTCTGGCCCGCAGGATTAAGGAAATTGCAGATTCAAGCGGAGTGGAAATAGTAGAAAATAAACCGCTCGCCCGTATGATATATGCCAATGTGGACCTGGGGGATTTAATACCGCCGGAACTCTACCAGGCTGTGGCAGAGGTGCTGGCTATGGTCTACAACCTTAAGGAGAAGAAAAAGCTTGGAAGAAATGCTATATAGTATTTTGTGCCGCAGTGAATGTGGCAGGAAGAGGGAAAATGCCAACAGCGGCCAAGGATAAGGTATTTAATATCTATGATGTGGGGCTTGCCCTGTATCTATTGGCGGCCTTTGTATTTCTGATAATCACGCTGCCGTCTTTCCTTCTGGATATATGCCTGGCCTTTAATATGGCCATAGCCTTTGCCATACTCTTTAATACCCTTTTCGTAAAAGAAGTGCTGGATATGTCTTACTATCCGACCATACTCCTCTTTACGACGATTTTCCGCATATCCTTGAATGTATCATCCACTAAGCTTATACTCACCACAGGGGACCCAGGGAATGTGGTCAGGGTCTTTGGGGCTTACGTAGGCGGCAATGACCTTATAGTGGGCTGCATAGTATTCATTATCATACTGATAGTGCAGATGGTCATAATAAACAAGGGGTCTGAACGCGTGTCCGAGGTGACGGCCCGTTTCACGCTGGATGCCATGCCTGGTAAACAGATGGCCATAGATGCGGACCTGAATACGGGGGCCATAGACGATAAAGAGGCAAAGCGGCTGCGCGACAAGATACAGCAGGAATCCACATTTTTCGGCTCTATGGACGGTGCTGTGAAATATGTGAAGGGAGATACGACCGCAGGGCTATTGATAACCGCCATCAATATAGTAGGCGGCATAGCCATGGGTGTCTTGCGCAGGGGCATGGAGATAGGGGATGCCCTGGAGACCTTTACGGTGCTCACCATAGGAGACGGTCTCGTAGGCGCGATTCCTTCGCTTTTAATCTCCTTATCTACCGGTATATTGGTAACAAAGGGCGCAAAGGAGGCGGATTTCGGGCCTACGCTCGTAGGACAGGTGCTGAGCACGCCCAAGGTCATGTATATGGCTGGCGGAGTCATAGCTTTCTTAGGCATAGTTACGCCTTTAAATCCTATCATTTTTGTAACCCTGGGCGCCATATTTATAATAGGCGGGCGGGTGATGCAGAATAATCTGGCTGTAGAGCAGGTGGAGGCCGTAGCAGAGACCGAAGAGGAGACCGGGGCTGAAGAGATTAGGAGGCCTGAGAACGTAGTTTCCCTCCTGAATGTGGATCCTATAGAATTGGAATTCGGCTATGGCATAATACCCCTTGCTGACGTGAACCAGGGCGGAGACCTTCTGGACAGGGTTGTCATGATAAGGCGGCAGATCGCGCTGGAGCTTGGAACTGTAGTGCCAATTATACGATTGCGCGATAATATACAGCTAAACCCCAATCAGTACATTATAAAGATAAAGGGCATACAGGTAGCGGAGGGCGAAATCCTCTTTGACCATTATATGGTAATGAATCCGGGATATGTGGAAGAAGAGATACCCGGCATAGACACCTTTGAGCCCTCATTCCATCTGCCTGCGAAGTGGATCACTGAAAACCAGAGGGAGAGGGCTGAGTCCAACGGCTATACCGTAGTGGACCCCCCTTCGATTATAGCTACTCACCTCACGGAAGTGATACGCTCCCATATTAGCGAGCTCTTATCCAGACAGGATACGCAGAACCTGATAAATAACCTGCAAGAGTCGAATCCTTCGGTCGTTGAGGAACTCACTCCCAAGCTCATGGGCTTAGGCGAGATACAGAAAGTTCTGCAGAACCTCTTGAAAGAGGGCATAAGCATAAGGGACCTCTTATCAATATTTGAGACGTTGGCGGACTATGCTCCTACTACCAGGGATACGGACATTCTGACGGAGTACTGCAGGCAGGCATTGAAGCGGGCTATAAGCGCCCACTATTTCCCGGCGGGCGAGGAAACCAACGTCGTTACCCTGGACCCGAAGGTGGAGCAGGAAATCATGGGCGCAGTGAAACAGACCGAGCAGGGAGCGTACATGACCCTTACGCCCGACAGGACCAGGGCTATAATGGCAGCAACGGAGACAGAGATAAAGAAGCTTGAGGATATGGGTAAGAATCCAATAGTGATAACATCTCCTATAGTGAGGATTTACTTTAAGAAGCTGTCAGAGGATTATTTACGCGACCTCATTGTCGTGTCCTATAATGAAATTGATACGAATGTGACGATCCAGTCAGTCGGGGTGATATCTGCTTAACCTGTAATTTTATTCTTTTTCCTATGGCTTTGGCTGATAATAAGCCGCATAATTATGTATAATGCCAAAAGAACAGTGGAGTGCATTTTAGGTGATAATCAAAAAGTTCGTCGGGAAAACTGAAGAAGAGGCTACCGAAGCTGCCAGGGCTGAATTGGGAGAGGGCGTCGTAATAATGAATGTGAAGAGCCTTAAGGGAAAAGGCTTTTTCGCATTTTTCCGCCGTCCTCAGGTGGAGATCACGGCGGCGGTGGAGGAGGTCAACGACTCTAATGTATCCAATGTAAGGCCTGTAAAGCTGCCCCCCTATAGGCAGGGCAGCCGCGCCACCAGCCGTCCCATGGATGAGTTCAAAGGGCCTGTAAAGGGAGAAGAGCCTTCAGGGGCGCTAGGCCAGGAAGGCAAAAAAAGCTCGGAGGATATATCAGAGGACAGCATTGAGCAGAAGCTGGACAGCATCCATTCCATACTGGAGCGGCAGATGCGTCGGGATGAGAGCAAGGAAGAGGCAGTGCATGAGCCGGCGGCCGTTAAGGCGGATAAGGGCGCGCCAAGTGAGATGGAGCGCTTTCTGGAGCTCATAAGAGGGACGCTGATAGAGAATGAGGTAGATGAGAAATATGTGCGCGAGCTCTCTGATGAGGTGGAGAAGCTCATGAAGCCCGGAACCTCTCTGGACTATCTGCTTTCCAATATTTACCAGAGGATGGTCTTGAAATTCGGGCAGGTGCATCCGATAGAAAAAACAAATGATGAAGTTCAGGCCGTCATCTTCTTAGGGCCTACGGGGGTGGGAAAGACCACTACCATAGCAAAGATAGCTTCAAGGCTTTGCGTGCAGAATAAAAAGAGGGTGGCGCTGATCACCACTGATACATACAGGGTGAAGGCTGCCGAGCAGCTGCGCACCTATGCCGATATATTAAATATACCCTTTAGAATAGTATACCAGCAGGAGGATATGAAGGGCGCATTACAGGAATTCATGAATTTCGACTTTGTCCTCATAGACACAGCCGGCCATTCTCCGAAAAATGAAGAACAGCTCTCGGCCCAGGCCCAGTACATAGGGGTGGTTCAGGATAGCATGAGGGTAGAACTCTATCTGGTGATGTCTGCAACTACGAAGTATAGGGATCTCATTGGCATTTCTGATGCTTATGCGAAGTTTGGGGCTTATCATATAATTTTTACAAAGCTGGATGAGACCTCGGCATTTGGAAATATGCTGAATATAAAACTATATACGGGGGCGGCCCTGTCTTATGTGACCAACGGCCAGGATGTGCCGGACGATATAGAGGTATTCAGGGCGCAGAAGACTGTCAGGATACTCTTAGGGGGCAAGGCGGAGGATGACAGCACAGAAGAAGCAGAAGATACATCCGTTACAGAAGATAGAGCGGCGGAAAACTCTGAGAATACAGTTCGGGCCGCGGCATCCGTGGGGTAGATAAGTGGATCAGGCGGATAAATTAAGGAGCATAATAAAAGCTAACCAGGTTGCTCCGTCTCAGTCGGCCAGGGTCATTACAGTGACCAGTGGCAAAGGCGGAGTGGGAAAGTCCAATACTGCCATAAACCTCGCTGTCCATTTCAGAAAAAAGGGCAAGAGGGTCATAATTTTTGACGCAGATTTCGGCCTTGCTAATATAGAGGTCATGTTTGGCGCCATTCCGAAGCATTCCCTGGCAGACCTGATATATCAGGGAATGAATATGAAGGAGGTAATAACCTGGGGGCCTATGGATATAGGCTTTGTTTCAGGCGGTTCGGGCATAGCGGGCATGTCCAACCTGGGGAGCGACAGGCTGAATTACCTGATACGCAACCTGTCAGAACTGGATACATTGGCGGATGTGATCCTTATAGATACGGCGGCGGGAATATCAGATGCAGTAGTGGAGTTTTTGGTGGCATCCAGGGAGATAATCCTGGTGACAACTCCGGAGCCTACATCTATCACTGATTCGTACTCACTGCTGAAGGCACTTAATATACATCCCAGATTCCAGAAAGACGAATGTTCTGTAAAGGTCATCAGCAACAAGATAGAAAGCACTGCCGAAGGGCAGCAGCTCTACAAGAAGCTGAGCGCCGTTGTGAACCGCTATCTGAGCGTGAAATTGGAGTTTCTGGGGGTCGTTCCTTTCGACAATGCACTGGTAAAGGCGGTCATGCAGCAGAATCCGGTGTCGATCTCCTCTCCGCAGTCCATGTCTGCCAAGGCTTATGAAGATATAGTGGATACACTTATGGATATCCCCCACACGGACAGGATATTCCGCAGGGGAATGGGGGGATTCTTTGCGAGCATGATCGCAGGAAGGAAGTTTTTTTAGCCTATGTTGAGCGATTATATTATACCGGGAGACAAAATAGAGCTTACCCGCGCCAGGGGACAGGTGGCAAAGAGGAGCGACGGGTCAGATGAGCCGAAAAAAGCCTACAAGTCCAGGCTCTATGATATACGCTCCGAGGACGAGATAGAAATTGACATGCCTATGGAAAAGGGGCATTTGGAGCTTCTGACAGTGGGCGCGGAATATGACCTCTGCTTTTATGCAAAGAAGGGGCTCTATCAGTGCTATGCAAGGGTGAAGGACAGGTATAAATCAAATAATATATATATATGCGTGCTGGAGCTCACCAGTGCCCTAAGAAAATTCCAGAGGCGGGAATATTACCGTTTCAGCTGCATACTGGACATGCAGTGCAGAAAGCTGAGCGAGGAAGAAAAGAAACAGATAACTGAATCCGTTGAATTCCTGGACACGGACCTCACTCTGGAGGACGGCGTCATAGTGGATATAAGCGGCGGAGGGGCGCGTTTCGTCTCTGAAATGAATTTTGAGCAGAATACCCTCATACTATTTAAATTCTCCCTGGGCAATGGCAAAGAGAATACCCACAAATATTCCATTATAGGCAGGGTAGTGCTCTCTAACCCCCTTGAGGGAAACAAGGGCAAATATGAAAACAGGATACAGTTCGTTAATATCGAAAACAGGGAGAGAGAGGGTATAATTAAATACATCTTTGAAGAACAGAGGAAGATACGCAAAAAAGAAAATGAAGTGTAAGCTTTTGTGCGTATACATAGCAAAGGCATTTAATAAATGCCTTATTCTAACGGAAAAATGCTATTCTAAGTAGAGGAGGCATGGATGGAAGCAAAAAAAATTCTGGTAGTTGATGACTCTGCACTCATGAGAAGGGTAGCCAGTGATATAATAAATGGCGACAGCAGATATCATGTGGAGCATACTGCTAGGGATGGCAAGGAGGCCTTGGATTTAATTAAGAAAAACGCCTTCGATGCTGTGGTACTGGATGTAAATATGCCCAGGATGAGCGGGCTGGACCTGTTAAGAGAGCTCCAGAGGCAGAATATCCAGGCCAGGGTGCTCATGTTCTCTTCTACGACGGGCGAGGGTACAAAAGAGACCATAGAGGCCCTGGAATTAGGAGCTGTGGACTTCATACAGAAGCCGGATGAGCTATTGGCTGTGAAAGACGACCACTTCAAAAGGGAGTTTTTAAGGCTATTGGCAGTAGTATCCGGCGCAAGCCTCGTGGGAGGGGTAGGAACTGCGCAGGCATCAAAGCCCAAGGCGCCTAAAGCCCGTACACACCCGGCAATAGAGGAGAAGGAGCATAGGCCGCTCACACATCACACGCACCATACGCCTTTCCCGGTAAATAAGGAGATCGTGCTCAGAAAGGCTCCGGGCCATGTGGCTGGGGAAAAGATAGTGGCAATAGCCTCATCTACAGGGGGACCGAAAGCGCTGCAGAAGGTCATACCGCTTTTACCTAAGAACCTCAACGCACCCGTGCTCCTGGTGCAGCACATGCCGGCAGGATTTACAAAATCCCTGGCAGAGCGGCTCGATACCCTGAGCAAGGTCAGCGTCAAGGAGGCCGAAGAAGGGGATATCCTTGAAAAGGGGGTAGTCTATATAGCGGCCGGCGGCAGGCACATGAAGGTAAAGAAGAGCGGAGCCCACATGAAGGTCTACTATACAGATGAACCCGCCAGGGAGGGGGTCAGGCCGGCGGCCAACTATATGTACGAGTCGCTGATCGATTCACCTTATGCTGAGGTCTGTTGCGCAGTGCTCACGGGCATGGGGGCAGACGGGACGGTGGGAATACAGAATCTGGACGCCAAGAAAAAAGTATATGTGATCGCACAGGATGAGCCCACCAGCGCAGTCTATGGCATGCCCAAGGCAGTTGCGGTAGCAGGGCTTGCGCACGAGATACAGCCTCTGGAGAAGATGGCGGATGCGATCACGCGCAATGTGGGGGTAAAGTGATATGGATGTAAGCCAATATTTGGGAATTTTCCTGGACGAGTCCCAGGAGCATGTGCAGGCACTGAATGACAATCTCCTGACCTTGGAGCAGGATCCGGAGAATGAGGACAGTATCAATGAAATCTTCCGTGCGGCCCACTCCCTGAAGGGCATGGCGGGAACGATGGGATATAAGCGTCTCCAAAAGCTTACCCATATCACGGAGGACGTGTTCTCGGCCATCAGGGGAGGCCAGATGAAGGTCTCTTCAGCGCTGATAGACGTGCTCTTCCAGGCTCTTGACGCAATACAGGCCTATGTTGACACCATAAGGGATACATCTGATGAAGGTGACAATGAGAACGAGGGCATCATCAATGAACTGGAAAAGCAGCTGAACGGAGATAATGCGGCTCCGGCCAGCGCTCCGGCGCC
>JAGBNO010000065.1 GCA_017634355.1 Lachnospiraceae bacterium
AGCTGTTCAGAAATAACTTAGGAATTATGCGTAGGATTTTTCTCCGAGAGTGTCGTCCAAAAATCAGGCGCATAGCGGGCTATGTAACTGATTTTTGGGCGATGCTATCGGAGAAAAAGACAAGCAGAATCCTAAGTTATTCCTGAACAGATCCTTAGGACCTGTAGACAAATTAACTACAGATCCTTAGCTTTACCCATAAGAAACAGGGCTGCTTTTCTGTTTCCTATGAATGTGCTGTAGGAGCTAGGATGTTACTGCATGAAATCGATCATTACGGCTACAGCCCGTCCATATATAGGGAGTGTACCGACTTAATCTGGTCTACCAATGAGAAGCACGTATCCATCATAAATATGTGGTTCTTGATAATTAACGTGCTTTTTGCGGGTTTTTCCGTATTAAATATGTTCGGTGTCAACCGCAGCCGAATCAGCTTCTATGTAATTTATGGCATAGTTTCCCTGGCATTCGAGATCTGCCTTATCTTTTTCAGGAAGCTAATACATAAGCACCCTAGAATAACAGTCTACTTCAGTATTGTGCTGCTCCTCTCATATTGTGTGTCGTCTTCAATGGCGCAGCCCTATCTCACTGCCAGCATGTTCCTTGTGCTCGTGGTGCTTGTGGCGCTGTCCTACATAGATACGATGTTCAGGATGACACTGGTACTGTCCTTTTTCAGCCTGTTCTTTATCTGGTCCTCCTTCAGCAGGAAGCCTGAGTCCATAGCGGTGGAGGATACTTATAACATTTTAGTCTGCCTGAGCCTTGCGCTGGTGCTGCACTTCACCTTTCAAAGGGCAAGGATGGGGCAGTTTATCACTTATTACAGGAATATACAGATACAGCATGAACTGGAGATACAGTCCAGCTTTGATCCCCTGACCTCTCTTTTAAATAGGGGGAGATTTTTCTCTATGGCAGGGGATGTGATGAAAAGCCCCCACGATGAATATATGGCTGTCTGCCTCCTGGATCTGGACGGGTTCAAGGAGATAAATGATGTACTTGGGCATCAGATGGGGGACAAGGCCATACAGATAGCGGGACAGACCATATTGAATACATTAAAGCTGGATATGGGCGCCAGATGGGACTTTCAGGAGAAGGCCATGAGGGAGCGCTTAAGCTTTGCCGGAAGGCTGGGAGGCGATGAGTTCATAGTATTCCTGCGGGGCAAGGCCGGCAGGGAAGAGGTGGCCCCGCTCTTAAGGGATATGCTGGACAATTTGAACAGGGTGGAAATAGGGGAGCTCCATGGCATACATGCCTCATTTGGAGTATCTGAGATAGAGCCGGAAAATACAGATATAGACGACATATACAGGCAGGCCGACCTGGCCCTCTATGAGTCCAAGCGTTCTGGGAAGAACCAGATTCATTTTGCTGAGGCGGGATCAGTGTATAGCAAGGTCTGACAGTGCTGTTTTTTATTCGTTTCCTATAGAGGCCTCAGTAACTATAAGCCGGATATGTAAGTTCATCGCGGCGGAGGAGGACATTATGCTGAAAAGAAAGATTATCCCTGTAGCCCTGCTAATCCTCATGCTCTTTGGCCTGGTGGGCTGCCAGGGCAGCGAGCCCAAAGTGGAAAATGGAGCAAAGATATTAAAGATAGGTGTTTCTACAGGGGAGACTGACCCCAGGAATATCGCCGCCAAAGAGTTTGCCGATGAGATAGAGGAGAAATCCGGAGGAAAGCTCAAGGCTCAGGTCTATCCCTCAGGACAGCTGGGGGGAGATGCGGCTTTGATAGACGGCATGGCGATTAATTCGGGCAAGGCGGACATCATCATAAGCGATGCCTCGAATTTTGCCACCTATGAGCCAAAGATGGGCATATCTGCGCTGCCCTTCATCTTCAGTGACTTTGACACCGCCTGGGCCTTTATGGACAGTGAAATAGAAGCGGAGGCGGAGAAGCTTTTATTGGATAAAAATATGCGCGTGCTGGCGCACTACTGCAATGGATTCCGCTGTGTCACGAATTCCGAGCGGCCGGTGGAGAGCCCTTCAGATATGCAGGGGCTGGTCATACGCACTCCGGAGAATCCCATAATTATGGCCACTATGACTGCGCTTGGCGCAAACCCGCAGCCGCTCTCTTTTTCGGAGCTCTATCCTGCGCTCAGGCAGGGTACTTATGACGGACAGGAGAATCCTATTCCCGTCATATATAATAATAAACTCTATGAAGTACAGAAATACCTCTCTGTGACAAACCACATATATTCAGGAATGTGTTTTACGATATCCGAGTCAGTCTGGAAAAAACTGACGCCGGAGGAGCAGCAGATAGTACAGTCTGCCGCAGGCCATTCTGCCGAGTCGGACAGGAAGAACAACAGGGAGCAGACGGAGACCCTTCTGGAGGAGCTTAAGGGCAAGGGCATGGAAATAAACGAGCCTAAGCTGGATGCCTTTTCTGAGGTCACTTCCGGAGTGCTCACGAGCAATGCCGCTACCTATGGCGATCTTTTTGACAGAATGATGGAATGGCTTAAATCTCGATAAAAATGCTCTTGAATACAAAGTGGCTTTCCTATACAATAGTTCTTTATGGAGCGTTTTTTTGGCAAATCCATAATAAAAAAGGGGCAGCTTAGCTTTGAGACGTGGGCAGAGTTTTTTTGTCGGGACTACCATATAGATCCCGATTTTGTCCTTATGTCTGCAGAAGAAGAGTTTACCGTGAAGGATTTCTTTGAGCTATGCATGGAAAAGCCTGAGCTCCAGCCATGGGTACAGTACAATCTGTCCTATGCGGCATCCATGGGCGGCGATGTGGGGGCGGTTATGCTTTCTATTATGAATACCGTTGTGGCGGGCAATGAGTAATGAAAGGGACAGGAGAGACAGTGGAATTTAGGGAAAGTGCGAGCATTCCTTTTGACAGGGGAGATGCTTTTTTGCATAATGCGGATGTCTGGCTTAAGTCCAAGCAGGGGCAGTGCGTAGCCGCCATTGCTGTGGACTTGAACTATTTTCTGCTTTACAACAGTGTCCATGGATGGAGCGCAGGGAACAGGCTGCTCATGCTGCTGTCAGATTCCATAGGCGCTCTTGCAAAGGGGCACGGCGGGCTGGCCGGTTATCTGGGAGATGATGATTTTTGCCTTTTTATAGATATGGCGGGCACGGACCAGGACAGCCTTAAGGAAGAGGTGCAGAGAAGTCTGGACAGGGATTTCAAGACGCCCGGCTTTTCACCGGCGTATGGAGTCTATATTGCGAATTATAGGGGGGAGTCTGCGTCAAAGCTCTATGAGAGCGCATTGGAAGCCCTCTCTTCGGTAAGGGGCAGGTATACGGAGCATATTTCCGTTATGGACGAGGAAAGGCTTAGTCAGATTCAGCAGGCCAAGAGACTTGCGAGGAATCTGGGGGAGGCCCTGGAAGAGCACGAGTTCATATTCGACCTGCAGCCCTGCATAGACTATAGCACACAGAGGGTATTTTCTGCAGAAGCGCTTATACGCTGGAAAAAAGACGGCCATATAGTGGGCCCTGGGATCTTCCTTAAGCCACTTGAAAAAAATGGCCATATATATGCCTTGGACCATTATTTGTGGGAAGAGGTATTCAAGATGCAAAAAGATATCCTGGGCAGGGGGCGCAAGCCCGTTCCCGTCTCAGTGAATCTTTCGCAGATGGATTTTTATTTCGGCGACATAGCAGGGCAGTTCATAGGGCTTTCAGAGAAATATGGCCTGGACAGCTCCCTTATAAAGATAGAGATACCGGAGAGGATATGCGTGGACGCTTTTCCATACGTCTATGAATTCATAACGAGGGTAAGGGAAAAGGGCTTTTCAATCATCATAGATGATTTTGGAAGAGGGAGATTTTCAGATAGCTTTATACAGGACCTCAAGGTTGATACTGTGAAGCTGGACAGGGCTTTCATAGAGCATGTAAATGATGATAATGAGAGCCGGAGCATAATAATCGACGCGCTGGCCATGGCGGAGAGGCTGAATATACGGGCCATGGCGAAGGGCGTGGAGACAAAGGAGCAGGAAAGGGTCCTTTCTGAACTGGGATGTAGGTATATGCAGGGATTCCGCTATTTCCGGCTTATGCTGGTAGAGGAATTCATGGCTATGAAGGCGTGATGAGGAGGAGAATATGGCACAGGCAGTTAAACCTATAGAGACCATAGGGGTATTGACCAGTGGCGGGGATGCGCCGGGCATGAATGCCGCAATAAGGGCCGTCACCAGAAAGGCCCTGAAAAATGGCATGAAGGTCATGGGTATAGACAAGGGATATCAGGGTCTTCTGGCAAAAGAGATAAGGGAGCTTACCGCTAAAGAAGTGTCCGATTCCATACAGAGGGGCGGAACCATACTGAAGACTGCCCGCAGCGAGGAATTCCGCACGGAGGCGGGCAGAAAGAAGGCGGCCGGGATCTTGGGCGAGCTGGGCATAGACGCCATAGTCGTGATAGGCGGGGACGGTTCCTATAGGGGCGCACTGGGGCTCTCCCATGAGGGCATAGGAGTAGTGGGGCTGCCCGGAACCATAGACCTGGACATTGCCTGCACGGAGTATACCATAGGCTTTGATACTGCTGTAAATACTGCCATGGAGGCCATAGACAAGATAAGGGATACCTCCAGCTCCCATGAGCGCTGCTCCAGAGTGGAGGTCATGGGCAGGGCTGCGGGATATATAGCATTATGGTGTGGAATAGCCAGCGGCGCAGAAGAAATACTGCTGCCGGAGCGCTATGACTACAATGAGCAGGAGATCATAAACCATATCATAGAGACCAGAAAACTGGGAAAGACCCATTTCCTGCTTGTAAATGCGGAGGGCATAGGGCATTCGGTCTCTATGGCGAGGCGCATAGAGGCGGCCACGGGAATGGAGACTAGGGCTACGATCTTAGGATACATGCAGAGGGGCGGTTCGCCCACCTGCAAGGACAGGGTATACGCATCCATAATGGGGGCTTATGCGGCAGACCTGTTGCACAAGGGCATAATAAACCGTGTCGTGGGCTATCAAAAGGGTGAATTCACGGATTTCGACATAGATGAGGCTCTCGCAATGCAAAAGACCATACCTGACTACTATGTGGAAGTGGCGACAGCCCTGGCCAGGTAGGCTTTGACATTGGGGGCCAAATGATTTTATCTGTAAAAAATCCCAAATACAGGCTGGTAAAGGATCTCTTAAACCGCGCAAAGGTCAGGAGGGAGCAGAAGGCCTTCATAATAGAGGGCCTGCGCTCGTTTCAGGAGGCACCAAAGGAAGATATCGTAGAGGTCTTTATTTCTGCGCAGTTCCAGAAGGAGCATCCTGAAATAGAGGGGGAGGTCGTAAATAACAACCTGTTCCAGTCCCTTAGCGATGTCAAGACGCCACAGGGGATACTGGCAATAGTCAGGCAGAAATCCTATACCTTAGAGTACATATTGGAGAGCGGCAGGAAATTCTTTCTGATACTGGACGGTGTGCAGGACCCAGGGAATATGGGCACTATAATAAGGACCTGCGAGGGCGCGGGAGTGAGCGGAATCATACTCGACAGGAGCTCCGCCGATATATATGCTCCCAAGGTCGTGCGCTCAACTATGGGTTCCATTTTCAGAGTGCCTTTTTTCTATACAGAGGACCTCTGTGCCGCCGTGCTTAAGATGAAAGGCATGGGAATAGGGGTTTATGGGGCTGTAAGCGATTCGGCTTCTTTTTACCATGAGATAGAATATGCAAAAAACGCCGCATTCCTCATAGGCAGCGAGGGCAGGGGACTGCGGGAGGAACTGAAGGAGCTGGCAGATATGGGCGTAGCCATTCCCATGGGGGGAAAGCTGGAGTCATTGAATGCGGCCATTTCAGCTGCCTTACTCTTATATAGATACAGGACTCAGCAATTATAGCTTTGCTATGCGGCAGGGGGTTAATGATTTTTTTGATGACTCCTTAGCAGTTGCGGATTTGGCAACTATAGCTTTTGCCCTGTGGCAGGGGCTTGTTATGCGGGATTTAAGGGAAATGGGCAATATTTTCTGCCTATGTGCCGTAGCAATCTGAGCATAAAGAGGTAACGCATGAAAATTGGTTTTATAGGACTGGGAAATATGGCCTCTGCCATGATAGGCGGCCTTATAGACAAAGAGGTGGTATCAGCAGGCGATATTGAGGGCTATGACACCCTGCTGTCAGTAAGGCGGGACGCAGAAGAACAATTCGGAATAGTCATATCGGGATCCAATCTGGAAGTGGTGAGGCATTCAGAAATCATCGTCTTGGCAGTGAAGCCCCAGTTTTATCCCGATGTTATATCAGAGATCAGGTTTGCGGGCGGAGAGGGCAAGCTTTTTATCAGCATAGCTCCGGGGAAAACCCTCTCATGGCTTAGGGACTGCTTCGAAGAGGATGTGAAGCTCGTGCGCTGTATGCCTAATACCCCTGCGCTGGTAGGGGAGGGCATGACGGGGGTTTGCCCCAATGACAGGGTTACGGACGAGGAATTCGAGAACGTAATGGAGGTCATAAAGAGCTTTGGCAGGGCCAGACTGGTGCCGGAAAGGCTTATGGATGCTGTCGTCGCCGTATCCGGCAGCTCTCCTGCGTATGTATTTATGATGATAGAGGCTATGGCTGATGCCGCTGTCGCGGAGGGCCTGCCCCGACAGGATGCCTATCAGTTTGCGGCGCAGGCGGTCTATGGCAGCGCAAAGATGGTGCTGGAGACAGGGAAGCATCCCGGAGAGCTTAAGGATATGGTCTGCTCTCCCGCAGGGACCACTATAGAGGCAGTACAGGTGCTGGAGCGGACGGGATTTAGGTCTTCCCTTATGGAGGCCATGAGGGCCTGTGCGGAGAAGTCCAGGGAACTATAGGATTATGGGTATTGACATAGTTTTGACCCTAACATCATTATAATTAGAGGAGTCAGATATGACATCATTAAAAGGCAGAAATTTACTTACACTTAAGGATTATACCCCTGAAGAGATACGCTATTTTTTAGAGCTGGCGGCGAAATTCAAGAAATTGAAGAAGGACAGGGTGCCGCACGACCGCCTCAAAGGCCTGAATGTGGCTCTCGTCTTTGAAAAAAACAGCACGAGGACCCGCTGCTCCTTTGAGGTGGCGGCCTATGACCTGGGTATGCACTGTACTTTCTTAGACCCCAAGGCTTCGCAACTGGGGAAGAAGGAGAGCATAGCCGATACCGCCGCCGTGCTGGGCAGGATGTTTGACGGCATAGAGTACAGGGGCTATGGCCAGGAAAGGGTGGAATGTATAGCAAAATATGCCCATGTGCCCGTATGGAACGGCCTTACAAATGAATACCACCCGACACAGATATTAGCAGACATTATGACGGTGCAGGAGTACTTTGGGGATGAAAAAGGGAAGAAGCTCGTATATCTGGGAGATGCCAGATACAATATAGGCAATTCCCTGATGGTGGGCTGCGCAAAGCTGGGGCTCCATTTCGTGGTATCCGCTCCAAAGGCCTATTTCCCTTCCCCTGAGCTCGTAGCGGAATGTGAGAAGTGGGCGGATGAGTCAGGCGGCAGCATTACTATGTCTGAGGACCCTATGGAAGCTGTAGAGGGAGCAGATGTAGTATATACGGACGTATGGCTTTCCATGGGTGAGCCTGAGAGGATATGGGCAGAGCGGATAAGGGATCTCTCCGCATACAAGGTCACTATGGATATTATGAAGAAGGCAAAGAAGGACGCCATTTTCATGCACTGCCTGCCCTCCTTCCACGACCACGAGACTGAGCTTGGGGAGAAAATGGGGGAGATATTCGACATAGCCGATATGGAAGTCACCGATGAGGTATTCCAGGCATACAGGGATTCTATTTTCGACGAGGCTGAAAACCGTATGCATACCATAAAGGCGGTAATGGCGGCAACGCTGGGATATGAGGACTGAAGACTATAGAGATAATATAGACAGGGATTTCAGCGGGCCTGCCATCCTGTCCAGACTGCATACTAAGTGGCTGGGACAGGGTGGCAGGCTTATATTCTGCAGGGAGACCGGATCTACAAATGCCGATGCGCTGGAATATGCCAGGAATGGTGCAGAAGAAGGAGTGCTCATAGCCGCAGACATGCAGAATAGCGGCAAGGGCAGGAGGGGCAGGGGCTGGCAGTCGCCCAGCGGCTGCACTATCTCCATGAGCTATCTTTTGAGACCGGCATTTGACCCTGACCGTGCGCCCATGATTACCCTGATAATGGCGCTGGCGGCGCTTAAAGGCATAGAGAGCGTTTCTGGAATGGAACTGCAGATCAAATGGCCAAATGACATTATCCTAGGCAATAAAAAACTCGCAGGCATACTCACAGAAATGTCCGTAGACTCCGGCAGGATAGAGCATGTGGTGGTGGGGACGGGCATTAATGTAAATAATCCTGCCTTTCCGCCGGAGCTTGCCGATATAGCAACTTCTCTTTTTATAGAGAGCGGGCGCAGTTACAGCAGGGCTTCCATAGTGGGGGAAGTCACAGACATTTTTGAAGGATATTACGAGAGCTTCAGGGAAAGCGGAAGCTTGAAGGATTTTGTACATATATATAACAGTCACTGCGTGAATATGGGAAGGGCCTTAAAGGTTCTGGACCCAAAGGGAGAGTATAGCGGAATGGGGCGCGGGATAAATGAAAGGGGGGAGCTTATGGTAGAGCTCCCAGATGGAGAAATACGCAATATTTATGCAGGAGAAGTATCTGTTAGGGGTATGAATAGCTATGGATTATGAGACTATACTATGCGTGGCCAATTCCTATAAGCGTAAATACTATCTGAATCCTGAATTTAAGCACCTGCCGGAACAGGTGAAAGAGCTATTGCAGGCAAAGTGCGTGTTATTTACAGAAGAGGCCGGAGGAATATTGGAGATACTTTTTGACGGGGATGGCGAGCTGCTTCTTAGGACCAGTTCAGAAGAAGGGGATTTTGCCTATGACGAGATAGGGGCAGGACTTATGGTCAGGCGTCTCCAGAGTGAAGAAAGCGAGCTTTTTCATGAACTCGCTTTATTTTATAAAGTGGTGTTTCTGGGGGAAGAAGCGGATGATGAATGAGCCTGCATATAAAAGTGTATGTTGCTATTCAAGAGACAGCTTAAACCCGAAGGCTTTTAAAATAAGCAGCCCTTTCCTTATTTACAAGGATGTGCAAAGGGTACTGGGAGGAAATATACTGTCAGTATGAATATAGGAGAGGTAAAGCTGGACAGCCCTTATATTCTGGCTCCCATGGCGGGAGTATCGGACCTTCCTTTCAGGCGATTATGCCGGGAAATGGGGGCAGGGCTCGTCTGTACTGAGATGATCAGCGCAAAGGCCCTGCACTATGGAAACAAGGCCACTAAGAAACTGATGGCCATACACGAAAAGGAGCATCCTATAGCGCTGCAGATTTTTGGGTCAGATCCGGATATCATGGCGGAACAGGCGGCGGAGCTGGAAAAAGAGGAATTTGACATATTAGACATCAATATGGGCTGCCCCATGCCGAAGATAGTGAATAATGGAGAGGGGGCAGCCCTCTTAAGGGATATTCCGCTGATAGGCCGAATAATCGAAAAAGTAGCTAAAGCAACGAAAAAGCCCGTGACTGTGAAAATCAGGAAGGGATTTTATAAAGATGAGAATGTGGCCGCAGAAGTGGCAAAGGCGGCAGAGTCCGCCGGTGCGGCGGCCATACACATACATGCGAGGACCAGGGAGCAGTATTACGAGGGAAAGGCCGACTGGAGCGCAATAAAGGAGGTCAAAGAGGCCGTATCCATTCCCGTCATAGGAAATGGGGATGTGAGATCATTTAAAGATGCCGAAAGGATGTTTCAGGAGACGCTTTGCGATGCCATTTCCGTAGGAAGGGGCGCAAAGGGAAATCCATGGATATTTAAGGAATTGATATCTGGAGAGCCAGCGCTTCCGGCCATGGAAGAACTGAAAGCCACCATGCTCCGCCATCTCCGGCTGGAAATAGAGTGCAAGGGTGAATATACGGCAGTCCGTGAAATGCGTAAGCACCTTTCATGGTATACCGCAGGGCTTCCCAATAGCGCAAAATTCCGCACCCTCTGCTGCAAGGCGGAGAGTGCGGAAGAAATGTGCGGACTTATAGATGGGATAGTAACCCCCTCGGCACTAAAATAGTTTAGGCCATAATCACCTGGTTCTTGCCGCTGCGTTTAGCCTCATAGAGGGCCTGGTCTACGCGTATGCATATAGAATCCGGATCATCGGCGGAATTGATTTCTGTGACGCCCAGGCTCACGGTCTGATGCCCTGCATCTTGGAAATCTATGTCTGAGAAGCTTTTCCTCAGCATTTCTGCTATGCCTGCGGCTTCAGCGGCCTTCATCATGAGGAGGATCATGAATTCCTCCCCTCCCCAGCGGCCCGCAAAGGTATTTTCGGGCGAGAGCTTATTTTTTAATACAGAGGACAGGCCCTTAAGGACATCATCGCCCACATTGTGCCCATAGCGGTCATTGACCTGCTTAAAGTTGTCTACGTCCAGCATTATTAGGGAGAGGATGGGGCTCTTATCTGTACTCTTCCTGTAAGCTTTTACGGCGCGGCTTATCTGGTGCTGTATTTCCCCGCGGTTGAGGAGCTGCGTAAGCCCATCTGTCACAGCCATGCGGGAGAGCTCGCTATTGGCTTTTTCCAAGTCCTCCGTGGCGGCCTCTATGAAGGTAGCGAGCCGCTTAATCATAGAGACTTTGCCGGAAAAGTCGTCTTTGTCCATTTCAAAGTCCCTATCGTGCTCATTTTCAGGTACGCCTTCTCTCATCCCGGCAATGACCAGAGTGACATTGTGCTGATTGACATACTTGCCTGTGCGCAGGAATTCACTGGATGTATAGAAACCTGAAGTGGGCGCAATGGATTGGAAGGGCTCTGTCTCCTTGCTTATCTCCTCATTGCCCCAGAAAGTGCGTCTGGCGGCACAGGAGAAGATCCTTAGGGTCTCTGGCTTGAACGCAGTC
>JAGBNO010000066.1 GCA_017634355.1 Lachnospiraceae bacterium
ACATGTATGAGCCTGTAAAGGGAGAAATTCCTGAAGATGGCGGCCCTATCATGAATGATAAGCCATGGGAGGCTTATGGTATTAGGAATAAGCAGGGGCAGTATAAGTTTCCGGATGAGGCCGGTGGCATTTATGATAAGGACGGCAGCATACATATTATAAACGGAAAGGCAATGAAGCTCTGCCACATGTACAACCCCAATTCCCTGGTGGAATCTTTTATGCATAGCGAGTTTTCGTCATTCTGGAAGAATACCGGCTCCTTTGATTCCCTTAGGCAGTTCATAGAGCTGAATTACGCAGGGCTAAAGGACGATATAGTGATGATGCTCGCTGGCGGAAGGGTGGCCGTTAATATCAAAGGCTTCCAGAATGACCTGACGCATTTCAAGAAAAAGGATGACGTGCTGACCTGTCTTATACACATGGGGTATCTGGGGTATGATGCAAGGACGGAAGAGACATTTATCCCGAATAGGGAGGTTGCAGATGTCTTCGAGGCCGCCATATCGACAGGAGACTGGGACGATGTGGCGGATTCGCTCAATAATTCAAATAGGCTCTTGCGCGCCACCCTGGATATGGACGAGAGGACGGTAGCCAAGGTCATTGCAGAGTCCCACCAGGACTACGCCTCTATAATAAATTTCCACGATGAGAATGCCCTGGCCCTTGCAATAATGGTGAGCTACTATACGGCCAGAAAGCATTATTATGTGAAGAGGGAGCTGCCGGCCGGCAGGGGCTTTGCGGATATAGCATTTATCCCTAAGCATGAAGGGGAGTATCCTGCCTTAATAGTTGAACTAAAGTGGAACCGCAGCGCAAAGGCGGCCATTAAGCAGATAAGGGATAGGACTTATGAGGGCGCACTGTCTTCCTACAAGGGGAAGATGCTTCTCGTGGGGATAAATTATACAAGGAAGAGCGGGAAATATAGCTGCAGGATAACTTCATGATTTTTTCACGAAACGATCGGGTAGTTGTTGTCAGTTAACATAAAACTGCCTGCCTTTATCCAATCACGCAATCACGCTATCACTTCACCATTTGCTTTTAATCCCATATTAAAGTATAATAGAAGAAGTGTTTGCTTATGATCAGTTCATTAAGAAAGAAAGAGGTATTTTTGATTATGGCGAATTTAGATCTGAGTCAGTATGGAATTACAGACGTAAAGGAGATAGTGCACAATCCCTCCTATGAATTCCTCTATGAGGAAGAGATGAAGAGCGATCTCACGGGCTTTGACAAGGGGCAGCTGACGGAGTTGGATACGGTCAATGTAATGACAGGCATCTATACCGGCCGTTCCCCTAAGGACAAGTTCATAGTAATGGATGAGAATTCCAAGGACACGGTCTGGTGGACCAGCGATGAGTATAAAAATGACAACCATCCCGCATCTGAGGAGACCTGGGGCAAGGTCAAGGAATTGGCGCAGAAGGAGCTCTCAGGAAAGAGGCTCTTCGTGCAGGATGCTTTTTGTGGCGCGAACAAGGACTCACGCATGGCTGTGCGCTTCATAATGGAAGTGGCCTGGCAGGCGCATTTTGTTAAGAATATGTTCATACAGCCCACGGAAGAAGAGCTTAAGGATTTCAAGCCTGATTTCGTGGTTTACAATGCTTCCAAGGCAAAGGTGGAGAACTATAAGGAACTGGGGCTGAATTCCGAAACTGCAGTCGTTTTCAATATTACGAGCAGGGAACAGGTCATACTGAATACCTGGTACGGCGGAGAGATGAAGAAGGGCCTCTTCTCCATGATGAACTACTATCTGCCGCTTAAGGGCATAGCTTCCATGCACTGCTCCGCAAATACGGATATGCAGGGCGAGAATACGGCTATCTTCTTCGGGCTTTCCGGCACCGGCAAGACCACCCTTTCCACAGATCCGAAGAGGCTCCTTATAGGCGATGACGAGCACGGCTGGGACGACAACGGCGTATTCAATTTCGAGGGCGGCTGCTATGCGAAGGTCATCAATCTCGATAAAGAGTCAGAGCCCGACATCTACAATGCCATTAAGAGGAATGCCCTCTTGGAGAATGTGACCGTGGACAAGGATGGGAAGATTGACTTTGCGGATAAGAGCGTCACAGAGAATACCAGGGTTTCCTATCCTATTAATCATATAGAGAAGATAGTACAGAAGGTAAGGCCTATTTCAGCCGGACCCGATGCACAGAATGTCATCTTCCTGTCAGCCGACGCTTTTGGGGTTCTTCCTCCTGTTTCCATACTTACACCTGAGCAGACCAAGTATTACTTCCTCTCAGGCTTCACCGCAAAGCTCGCGGGTACAGAGCGCGGCATAACAGAGCCTACACCTACTTTCTCCGCCTGCTTCGGACAGGCTTTCCTGGAGCTGCATCCTACGAAGTACGGCGAAGAACTTGTAAAGAAGATGGAAAAGAGCGGCGCAAAGGCATATCTCGTAAATACTGGCTGGAACGGCACTGGAAAACGTATTTCCATTAAGGACACGAGGGGCATCATAGATGCCATTCTGAACGGGGATGTGCTGAAGGCTCCTACAAAGAAGATACCGATTTTCGACTTCGAAGTGCCTACAGAGCTTCCGGGCGTGGATTCAGGCATATTGGATCCCAGGGATACCTACGGCGATGCGGCCGAGTGGGAGACTAAGGCCAAGGACCTGGCAGGCCGTTTCATAAAGAACTTCAATAAGTATGAGGGCAATGAGGCTGGAAAGGCACTGGTAGCCGCAGGGCCTAAGCTTTAAGCAGATAGTTATATTATTTTTGTATTTCGTCCTTATGGGCATGAATTATATGAAAAGGGCATCTAATGGGGAAAATACCTTTGGGTGCCCTTTTTTATGGTTAGCTCCGTTTCGATCGCATTTTGTCTTATGGATTCGGCGCAAAGCCTTTGCTGGTGAGGGTTTGCGCCCTAAGTATCAGTCTGGTTTATCAAGAAAAGGTTTATAGATAGAGGGGAGACTTTATGGAAGAACCGATGATCACGAGTTATGAAGAGTTCATTAAGGATAACAGGAAAAGGATAAACAGGTATCTGAATATCATACTCAGGATCTGTATTTTCGTTGGGCCTGCCATCGCATTGGGAATATTTTGCGGAGTGTTCAAGGAGGTCACATACAGCACCTGTATAGGCATATCGGTCATACTGCTTTCTCTTGCTGTCATACACAGTCTCCTGCTTAAGCGTTACCCGGATGCGGTGGAGGTGGGGCTTTTTGCTCTGGTGGTAATGGATATATTGCTCGTATATATGACCATATCCCATGTGGCAATAAATCTGACCTGGTTCTGGGTGCCCTTAGTAAGCCTATTATACTGCGACAGGATGATATTTATATTCACTGTGACCATGAACTATCTTCTAATGGGAGTCTCCTCTTATCTGACGGCAAATTATTTTGCGGCGCTGAGGTCTGACTATGAGACGCCCTTTCAATACTTCCTGAATGCCATAGGGGGGCTCACAATAGAGACTCTTATCATGATAATCGCGGGCTATATGCTGGGGAAGCTCTCAGGCAGGTACTTCAGGGAGCTGATTGCGAAAAATGAGGCCATTAGGGGGCATGAAAAGGGAACAAAGGAGAAAATGGACATACTAGATTCCATGGCCGAGATATATGACAATGTGAACCTCATAAATTTCATAAACAGCACTGAGATGTCTTTAAGGGAAGAGACACTGGTGGAGCATGGCATAGATATGTCGAGGCAGAGCCATACCCTTATGAACCAGAGGCTCAAAAATACTGTAATGCCTGACATGAAAGAGGACTTTTTGGCATTTACGAATATTACCACTGTGAGGGCAAGGCTCACGCATAAAAAGATAATATCAGCCGATTTCATAGATATAATAAAAGGATGGTTCAGGGCACAGTATATTACCGTGGACGCTACGGCTGACGGCATACCTAATATGGTTATCTATACGACCAGGAATATAGACGATGAAAAGCGCAGGGAAGAGCATCTCATGCGTATTTCCATGACGGATGAGCTAACGAGGCTTTTTAACCGCCGCTGCTATGAGGAGGATATAGCGGAATACAGGGAGAAGCCTATTGACGACGACTTCGTCCTTTTTTCCATAGATGTGAACGGCTTAAAGATTGCAAATGATACCTTGGGACATGCGGCAGGGGATGAACTCATAAAGGGCGCCGCCGACTGCCTTGCCTCTTCCGTGGGAAGTCAGGGCAAGGTCTACCGTACCGGAGGAGATGAATTCCTGGCCATAGTCCATACGGATAAGCCTGAGGAAATATGCGAATCCATAAGGCACAAAACAGAGGAATGGCACGGAATGTATATGGATAAAATTTCCGTATCGGTGGGCTTTGCGACACATAAGGACAAGGAGAATGAGACTATAGACTAACTGGAAAAGGACGCCGATGCGGCGGACGCCGATGCGGCCATGTATGCCGCAAAACAGAAGTTTTATGAGAAAAGCGGCAACGACAGGCGCAAGAGATAAGGGAAAAGCCGCAGCTTTTCTCAGTGGAATAGTTGAACTCCCCAG
>JAGBNO010000067.1 GCA_017634355.1 Lachnospiraceae bacterium
GCAGTCAGGGCTATGCCATAAGAGAATGCGGGATAATATAAAAGCCCTTCCAGTTTGGCATATACGGTCATGCCGCCCATGGCTTCAGGACCGAAGCTATTTATGGAGGTCTGTATCAATAGGGAAGATATGCTCATGAAAAGCGCCTGCATACCCGCAGGAAAGCCCAGGGAGAGCATGTCCCTAAGGTTTCGGACGTGGCTCGTACTTATGTTCTTATTTGAGAAGCTGTAAAGTCCCTTGGACCTGGCCATGAGTGAATGAAGCATAGTGATAGCTAGCAGCCATTCAGAGGCAACAGTTGCTATGGCTGCCCCTTTTATGCCTGAAGACAGGCCTATTACCAGCACAAGGTCCAGGACAAGGTTTATGAGGGCGGAGCAGGCGAAGAGTATGAGGGGAGTCCTCGTATCGCCCAGGGAACGGAGTATGGCCTGGCAGATACCTGTAAGGAGCTGCGCCGCAAGCCCTAAGAGGCATATACCGAGATAGATACGGGCGTCGGGCACTACTGCATCGGGACAGTGGAGGATGAAAAGTATCTGTCCTGCCAGTATTTCGGCCACCGCCGTAAAGGTAGCTCCGGCTATGATTGCGAGCCCTACAGCGCTGACAATAAGCTGCCCTAGCCTGTTTGTCTCCCGCCTGCCGAATAACTGTGAGGTAAGCACGCTTATACCGGAGGAAAATCCCACAAAAAAATTCACTATCACAGAGAGTACGAGCCCTGAAAGCCCGACGGCCGGGAGAGCGCCTTTTCCTGCGAAATTCCCAACGACAAAACAGTCTGCCGCATTGTAGAACTCCTGTAGAAGCTGCATTACTATTATTGGTACAGCAAAAGAAAAGAGAGTTTTTCCTATTGGGCCTTCATCTGTATGCACGGCCCCCCGGACTGCGGCGGCTTTATTCTTAATTTTTACTTCCATTGCCTGAACAGCTCCTAAAGCGCAGTACTACAAATGACAAAATTCTATCCTAAAATATTCACGGCCAGAACGCACAGTGGCAAAGCCATCCGAAGACGGCTTGCAAAAATGCGGTTTTGGCCACAGCACCGCATTATACATTCAATGCGATTTTTTTTCTACAGGTTTAAAGGTATACATCCCTAATTGCAGTTAGCCCCTACTTGGGTTATAATGGCTAATTATGATACGTGCTATTATTAACGGGGACGATTTCGGCATTAGCCGGGAAGTAAACGAGGCCATAAGCGAGTGCTTTGACAGGCGCATCCTCACCGGAACTACCCTCATGGTGAATATGCGCTATTCGGATGATGCCGTGGCCCTCGCCAGAAAATATGGCTTTTCTGATGCGGTGGGGCTGCACTTAAATCTCACTAAAGGCTATCCCCTTACACATTCCATACGCTCCTGCAAACGTTTCTGCAAGAGCAATGGGGCTTTCAATGCTGTTTTTGCCCAGAAGCTCACTTCGAGGTTCATCCT
Source organism: Lachnospiraceae bacterium (assembly GCA_017634355.1). Taxonomy (GTDB): domain Bacteria; phylum Bacillota; class Clostridia; order Lachnospirales; family Lachnospiraceae; genus NK4A144. The sequence goes on from JAGBNO010000067.1 coordinate 1,455, forward strand.
GGGCCCCAGGGAAAGAAAAGCAGTGAGAGAGGAGATAGAGGCCCAGCTGCTTAAGTACATAGGCTATGGTTTTGCGGAGCGGCACATAGATTCCCATCACCATGTGCATACAGACAGCTCCATAGCCGCTGAGCTTTTCCCGCTATTGCATAAGTACAGCTTCCGCTCGGTGCGGCTTAGCCGCAACCTTTATCTGAAGATGGGGGCTTTGAAGCATTTATATAAGAATATATACAATAGGGGCCTAAGGCGGAGGGGCTTTATAACCACTGACTATTTTGGCTCTTATAAGGACCTTGCTATGATGGAGGGGAGGATTCCCGAAAATGCCCTGGTTGAGGTGATGCTGCATCCTATGTACGGGGAGAACGGGGAGGAGCTTATGGACACAGAGACTCCTATGTCTGATGTCACTATGCTCTTAAATTCCCTGAAGGCTGAACGGCAGGCATATTTTAGTTCAGGACCGCTGGCGTGACGCTTACTGGCTTAGGATTGCACGGACGGACATGGACAGTTACTGCGACCTTACAATGCCATAAGAAAGGGCATTCCTGAAAGACGGGGAACTGCCGGGGAATTATCATTACATGAAGAATAAAAAGATAAAGGGGACTCTGCGCCGCTACGGTGAATGGCCCCTTATACTTACTTTGCTGCTATTCATACCTACGGCTATGCTCTGGACCGTGTCCATAAAGGCCGGGGCCATAATGAGCGCTTTTCTGTTATTATACCTGATAGCCGCCGCTCTCATTTATTTCTACAGCCGCAGGGGCATAAGGCGGGATCTGGTTAGCTTTGCCACTAACTATGGGCAGGTACAGAAGGGGCTTTTGAAGGGCCTCGCTATTCCCTATGCCCTTTTAGATGAGAACGGCCGCTTTATCTGGAGTAATGCGGGCTTTGCGGCCATTATTCATAAGGACCGTTTCTACTCTAAATCTATAACTGCTTTTTTCCCGGAGATAACGAAAGAGAGGCTTCCCCGTGACAGTAAGACACTGACGCTGGACGTGTCCTACGAAAACAGGGACTACAGGGTGGACCTAAGGCGCATTGACTCTGACGACTATGATTCCATGGAGGGCGAGAGGGAAGACTTCAAGGGCACGCTCATCGCCGTATTCTTCTTCGATGAGACGGATGTGCGCATGTATATACGCTTAAACCGTGAGCAGTCGTTGGTGTCGGGCCTTATTTACCTTGACAACTACGATGAGGCTCTGGAGAGCGTGGAGGATGTGCGGCGTTCCATGCTGACAGCTCTCATAGACAGGAAGATAAATAAGTATTTCCACGCTCAGGACGCCGTGGTTAAGAACCTGGAGAAGGATAAGTACTTTGTCGCCATGAAGCGGCTCTCATTTGAAAAGATGAGGGAGAGCCGTTTCGACATTCTGGAAGAGGTAAAGACCGTAAATATAGGAAACCAGATGGCTGTCACCCTCTCCATAGGCTTTGGCATGGAGACAGGCTCCTTCCTGCAGGACAGCGAATATGCCAGGAATGCCATAGACTTAGCACTGGGCCGCGGAGGCGACCAGGTGGTGGTGAAGAGCCCCGACAAGACCAGCTATTATGGCGGAAAGAGCCAGCAGGTGGAAAAGAATACAAGGGTGAAAGCCAGAGTGAAGGCCCATGCCCTTAAGGAAATCATAGAGTCCAGGGACCTTGTGCTGGTAATGGGGCACAAGGTCACAGACATAGACTCCTTTGGGGCCGCCATAGGCATCTACAGGGCTACGGATTCCCTGCACAAGAAATGCCGCATAGTGATAAACGATGTGACTGCATCCATAAGGCCTTTTATGGAGAGCTTTGTAAATAATGACGAATATCCTGAGGATATGTTCTTAAGCAGCAGCGAGGCGGTGCAGCTCTGCGACGATTCCACGGCCGTTGTCGTAGTGGACACAAATAAGCCTAAGATGACAGAGTGCCCTGAACTTCTCAACATGACGCGTACCATAGTAGTTTTGGACCATCACCGCTTGAGCACGGAGAGGATAGCGAATGCGACACTTTCATATACAGAGTCCTTTGCTTCCAGCGCCTGTGAAATGGTGTCGGAGATACTGCAGTACATATCAGACGGCATTACCATACGCTCCGTGGAGGCCGACAGCCTCTATGCCGGCATAATGATAGATACCAATAATTTCATGACTAAGACGGGGGTAAGGACCTTTGAGGCGGCGGCCTTCCTACGGCGTAACGGCGCAGACGTGACGAAGGTTAGGAAGCTCTTCAGGAATGACATTCAGGATTATAAGGCTAGGGCTGAGGCGGTACGCAATGCCGAGCTTTACAAGGGCAAATATGCTATTTCTGAGTGCCCTAACAATGTGGAAAGCCCCACAGTGACAGGGGCCCAGGCCGCAAACGAACTTCTGGACATTAACCTTGTAAAGGCCTCATTTATTATGACGGACTTCCAGGGCAAGATATATATAAGCGCCCGTTCCATAGACGAGGTCAATGTACAGATAATAATGGAGAGGCTGGGTGGCGGCGGACACATGAATATAGCCGGGGCACAGCTGCAGGGTGAGAGCCTGGAGGGCGCCAGGGCTCTCATTAAAAAGACACTGGATGAGATGGAGGAAGAGGGCGCAATCTAGAAAGGATGGTAAATTAGATGAAAGTAATACTGCTTGAAGATGTAAAGAGCAAGGGCAAGAGGGATGACATCATAAATGTGAGCGACGGCTACGCAAGGAATTACCTTTTTCCCCAGAAGCTTGCCATGGAGGCGACTCCTAAGAACTTAAATGACATAAAGCTCAAGAAGGCAAATGCGGCCAAGGTGGCGGCGCAGGAGCTGGCGGAAGCGAAGGAACTCTCTGAGAAAATAGCCGCGGCTTCAGTGGAGGTAAAGATAAAGGCTGGGGAAAACGGGAAGACTTTTGGCTCCGTCACGGCCAAGGAGATAGCAGAGGCGTCCCAGGCACAGGCAGGCATTTTTATCGACAGGAAGAAGATAGTGCTTTCTGACGCCATTAAGGCGGTGGGGGAATACACCGTGCCGGTAAAGCTGCATCCTGAAGTAGCAGCTGACCTAAAGGTAAGGGTTGTCCCAGAATAAATGGAAGCTGAAACCCTCATAAAGCGAATCCCCCCACATTCCCTGGAGGCTGAGCAGTCCGTGATAGGCGCTATGTTCTTAGGGAAGGAGGCCATAGCTGCGGCCGCAGAGGTATTGAGCCCTGAGGACTTCTATGCGAGGCAGTACGGCATACTGTTTGAGGCCATGACAGAGCTCTACAATGCGGGGCAGGCAGTGGACACCGTTACCATACTTGCAAAGCTTGAAGAGAAGCAGGCTCCGCCGGAGATACGGAATGTAAATTTCCTGGCGGGGATCATAAACATGGTGCCCACCAGCGTGAATATACGCTCCTATGCCCAGATAGTCTACGACAACGCAGTGAAGCGGCGGCTCATTAAAATAAATGAGGAGATAGCCGACGCCTGCTACAAGGGGGCCGACAGCACGGAGGACATCCTTGCGGATACTGAAAAAAGGATACTGGAGCTCCTATCCAAAAGGGGCGGTTCAGAGAGGGTGCCCATAGACAAAATGGTGCTGGAGGTCCTTAAGTCCATACAGGATGCCGCCAGGGCAGGTAGCTCCATTACAGGGCTGGAGACGGGCTTTACAGGGCTGGATGAAAAGACTGCGGGATTTCAGAATTCAGACCTCATACTGATAGCCGCAAGGCCCTCTATGGGAAAGACTGCCTTTGCCTTGAATATTGCCCAGTTTGCGGCGTTCCGTAATGGCAAGAGGGTCATGGTATTTTCACTGGAAATGTCCTCTAAGTCGCTCGTGAACAGGCTCCTTGCCATGGGCTCATACGTAGACTCTGAGAAGATACGCATAGGGAACCTAGAGGACGAGGAGTGGGACAGGGTAATGGAGGAGGCCGGCGTGATAGGCCGCTCCAACTTAGAGATCGCCTTTACGCCGGGAATTACGGTGACGGCGCTCCGCTCGATGTGCATTAAGCAGAAGCTGGAGCGGGGCCTGGACATGGTGATGATAGACTACCTGCAGCTCATGAGCGGGAATAATAGTAAAAGGGAGCAGAACAGGCAGCAGGAGATATCTGAGATATCCAGGTCCCTAAAGGCCCTTGCCATGGAACTGGATGTTCCTGTTGTGGCCCTCTCCCAGCTTTCCAGAGGACCCGAACAGAGGCCGGACCACAGGCCGAACCTTGCGGATCTTCGTGAGTCGGGAGCCATAGAGCAGGATGCGGATGTGGTCATGTTCATTTACAGGGACGACTATTACCACCCCGACACTGACAGGAAAAACATAGCAGACATTATGATACAGAAAAACAGGAATGGCGCCATAGGAACGGTGCAGCTCGCCTGGATGCCGAAATTTACGAAGTTCGGGAATCCAGACTTTGGTGGCCGGGATAAATAGGAATACACCGATGGAAGAAGGAAAGTTTAAGGATAAGGCTGCGGTAGAGGGAAATCCTGATTTTGAAAAGCTTATTATCAGGGAGAGCCATTTATATAAAAGGGAAGATGATGTCAGGAGCGAGTTTGCGAGGGACTATACGCGCATACTCCATAGCCTCGCTTATAGGAGGCTGAAGCACAAGACCCAGGTTTTCTACAATGCGGCCGGCAATGACCATATATGCACGAGGATTGAGCATGTGGCCCACGTAGGGAGCGTGGCTACGACCATAAGCCGTTTTCTGGGGCTGAATACGGAGCTCTCGGCCGCCATAGCCCTCGCACATGACCTGGGACATGCGCCCTTCGGGCATCAGGGGGAGAAGTGCCTGAACCAGATTTCCAGTGAATTTCTGGGAAAGCCCTTCTGGCATGAGAAGAACGGCCTTCGCATGGTGGACCATATAGAGCTTCTGGAGGATAACTACAGGCACTTAAAGAACCTGGACCTGACATACGCCGTGCGGGATGGCATAATTTCCCACTGCGGGGAAGTGGACGACAATGGGATAATTCCAAGGGAAGAGGCCATAGATCTGGAGGAGGATTTTATTGAACCGGGGCAGTTCGAGCCCTATACCTGGGAAGGCGCAGTCGTCAAGCTCTCTGATAAGATAGCCTATCTGGGGCGTGACATAGAGGATGCCATTACCTTAAAGATTCTGGAACGCTCGCAGATAGAGGCCCTGGAGGAGATGGCCAGGGTCAAGGATGAGAGGGCCATTAATACCACGGTCATAATGCACAACATGATCATAAATATATGCGAGAATTCAGACCCGGACAAAGGGATAAGATTAAGCCGGGATTTTTATGAGCAGCTTAAGAAAATACAGGACTTCAATATAAAGAATATCTACAAAAACCCCATGCTGCAGCCTTTCTGCCGCTATTCAGAACTCGTGCTCAAAGAGATTTTCAAAGTCTTATATGATGTCTATGACGGGGAGCGCACCTTTGAAGAGATACATGAGAAGGAAAAGTATTTCCCCTGCCTCATGAAGCCTTTTGGAAACTGGCTTGCCCGCTATGTGAATTTCCCTTCGGCAAGGCTTTCGATATCAGGCTTTGAGCTGCCTGAGTGCGACAATGAGAAGATTTACGGAAATCTCTCAGAGGCAGATAAATACACTCAGGCCGTGATAGATTATATATCTGGCATGACGGACAGCTATGCCATAAAGGTGTATGAGGAGCTTTTGAGGTATTGACAAGTGCGTATGGCAGCAGGTCTTTAGATGGGCAGCAGTGACAGTGCCAAAGGAGCGTATATGGCTGGATCTCATTACGGCAGAATATTTAAGGTAGCTACCTGGGGTGAATCCCATGGTGTGGCGGTGGGCGCAGTGGTGGATGGCTGCCCTGCGGGCCTTAATATAGATGAGGAAAAGATACAGGATTGGCTGGACCGCAGGCGTCCGGGACAGGGAAAATATAGCACTGCAAGGAATGAAGCAGACAAGGTGAGGATACTTTCGGGAGTTTTCGAAGGTAAGACAGAGGGAACCCCCATTTCCCTCCTTGTGGAGAATTCTGACGCAAGGCATAAGGATTATGATAAGATAAAGGATATATACAGGCCTGGCCATGCGGACTTCGGCTTTGATATGAAATACGGCTTCCGTGACTATAGAGGAGGGGGCCGCTCATCAGGGAGGGAGACCATAGGGCGGGTGGCCGCAGGGGCCATAGCAGGGGAATTCTTAAAAGAGCTGGGCATAGGCATATACGCTTTCAGCAGGGCCATTGGTCCTGTCGCCATAGAGGACGGGGAGATAGACTTAGAAGAGGCCAGGGATAATCCCTTCAGGCTCCCCAATAAGGAAAAGGCCAGCATGGCTTCAGACTTTGCTGACAGGATGATAGAAGAGGGCGACTCTATAGGCGGAATAGCGGAGTGCAGGATAAGCGGAGTGCCTGCCGGCATAGGAGAGCCCGTATTTGATAAGCTCGATGCCATGCTATCTGCCGGGATAATGTCCATAGGTGCCGTAAAGGGCGTTGAAATAGGGGAGGGCTTTAATGCTGCCGCCTTAAGAGGCTCTGAGAACAATGACCCCTTCAGGACAGAGGGCGGCAGGATAGGGAAGGGCAGCAACCACTCTGGCGGGATACTCGGCGGCATGTCGGACGGGGGAGAGATAGTCATAAGGGCCGCATTTAAGCCCACGCCCTCCATAAGGAAGCGGCAGAAAAGCGTTATGAGGGACGGCGAGGAAGTGGACATTTCGATAGAGGGGCGGCATGACCCGCTGATAGTTCCTAGGGCGCTTGTAGTGGTGGAAGCAATGGCGGCGCTCACCATAGCGGATTTCATGCTTATAAACATGTCGGCAAGGCTTAATAGGATAAAAGATTTCTACAGGGAGTTTTAAGCGTTTCATAGTATAGGAGGACGGGAGATATGGCTGAGGAGAAGGATAATATCAGTAGCAAAGAGAATGAGGGGGCAAAGTATGTGGTGTATGGCGGCGGCTATACCATGGACCACGAACACGGCATAAGGATATATGACTACCTGCCTGAGACCGGGCGCATAGCCTTCCGCTCATACGTGAAGATCACTAATTCCTCATATCTATCTGTATCGCACAATGGCAAGTACCTATATTCCATCACGGACGATGGAGTGGCGGCATTCAAGATAAAGCCTGACGGGGACCTGACATTCCTGAACCTTGTCGATATCAACGGCATGAGGGGCTGTTATGTATCGACAGACTATGAAGACAGATTCGTCTTCGTGTCGGGCTACCATGACGGCAAGATCACGGTGCTTTCCTTAAACGAGGACGGCTCTGTAAATCAGATCTGCGACGAGCTCTACCAGAAGGGCATAGGCTCCATAGCGGAGAGGAATTTCAGGCCCCATGTGGACTGCGTGAAGATGACGAGGGACAATAAGTACCTCTGTGCGACGGATGTGGGCATGGACCATGTAAAGATATACAGGCTGAACCACGAGACAGGGAAACTCACCCTGGCGGACGTAGTGAGGTCTGAGATAGAGTCTGCCCCGCATCACATAAAGTTCTCCCTGGATGGCAGGTATGCCTATATCATCCACGAGCTTAAAAATATAGTGGATGTATATACATACGAAGACAAGGGGGATCTGCCGGAATTCAATAAGATACAGACCATATCCACGCTGGAGGAGGGTTATAACGGGCTTTCCGCAGCTTATGCAATACAGCTGTCGGCCGATGGCAATTACATCTTTTGCTCCAATGCCGGAGACGAGTCTGTAGCCGCATTTGAAAGGGATAGTGAGACGGGGAAATTAAACCGGCTCTTCGTACTGCCGGTGTCGGGACGCTTCCCCAAGGACATAGCTATTTCAGACGACAATAGGTATTTACTCTCCATGAATAATGAGAGCGACACAATTTCATTCTTCCATATCGACTTGGAGAATAAGACCATGGTGCTGAACGGCCCCTTTGAGGATTTCGATGCGGGGAATTGCATCATAATCCACAGGCTCAGGGAGGCCGGCTGAGGAACTGCCTGCCTAAAAGGAAATACGGGCTATTGCGGTCTGCTGAAGCTGCAGCC
>JAGBNO010000007.1 GCA_017634355.1 Lachnospiraceae bacterium
GTCAGCGCAATCGGAGAAAAAGACAAGCAGATTGAAAAGTTATTTGTGAACAGATCCTAAGGGAGGCCGGCTGAGGAACTGCCTGCCTAAAAGGAAATACGGGCTATTGCGGTCTGCTGAAGCTGCAGCCACAGTAGTTCTGCCTATATAGGCCGCACTCCTTAGATAGTTCAAGTGACCTCAAATAACCATTTTTCTTCTTAAAGTCAGAGGGGAGGAAGGCGGCTTTATATGCTGTGGCCACATTCTCCCCTATATTATTTATTATCTCTGCATTTTTTAAGGGGCTGAGCGTGAGAGTGGTCGTGAAATAGTCATAGGCATTGCCACTTGCAAAGGCCGCGGTTTTTTCCAGCCTTAGGGCAAAGCACTTTGCGCACCGCTGCCCCCTCTCAGGGCAGCTCTCCAGCCCCTTGCTGTTATCGAGGAAGGGCTTAGGATCGTAGCCCTCTATGAAGCACTTACAGCTTATCCCTTTCACTTTGATAAAACGCTCCAGTTCTGCGGCCCTTTTCGAGTATTCCTCAAAAGAGCTGATGTTTGGATTGTAGAAATATATGTCGAAATCTGCCCAGGGGATGAGCCTTTCAAAGCAGCCGGAAAAGCAGGGCGCGCAGCAGGTATGCAGTAGTATTCTGGGGCGTATGCCCTTAGAGCGCATTTCTTCTGCTATAATTTCCATTTCTTTTTGGTAGTTTCTTTTATTCATATAATGATGATGTTATTGATGGTGGCAAAACCATGGTTTTGAGCTCATTGCCCTTGGGTCCGGCGTCATGATGAGGCATGCTGCAGATAATACATAAGCAGTACTGCCCCATTTGCAGAGGCGTGTACGAGCACAGGCGCCAAGAAGCTCTTAAAACATTCATATTCGTGGCAGATTATGAAACCGAAGGGCAGGGCATAGGCTGCCTGGGGCACATTGCCGTGGTAGAGGGCAAAGAGCGCAGAAGAAACCGCCGCAGAAGCCCAAAGTGGAAGCCTTTTTTTTAGCTGTCCATATATTATGAGGCGGAAGAAGGCCTCTTCCCATAGGGGAGTCAGGACACAATACAGGAAAAAGGCCACAAGGGGCCCGTAGCTAAAAAGCTTTGGCACCGCAACTAAGCTATAGTAGGGGAAAAGCTCAAGCAGGCCCGATAAGAGTATGAGGCGGTTCAGTATAATGGATGAAGCCGCCCCTATAGGGATGCAGCGCAGTATTTTTATGCTCAAAGCGGGATGACCTTTTTAAGAGCTACGGAGTAGATAAGCTTTTCACTAATGCTCTTCCCTGTAATCTGGTATAGGGCTTTTCCGTAATAGTCCAGCTGCAGGCTGTACCTCTCTTTAAGCTCTTCTTCCTTTTTTATTCTGTCGGTTTTGTAGTCCAGTATGATGAGTCCGCCATTTTCTTCAAAATAAGCGTCTATAATGCCCTGTACCAGTATGGTCTCAGAGCCGGGATAAGAGGCGTCAATGGATGAAGCGCTGACTCCCAGAAGAAAGGGCTGCTCCTTATAGAGGAGCCCTTTCTTTGCGGCGGTGGCCATGCGCCCAGAGAGGCCGCATTTGGCAAAGTCCAGTATATCCATGGGTTCTATGAGCTCAGCCGCCTCCTTAGTAAGCTGTTCTTCCTCTACGAGCCTCATTAAATATTCTTCGACATCAGAAAGGCTTTCTATGTCCCCGAAAGGGAGCTGTTCAAAGGCTTTATGGTAGGCAGTGCCCCTTATGGCTCCTTTTGTAGAGGAACTTTTTTGCTTTGAGAAAAGGTCTTTTGTCCTCAGTGCATTTTCCTCTTCCTCAGCCACCGCCTGGGACAGCTTCTTCATTTCAGAAACTGAGATCTTCGCAGGCACGGTAAAGGATGCCTTGAAGGGATATACCCAGGAGGCGTTCTTAATGAGCCTGTCGTATAGAGCTGTATCGTATTTTTTATTCTTGTCAGTTTTTTCCCAGACTGCCTTTAGCTGCTTGAGGCTCAGTTCTTCTGCTACGGATTCTGCGACCTGGCCGGGGAGGTCTTTTTCCTCTATTTTTATGCTGTTCCTTGTGGCCGTGTCCTGTATTGCATATAAAAGGAGGTCCAGATAGCTATTGGCCTGCGACACGCCCTTGGGGGAGGATAGCAATGTCGCCGTATCCTTGTCAACTGTTGCTGACATGATAAGCTTTTCCTCCGGCCTCGTCATCGCCACATAGAGTATGCGCAGCTCTTCCCCAAGGGCATCCAGATGCAGCTTCCTGCTTATCAGGCCATGGTATATGTTTTTATACTTTATGCGCTTCTCAGGGTCGATGAAAGATAGGCCCAGTCCGAGGGAACTGTCAGTTACCAGAGAGGACCTGCTGTCGGAGTAATTCAGCTTCCTGTTTAAGCACGGCAGAAAAACTATAGGAAATTCAAGGCCCTTGGACTTATGTATGCTCATGATCCTCACTGCATTGCCCCAGTCCATGAGCCCTGCCCCGCCCAGGTCCAGCTCGTTTTTCTTTAGCTTTTCTATATGGCGCACGAAACGGAATAGGCCCCTGTGGTCGCCTGCTTCGAAGGAGGCGGCCCTGGATACGAGAAGCTCTAAGTTTGCGCTTGCGTTTGCGCCTTTTGCCGTGGCAATAAGGCCATAGCCGCTCTCATCTATGATAAGAGAGATTAGCTCGTGTATGGGCGTATATGGAAGCTTAGAGCGGAATCGTCCATAGAAAGACAGGAAGGCAGCGCATTTTTTAGCTGTATTTTCCAAGTCTCCTTTTCTTTCTAAGGACATTTTTTTGAGCGCCAGGAAAAGCTTTCCCTCCGGGCAGAGTATGCGCATTCTCGCCAGGTCTTCATCCGTAAGGCCGCCGATGGGGCTTTTCAGCACGGCTATAAGGGGGATGTCCTGGAGAGGGTTATTGAGTATGGTAAGAAAGGAGAGTATTGCGCTGACCTCAGGTGTTTTGAAGTAGCCGCTGCGGGATTCCAGATATACCGGTATGCCCGCTTCCTCCAGTACCTGCTTAAAGGCCTCATCGACACCTCCGGACAGGGAGCGCATGAGTATCACCATATCCTTGTATTCGGCAGGCCTCTTTAGGCCTGTGGCCCTGTCGGTCACCGTGAAGCCCGCTTTAAGGCTTTGTATCTTTGAGGCTATCTCCCTGGCCTCTATGCTGTATCTGTCGATATCCTTTGCATCGTCCTCCTTTATGAGCAGGAGTTCTGTTTTGTTGATGCCGCTGTCGTCGTCGTAGGAGGCACCGTAGCGTAGAAGCGCTTCGTCGTTATATGCGACTCCGCCTACCGCAGGTTGCATTATCCTTCTAAAAATAGCATTGGCACTATCCAGAATGCTTTTTCTGGAGCGGAAATTGCGGCTTAGAAGTATGCGCTTCCCATTTTTTTCGTCTTCGTAAGAGGCATAACGCCGCAAGAATATGGCGGGCTCAGCCAGCCTGAAGCGGTATATGCTCTGTTTCACGTCACCTACGCAGAAGTAATTATTGTCTCTGGAAATGGAGGTGAGTATGGCTTCCTGCACTTCGTTACTGTCCTGGTACTCGTCTATCATTATCTCCTGAAAGTATTCCCTGTAGCTAATCCCCGCGCCCCCTTTGAGTATTTTTAAGGCTATATGCTCTATGTCGGAAAAGTCGAGTACGCCCCGCTCCAGCTTTCTAACGCTGAATTTTTTTAGAAAAGCAAGGCTTAGGCGGCACAGCTCTTTAACGAGGGGGGCTGAGAATGCAAGCTGGGCCTGTATCGTCTTTTCATCTGCAAAAAAAAGCCTTTCCTGCAGGCCTTTTATCTGATCCTTGCAGTTTGTGCGTATTTTTTTGACTATTTCCTTTAAGAGCTCATCTATGGAGCTATCCCTTGCCTGAGGCAGGCGGCCAAAAGAAAAGCCCTCTAAGGAGGATTTCAGGGATGCCCAGCTTTTAAGCCGCAATAGTTCCATTAAGGCCTCCCTCTCGCTAATGAGGGTTTCCAAATAGGGATAAGGGCCGGCGGGGGAGCTGCAGAGTGAAATGGCCTTATCCAGGCTCTCCTTTAGCTCAGAAATTAGGTTTGCCGCGTCATATACGGCGGCCTTTGCCCAGAGCCTGTTTTCAAGGGGTAAATTGCTGTCTGCGCTGTAGCGGAGAGGGAGGGAGCTTAAATAGGCCTCAGGGTCAGGGCGGCTTATTGCCCATTCGAATAAGTCCAGCATCGCTTCTTTTATGCCATCGTCGTTCCGGCCGGGGGAGCAGCAGGAGAGGAGATTTATAAATTCAGGCCTCTCTTCTTCGTATGCGGCATTCATCACTTCCTCGGCCACATCACTTTTAAGTACCTCCATGTCGAGCTCATCCGCGACCCGAAATGCGGGATCCAGGCCTATGCGGTCGAAATTATTCCTTATGACCTCCAGGCAGAAGCTGTCTATGGTCATTATATGCGATACATGGAGGAGGTTTAGCTGCGCCGAAATGCGCTTATTGTCCGGCTCCTTCTCTTCCTCGGCCTCCAGTCGGGCCCTGAGCCTTTCTTTCATCTCTGATGCGGCCGCCCTTGTAAAAGTGACTATTAAGAGCCTGTCTATATCTATGGCTTTTTCCCTGTCCATCACTAGGGAAAAGACGCGCTCCACGAGCACGGCAGTCTTGCCTGAGCCTGCGGCGGCTGAGACCAGTATATTGCTGTTCCTGCTATCTATGACAGTCTGCTGTTCCTTGGTAAAATTCATGGTCCTTCCCCTTTTGGATTTAAGGATGATCCTGTTCTATTGCTGATAAGACATCCTGGGCCTTGGCATATTTTTTTAGTCGCCTTGGCCTGTAAGATATAAGCCCTTCCTTAAAGCTGCAGCACTCCTTAAAAGCGCAGTATTTGCAGGCAGATTCGTTATCATACAGGCTGGGGGACGCATCTATGTGGCCGTTTGTTATTTCGCCTAAGAATTTTTCCTTAAGCTTCCCCGCATGTCTGGAGATATCTGTAAAGCTCCGTTCCGGCAGAGCTGACGATTTTTCGCTGAGGCTGCCGTCTTTTTTGAAGGATACGGGTATGACGAGGGAGTTAGAACCCATACGCTGGTCGAAGAGCCTGATGACCTCAGGATCGTCATTGACGAGGCCCCTAAGCTTAAGCTTTTCCTTTAGTTTCTCTGAAACCTCGTCAGCGCTTTCGGATTCCAGTTTGGAGCTTTCTATATAGGGGTCGTCCAAATGGTAGTAGAATAAGCCTGCCGGCCTGATATCAGTATGGGGATGCGCCTGTCTTTCCATTTCCAGGGCGGCATCCATATAGATTATAAGCTGCAGGTCCAGCCCGTGGTAAATACGGCTTAGATCAAATTCCTTATTTCCGGACTTGTAATCGGTTATGGACAGGTAGAGCTTATTGCCTACGCTGGAGCTGTCTATCCTGTCTATACGGCCGTAGAATCCATGGGAATGGAAGTTCTTTTCAAAAGCAGTATTCTTAAAAAGGCCTGCTCCCGCCTGGAATATCAGGATGTCGAGGGTGCGTTTCAGGGTGCGCTCTATTCTTGTCAAGGCATACTGGTTTCTTTTGGAACTTTTAAGTACTATATACTCGTGTGCATTTAGGTACTGCTCCAGGGCATAATTCGAAATAGCGGACACTTCCTCTGACTTTAACTCAAAAAAGTTCTTTTTGTGCTTTTTCAGCCATTCGGATACATATTCCAATGCGCCGTGCAGTATGGACCCAAAGTCCCTGGAGTCAAAGCGGAATTCCTCTTCCTCATCTGCCTTAAGCCCATAGAGCAGGAAGTGCTGATAGGCGCAGAGCGCATACCGCTCTAGCCTCGTGGGGGAGATTGAGGACATATCCCCGTAGAGTGCGCTTGCAACGGCTTTGGAGAGCTCGGAATTCTTAATTGGCTCAAAGGCCGCTTTTTTTACAAGGCCCATCTTGCCGGCTGTGGAGGATCGTTCGTGGCAATAGTTCCAGAGAGTGCGCCCTTTGTCATTAGGCGCGGAATTTAAAAGCGATGAGAGGATTTCCAGCCCGTCATTATCGCAGTTTATTTCACCCCTTATATCCTTTAGCTCCAGCTTCTTTTCTTCCAAAGCCGGAAAAAGCTGTTCTATGGATCGGAGGAAGGCCGACCTGCGGCTCACGCCGCCCTCATCTGAACCTCTGGAATAGCTTAGGTACAGCCGTTCTGAGGGCTTTGCGAGGCCCATGTAGAAATAAAGCTTCTCTAAACCCACCTTTTCCCTTAGGGTGGGGGAGAGGCGCATGCCGCATGTAAGGAGGTATTCCCTCTCAAAGTCGGAGATAAGGCTTATTTTATCCGTGGTCTGGGGTATGAGCCCGTCATTTAGCCCCAGGAAAAAAAGAGCCTTGATGTCGGAAAATCTGCTGCGGGTCAGATCGCCGGCATTTACCCTGTCGGGGCCGGGAGGTATCAGGCCTATGCGCAGCTCATCGAATCCTGCGTTCAGGACGTCCAGGTATTCCCTCATGGTCATGCGCTCAGAGGGGATAAGCGTAAGTATCCTGTCGAATAGGCCCTGTATCTTTTCCCAGAGCTTATCATACTGCTCCGACAGGTCGATGTCGCCATTCTTCTTGAAGCTCTCCGAAAGCTCTGACAGCCTGTTCTCCATGTCCCCTTTTTCGAGGAATTCCTGCAGGGCCTTTGTGTAGTCCGACGCTGTGGCATTCCTCTTTATCATAGCCCTGTCCAGAGGCGTAAAGAGGTCTGAAAAGCCCTGCCTTGTTTTATTTAATAGGGGAAGATCGTCTTCTTTAAAATCGCCTGTAGTATGTAAAAACTCTTTCTGATATTGTTTCCTTCCCCTTATATTCATGGCTCTCGCATAGCTATCCAGATAATCGACATCCTCTGGTGGAAAGGGCGCAAGGCCGGAGCGCAGGTACCTGAATACTGCCTCATAGCTGAAGCCCTCGCACTCTACCTCTATGGCAGAGCGCAGGATCTCCGTTATGGGGTTTAGCAAAATGTCCCTCATGGTATCTATGAATATGGGTATGGATAGGCGGTCAGCCTCTTTTTTCAATAAGCGTCCATAGCCCGCAGTGTCGCTCATAACGATCCCTATGTCCTTAAACCTCATATTATTATTTTTAATGAGCTTAAGTATCTCATTACAGACGTATGCGGCTTCAGTCTGAGGGCTGTCGGCAGAAATTATCTTTATGTTTTCAGGTTTTTCCTTATAGCTTATTGCGCCTTTGCGGAAAAGATTCTTTTCCAGGTGGTCCAGTTCTTTATTGTGCTTATAGCGGCGGTTTTTCCCATCATAGAGTTTAATAGTGGAGATATTATAGTTTTTTTCATGGGAAATGCGGCGCAGCTGCCCTATGCTCTCTATGGACATGGAGAACAGCTCTCCGTCCTTTCCGTCATAGGGCAGCGCAAAATAGAAGGAATCCGCAAAATCAAAGAGCCTCGAAAGAAATCTATACTGTA
Source organism: Lachnospiraceae bacterium (assembly GCA_017634355.1). GTDB lineage: Bacteria > Bacillota > Clostridia > Lachnospirales > Lachnospiraceae > NK4A144. The sequence continues at coordinate 7,413 of JAGBNO010000007.1, forward strand.
TAGGTGTAAAGCCTGTGAAATTGTCCAGGTATATTTCTGAATTCTTCAGGAAATCGGCTTTTTTAGCGGCCTTTTCTGCCTTGTCCAGAAGCTCTTCCTTTGTAATATATTCCGTTCCAAGTATATCTCTGAAGGCTTTGTAGAGTATGGAAATATCCTTAAGCTTTTCTTTGAGAAAACGGCGCATTGGATCGTTTTCTATGGAAAGCAGCGAATCGGGTTCTATTTCATACTGTATGAATTCAGAAAGTATGGATTTAACCTCGCTGATATATCCCTGTTTTTTTAGGAAACCCTTAAGCACATGGAGCTCGCTGTCACATTGGGCCGCGACCCTGTTTAAGATAAGGTTTTTTCCGGTGTCGTCGAGGATTTCGCTATTATATCCTCCGGCACTGTCAAATATGCGGTGGGCGAAACGGGCAAAAGAGAGGACATCTATATTCAATAAGCCAGCTCTTGGGTGCAGCCTTAGGATATCCATAGTAACTGCATGGGAAATCTGCTCCGGAACCAGGAGTATAAAGTTTTTTTCAGGGGCCAAAATAGAACGGGAAATTATTTCTTCATAAATAAGGCTGGTTTTTCCGCTGCCGGATGGCCCTAGGATTAGCTTGAGTTCTTTCATAATAATTAGAAAAGTATAGGAAACAAAACACGAAATTTAAATTCGATTTCTATATTTGCACAGTGCTTTTAAATTAAAATAATAAACTCTTACGATGAATTTATAAAAATTAGTTGACAAAACATAATAGATGTATTTATAATGCAATTTATACTATTTATAAAGAATTTGAAAAATTTATTTCTGAATGATTTATTTTTTGAATTCTTGTTTTTAATTAACTACTATTTTTAGAAGGGAGTTGCTTATGCCAAGAGGAGTAGCAAAAGAACCATTGGAGCCCAGCATTCTGGATGTATTTGATTTCATTCCTAAGACAGACAAGAATCGTTTCACGAGGTTTGCAAAGAACCTTGGGATTTCACAGGAAGAACTTCTGAAGCTTGCTATCAAAGGAACATCAAAGGGTAAGCTTCCTGTCCAGAAGAAGGTCATTATCGATCTGGACGATGATGAGGAATAATAGTTTTGATTAAAAGACATGCCTGTGAGAGCAGAAGCTATCACAGGCAGTTTTTTATACCATTTCTGCGATCTCGTATAAAAGCCTTTCGCTGTCTTCCCACCCTAAACAGGGATCCGTGATGGACTGGCCGTAAACCATGTGGTCACTTATCTTCTGAGAGCCTTCAATGAGGTAGCTTTCTATCATCACGCCCTTTACGAGGCTATGTATATCCTTATTATGGTTCCTGGAATGCAGGACCTCTTTTACTATGCGTATCTGTTCTTTATATTTCTTCCCTGAATTGGAATGATTGGCATCTATTATGCAGGCGGGGTTTTGAAGATTCCTTTCGCTGTACTTCTCAAAGAGCAGCACCAGGTCCTCATAGTGATAATTCGGTATGGGGTTTCCGTGCTTATTTACAGAGCCCCTGAGTATGGCATGTGAGAGCTTGTTCCCGTCAGTCCTGACTTCCCAGCCCCTGTAGGTGAATACATGGGCGTCCTGTGCGGCCACTATGGAATTCAGCATGACAGAGAGGTCGCCGCTGGTCGGGTTCTTCATGCCTGCGGGCGTGCCGAATCCGGAGGCCACTATGCGGTGCTGCTGGTCCTCGACAGACCTTGCGCCTATGGCCACGTATGAGAGTATGTCGCTCACGTACCCCCAGTTGTCGGGGTATAGCATTTCGTCGGCGCTTGTTAAGCCGGTCTCCCTTATGGCTCTCGTATGCATGTGCCGCATGGCGAGAAGGCCCTTCTCAAAATCGGTTTTTCCTTCAGGGTCTGGCTGGTGGACTATGCCCTTGTAGCCCTCTCCTGTAGTGCGGGGCTTATTGGTGTATATCCTGGGGATGATAAGCAGCCTGTCCTTTACCTTGGCGCTTACCTTTGCGAGAGCGTTGATGTACTCTATCACAGGCTCTTCGCTGTCTGCCGAGCAGGGGCCTATGATAACGAGGAACTTGTCGCTCTCCCCTTTTAGCACGGCGGCTATTTCCCTGTCCCTCGCTTCCTTAGCGGCCATCATTTCGGCCGTAAGAGGCAATAGAGACTGTATTTCCTCTGGTGTCGGTAGCTTCCTTACAAACTGTATCATGCTAGTCTCCTGTCTAGTACATCATTTCGTAATTAGCTAGACTTATTCTGAGGGCGTGAACCCTCTGCCGGTGAGGGTTTGCGCCCTCAGAATTATAGTACCCAGCTGATGGCATTTGGCAAAAAAATGTGTCCCGCAAAAAAATGGGCATAGCCACTTATCCTGTGGCCATACCCATCATTTTACAGACATTCCTCAAAATATTGTATCTAATATCATCTAATATGGATACAAACATTTTCAAAAATATGGGCGGCTGCCATTGAAGCGCCTCGCTTAAAAAGCTGTAAAAAGGCTTTATACGGTAGAAGAATATATGCTTTCTGTTGCGGCGCTTGCGGCAGTTGCCTTATTATTGTAGGTGCCGCTTCCCAGCTTATTATTCGCAATACTCATCATCATGCTGGCCCTGCTGGAGACAGAGTCGCCATAGCTTCCGCTGCCGGAGAAAAGGGTCTTAACAGTGCTCACATCTGCGCTGTTCAGTTTGTCCCTGTCTATGGAGAGCTTGCCTTCAGTGTCGGAGCTGATGCCTACCTTTGCAAGGAGGTTTGAATTCCTGGCAGTGGAAGAGGCCAGGTTCAGCGCAAGATGGTGGGTGCTGCCTGCATTTTCAGAGGCACTTGAATTAATCAGGGAATTATAATTGTCCACGAAGGAGCTCAGCTTGTCATAAATTGCGTCATAATTGTACTCAGACTCGCTCTTTTCTCCCGATGCGCTGGTCACAGTATATGAGCCTTTCTCATATAGGGATGCGCTGTCTAAGGCAGACAGGCTGGACTTGATGTCCTCTGCTGAGGACTTCACCGTGGAATAGGCCTTGTTCGTGGCGGCCTTCTCCTCGTCTGAGACTCCTGACTTCTCCTTTTCCTGCTTGGCATAATGAGCCTTCAGCAACTTGGCATAGCTGCCGTTCCTTATGCTGGCGTAGTCGGCGAGCTGCCCTCCGAGCCCCATGGAATTAGAGGAGCTGGAAGAATTTCCAAAAATGGTGGAATAAAAAGAATTATAATCGATAGTGTTCACAGAAGACATAATCACCCTCCTTAGTGCCCGATGCAGTAACCTGCAGATGGCTTCCCTGCCTTGACTGGATTTCCTTTAAATCTTATGGTCTGTTTTTCAGAACAGCTCCTTGGGGAACGATTACTCCTGAACAGACCAAGGGAAAACGAGACATAAATGCCTGAAGTTTTACTTATTTTATCTGTAAAGAGGCGTAAAAACAAGTAGACAGCAGGCGAAAAGTGTATTTTTTTAAAAACATACCCTCGCTGATCCCTATTTTATAATTTTTTTATGATTATTAGAGTTGACAAACTATGGATGATGCTGATAAAATGCCCTTTGTTTGCGCCTGATTAATCCTATTGCAGGAGGGTGTGGCGTCTTGTGGCCTTTGAAGCTGCAGGTTTTAGGACTGTGGCAGGGTTTTTAGGAGAGGTATCGAAGTGGTCATAACGAGGCGGTCTTGAAAACCGTTTGGCGGCAACGCCACATGGGTTCGAATCCCATCCTCTCCGCTGGCATTCATCCCATGGAATGCTTAAAGTCTTATATGAGATTTTCATAATTTTATATGCCATATTTTTAGATAGGCATTTTGGAGAAGTACCCAAGATGGCTGAAGGGACACCCCTGGAAAGGGTGCAGGTCGTTAATAGCGGCGCGAGGGTTCAAATCCCTCCTTCTCCGTGCATAGAGCTACCCGAAGAGTTTTGTAGTAAGGCTTTTCGGGTATTTTTTTGTTTAAATATAAAGCGGTATATCTTGATGAAATATTTCTGCAACCATCCATTCATACCACAGAGGCCACGGCTTCCAATTAAAAGAGCAGGCTGAGCTGCAGGAGCCTTGGCGAACGCCCGGAAAGATGTTTTTCAACATAGAGTATTCCAACGGAAGAACTATTCTTAAGCAGATGTTTATTACTCTGAACAACATGGCTTCAAAAGAAATACTGGATGATCTGAAGGTGGAAAATGGCATGGCATTTGCAAATCTATATATGAGATATCTCGCATAATGAAAAAAGTTGTAATAAAACTATTGACAAGTTGAGACAAGAGTGATATTTTATTCCAGAAAGTTGTAACAAACAAATTGACAACATCAAGGAGGAACTATAAAATGAGAGTAGCAGTAGTAGCAGCAAATGGAAAAGCAGGAAAGCTTATCACCGAGGAGGCAGTTAATCGCGGAATGGACGTTACGGCTGTTGTAAGAGGAGAGAATAAGACAGCGGCCAAGGAAGCCATTATCAAGGATCTCTTCGATCTTACAAAAGAAGACCTTGAGGGTTTCGATGTAGTAGTTAATGCATACGGCTCATGGGCGCCGGACACTGCAGGTACAATATGTGATGCGGGTATGCACCTTGTGAATCTCCTTAAGGGAAGTGATAAGAGACTTGTTATCGTAGGCGGCGCAGGAAGTTTATTCGTGAATCCTGAGCACACAAAGACAGTTGTAGATGTTACACCGTTTCCTGAAGCGGCTATGCCTGTGGTAAATGCACATGGGAAGCTTCTGGAGGAACTTCGCAAGGTAGATGATGTAAACTGGACATATGTAAGTCCCGCAGGAGATTTCCGGGCAGACGGTGCAAGAACAGGGAAGTATATCCTTGGTGGAGAGGAATTAGTATTAAACAGTAAAGGAGAAAGTGTTATCTCTTACGCTGATTATGCCATTGCTATGGTAGATGAGATTGAATCGGGCAAGCATATAAAAGAAAGAATCAGCGTGGTCAGTGAGTAACATCATAAGACTTATGCAAATTACAAGTAGATTCACAATCGCCGTTCATGCTTTGGCTTTTATAGATTTATTTCAGGATAGGCAACGGGTGACGAGCAATACGTTGGCTTCAAGTATTCAGGTTAATCCAGTCATAATAAGGACGGTATTATCCAAACTAAAAGAAGCTGGCATCATTTACGCCAGGCAGGGCAGTGGTGGATCAAGACTTGCAAGACCGCTTAAGGAAATATCATTATACGACATTTACAAAGCCGTCGATACGGTTGATGAAACCGGACTATTCCATTTTCACGAGAATCCTCACCCCAAATGCGTTGTCGGTGGAAATATACATAAAGCATTGGATGATAAAATTCAGAGAGTGCAGGATGCAATGGAAGAAGAATTGCGGAAAATTACAATGGCTGACGTGGTGGAGGATCTTACAAGTGAGATGGACCGGCGCGGACAATCCATCTGATCATGCAAGGTGTTGTACGAAAACCAAACTCAGTTTCATAAAAATGACAGCTTAATATAAACCATACAGCGATAGGAGCAGCTATTATTTCTTTTTTGGGAAATGTAGCTGCTCTTTTTTGGTGCAGGCACTTTGGCAGATGCATAAAAAGATATGTTTTCAACATAGAGTATTCCAAGGGAAGAACTATTTCTAACCAGATGGTTATTGCTCTGAATATCATGGTTTTAAAAGAAATTTCCTATCTGCAACAAGAGGACGTGAATCCTTTGAAGAATACAGAGTTGCCAATGATTGAAGAAGACCATGAATCCACTGGTGATGCTCCGCCGTTTAGAAAAGAATGAGAGGAACATTATGTGAATCAAAAGGGGAACAGCTTTCTTGTAAACACCTGCGGTTTATGGTAGCCTAGTACATCATTCTGTGATCAGCTGGACTGATCCTGATGGCGTGAACCCTCTGCCGGTGCGGGTTTTCGCCTTCAGAGCAGGACTGGTTTATTAGGAAATGATTTACTGGAAGCCATAGGTCGCAGGTGTTCTGTTTAGTGCCACATAGAGGATTATGTATAACAGGAGGGTCCAAAATGCTTAAGTCGCTGCCCATCGGAGTGGAATTTTTTGAAGAGTTTAAGAAGAATGACCATTACTACGTGGATAAGACCCTTTTCATAAAGGAGCTTATAGATAAGAAAGGCAAGGTCAACCTCTTTACCAGGCCGAGGCGCTTCGGCAAGACCCTGACCCTGGACATGCTGCGCTGCTTTTTTGAGGAGGGGTCGGACACGGGGCTATTTTCGGGGCTTAAGATCATGGAGGCGGGGGAGAAATATACCTCCGTGATGGGGAAATACCCTGTAATCTTCCTTACCCTAAAATCAGCTAAAACCGGGAATGAGGAATCTGCCTTTAAGGCCATAAGGCAAGTGCTGGCCAGGGAATTCGATCGCCATGGCTCTGTGCTTGAAAGTAATGCTTTAAGCGAAGCGGAAAAGAAGCAATTTCTTAAATTCAGGGACTGGAAGCCAGAGCCAGAGGAATACAATGACAGCATAAAGTTCCTCTGTGGGTGCATCAAAAAGGCAACGGGAAAGAATAGCATCATCCTCATTGACGAGTATGACGTGCCCCTTGAGAGCTCCTTCTACGACGGCTACTACGACCACATGGTGGGCTTCATCCGTAGCCTTTTCGAGAATGGGCTGAAGACCAACCCGGCCCTGGAGTTTGCGGTGATCACGGGATGCCTTAGGATTTCAAAGGAATCCATCTTTACGGGGCTCAATAATCTCAGCATCATTTCTATTCTAACACCGGATTACGGGGAATACTTCGGCTTTACGGATGAGGAAGTCCGTGGGATGCTTGAGTATTACGGCCTGCCGGATAAATACGGGGAGGTCAGGAACTGGTATAACGGATACATTTTCGGCGAGAGCAACGTCTACAATCCGTGGAGCACCATTATGTACCTAAGGGACCATATAGGCGCCAACCGCGACTATTTCCCCGTA
>JAGBNO010000068.1 GCA_017634355.1 Lachnospiraceae bacterium
CATAATGCCCTCCATAAGGGTATTATATCATATACCGCTATATAACGCTATACCTAATATACAGATTATTGACAAAAACTTTCCGCTATCCACAAGGGCTAGCGGTTTATCTATGAATTATTCAACTTCGGAACTCAGGAGAAATAGATTGACAATTACATCATCAGTTGCAATAATCTGTTTATGCAGGCAATGAGACGAAGTGTCTGTCCTGAGCCTGGACGAAAGCAGACTACGCAACATAAGGAGGAAAAGAAAATGAGTGTAGAGTCAAGTAAGAGCGTATTAAAGATTGTTGGCATAATATGTATAGTCTTAGGAGTCATGGGGATACTAGGGGCCATTGTACTTCTTGGGGGAGGCGGTCTGGCCGTAGCTGTATCCGGCGGGGATGAAGAGCTGGCAGCGGGCGGAGCTATTGCCCTTGCCGGTGGCGTAGTTGCACTTTTAGCTTCCATAGTCAGGATATTAGAGGGATTCTTCTCAGTGAAGGCGGCTAAGGACAGCTCGAAGATCATGCCTGCCTGGATATTTGCCGTAATAGGAGTGGTTTCCCATGTGATATCCCTGCTCGCCAATCTTCAGAGCGGGTTTAGCGGCATATTAAACTCCATAACAGGACTGGCTTTCAGCGCATTGGTCTTTATAGCTGCAAATACTATCAAGAAGTCAATGGAGTGAAGCGCCTTAACGGTATCTGAGCATGAAAGACTGGATAGCTATAGTCGATGATGACATATCTTCACTCCGGACGGCGGGGCATATATTGACTGAGGGAGGCATGAGGGTAAGTTCCCTAAGGTCGGGCATAGAGCTTTTGGAATTTTTAAAGACCAATAGGCCCGACCTCCTCCTTATGGATATACATATGCCGGTGATGGATGGATTCGAGACTTTGGAGGCCATAGAGGCCGATCCGGAGCTGGATAATATACCGACCGTTTTCTTAACGGGGGACGAGGATAGCGGCACAGAGACCAGGGGACTTACCGCAGGGGCTTTTGATTTCATAAGAAAGCCCTTTGTGCCGGAGATACTGGTCTTAAGGGTCAGACATGCCATTGAGTACTCCCGCAGGGAATATAGGGAAGAGAACGGGACAAGGCCCAATGAAGTTCATGAGGACTTAAAGACTGAGACTCTGACCGGCCTAAAGGGCAAGGTTGCGGTCCAGCAGGAGATAGAGCACCTCTGCAGGCAGTGGCAGGGGGCTCTTATCGTCATTAACATAGACAATTTCAGCCTCATAGAAAGCCTATACGGTGAGGATAAGGCAAGGCTCATATTAAAAGACTTTGCCGTGTGCCTGCGCACGGCGGTCCGCTCCACCGACATTCTGGGGCACATGGAGAGGGACGAGTTTGTGGCATACTGCCCGAATACCAGAGATGAAGAGGTTGTGCGGAAAAAGAACGAGTACCTGAATAGGGAGCTTAGGAGCATTATGCATAAGTACCTGGGGGAAAAGTTCTCTTTGAGCCCTGGAGCCTCCATAGGCGCAGTGATGGCGCCCGACGAGGGCAGGGAATTTGTGACGCTCTACCAGAAGGCCCAGGAGGCTATGCTGGCCGTGAAGAAGAGGGGCGATCACGGCTTTCTTTTTTATTGGAAGCATAGGCATCCGGACGGCAGGAGGGTCACGGGCGGCTTAAAGGTAATGGAGGAGCTCTACGAGGAGAGGACAGCATCGGACGCAATGGTGCTGCCGTATGAGGATTTCAGGCTCATATTCAGGCTCTTTGTGCGTATGCACTTAAACAGGCCGCTGGACAGCTGTTTTGTGGTTTTTTACCTGGGACAGGTGGGTAAAGGCATACAGAACGCAGAAAAACCTGACAATTCCGCTCCTGTGATAGGGGAAATCGGAGACAGGTTCTACGAGGTCCTGTCCGTATCATTGAGGTCCAGCGACCTGGTGACGAGGAAGGGGGATGGCGTGTTTCTGGTGCTGCTGCCCCGAATAGGCTTATCCGACGGACGCATAGTCGTGAACCGCATTTGCAAGAACTGGGCGGAGACAGGGCTGGAGGGCAGGGCGGCCCTCAAGTGGGAAATGGATCTGGTACAGTAGGATTAATAATATGTCAAACGAGCTTGAACGGCGGGAAAACGCCCTCGGAATACATCTCATAATACTCTTCAGCTATACCTTTTTCTGCCTCATAGTCATGGCGCATGCCCTCATGCTTGGCTGGGAGATCTGGACTGTGCCTGTACTTATCGTGGGGCTTCTCATAAGCTGGAGCCTGCATATAGCGCAGACCTTCGACAGCCATTTCAGGCTCTGGATATATGCAGTCATGAATATGCTTGCCCTGTTTTTCTACGGGGTGCATCCGGAGAGCTTCCTTATACTGTCGCTTCTTTCCATGATGCCCATGGCCACATTTGTCCTTGCGGGGAGGGCGGACTTCATACGCCTTACCATGGTGGTATACTATGCGACCATGGCTTTCAATGTGCTGCTCTTTGGGCGCGAGCTGGAGATGATGCATTCGAGGCTTGCGGGCTGGGTCTTATTGCACTTCACCCTGGAGTTCCTCGTGGGCTGGATATCCATGCAGAGCATAAAAAAGCGGAACGAGGACGAACAGAGCTACAATAGCCGTATCAATGAACTCAGGGAGGCAAATAAAAGGACTGAGGACTTTCTTACCAATGTGTCGCATGAGCTTAGGACGCCTATAAATGCGGTGACCGGCATCACGTCCATTATGCTGAAGAATGAGACCAATATGAGGAAGAAGATGAACCTCATGTCCATACAGGGCGCGGGGAACAGGCTCTCTGACCAGATTTCGGACATAATGGATACTACGGAGATAGCTACAGGGAGGCTGCGGGTAGTTGACGAAAACTATATGATGTCCTCGCTCACTAATGACCTCATAATGGGCTTTAAGCTCATGGATGCATTCAAGGACCTGGAGCTCATTGTAGATGTGGATCCCTTTGTCCCGTCCATACTTTTGGGGGATGGCAGGAAGGTTAAGAAAATCCTCAGGCACCTCATAGACAATGCGCTGAAATTCACGAGGAAGGGCGGAGTCTATGTGAGGATAAGTTCCTGCAGGAAGGAGTACGGGATAAACCTGAATATCTCTGTGCAGGATACGGGCGTAGGCATGACATCAGACGAGATAGACAGGGTAAAGGAGAAGTTTTACCAGTCCGACAGTGGGAGGAGCAGGACGGCCGGGGGCTTAGGACTTGGGATGTCAATCATAAACGGCCTTACTGTAGCGATGGGCGGTTTTCTGCAGATAGACAGCGAGAAGAACAAGGGCAGCGTGGTGAGGGTGTCCATCCCGCAGAAGGTTACGAGGGACAATCCCTGCATGGTGATAGCGTCCTGGGAAAAGATAGGCATAGCCTGCTATATCTGGGCTGATAAGTTTAAGATAACGGAGGTTAGGGACTATTACTTCGAACTCGTGACCCACTTAGAGGAAGGTTTAAGCGTTCCTGTCTTCAGGGTGACGGAGCTGGACGAGCTGGAGAGGCTCATAAACAGGAGGCAGGTCACCCATGTCTTTTTAGGCTGGGAGGAATATGAGAAGGATACGGCCACATTTGACCAGATAGGGGAAAGGCTGGATGTCATAGTCGTTGCCGGCAGCGGCGTAGCACCCTGGGAGGGTAGCAGGGTCAGGCTTTTAAGTAAGCCCATAAACAGCTTCAGCATAGTAAACATAGTCAATGAGGGGAGGCTTAATAGCGAGAAGGAGGCCGGCGAGGGGAAGATGAGCTGCCCTGGAGTCAGGGCCCTCATTGTGGATGATGAGATAATGAACCTCGTGGTGGCTAAGGGGCTTTTAAAGGACTATAAGATAGCCGTGGAGACAGCGGAAAGCGGCATAGATGCGCTGAAGGCCGTAAAGGACGGTCATTACGACCTCATATTCATGGACCACATGATGCCCGAAATGGATGGCGTGGAAACCATGAAGAGGATAAGGCGATACCACGAGGACAGGGATATGGCCATAATAGCCCTCACGGCCAATGCCGTGAGCGGGGCGAGGGAGATGTTCCTGTCAGAGGGATTCGATGAATTCGTTGCGAAGCCCATAGAGCAGGCCGAGCTGGAGCGGGTCTTAAAAAAGGTGCTCCCCGAATCGGCAATAGCATACGAGGATGATAAGCCCGAACCGGTACATAGCTCATTGGGCAAGGCAGATAGCGCGCTTGTAGACAACGATACGGAGGATGTGAACTTAATAAGGAGCCAGGGGATAGATGCCGAAGAGGGGATGTCCTACTGTATGGGGAGCCTCCCGCTGTACAAGGAGCTGGTATCCTCTTTCTGCGAGCAGGCCGAGGCTATTAAGGACGGGCTGGATGCGGCATTCAGGCAGGAGAGGATGGAGGACTATAGGGCCATTATCCGTTCGGTGAGGGACACGGCCAGCCTCATAGGCGCAGAAGACCTGCGCTACCTCGCAGAGAGGGCTGAGGACAGTATATTGGCCGGAGATGTATCTGAGATGGAGTACAGGGGAAAAAGGGTTTATGAGGAATACAGGCGTCTTGCAAACAACTTGAGGGCAATAGAGCTAAAGGATGATGGCCAAAAGGGGGATAAGGAGAATAGCCTGAGGAGGCTTATAGGCATGCTTAAGGGCTGCCTTGCCACATACGAGGCGGACAGGGCTACGGAAATATTGAACACATTGAGGGGAATACATATAGGCGACACCTATATAGAGGACCTCTTAAACGGGGTCAGGCGGGACGTGGACAATATAGACCTGCATGCGGCCGCAGTAAAGGTTGAGGAGATAGAGCGCTTTATTGACGGAACCAGGGGCTTTACGGGAGATTGACGACTTGGGTATTTTGAAGGATTGGCTAAATAGCATAACAGACCTCAATAAAGATAGGAGGGAGAGGGAGTTCCTCTTCCTGACTCCCATTATTCTGGCAGTTTTTTTGTTAATCACTATTATGGGCTTTGCCCTAAGCGGACTATCCCCGGCGACCTTAGCACTGGGCGCAGGGTGGCTTGTGACATTTGCCTTGGGGGCATATTCCCTTAAAAAGAAGAAGCTGAGCGGCTTCGCATCAGTTTTCAGCGGAATAATAATCTTTTTAATGCAGCCGGTTTTTTTCTATCTAGGCGGCGGCATTTTCGGGGGAGCGCCTATAGCCTTTGTGTTCTGCGTCATCTATTTATGTACGATAACCAAGGGACTGCACAGGAAAGTCTTCCTTGTAATGGAGATACTGCTGATAGGGTTCTGCTTCTGTTATTGCGGCAGCCATCCTGAGTTCTTTCCGTCGAGGTCAGTGGGCCTTGCAGGCCTGGACATGCTCCTTGCAGTCCTTCTCGTATCCACTATGGGCATGGTCATGATACAGTTCGAGCTTAGGTCATACGAGAGGGAGAACCTTCTCGCAAAGGAGCAGAGGGAGCAGATACTTACCATGAACCGTATGCAGAACCGCTTCTTCTCAGCCATGAGCCATGAGATAAGGACTCCTATAAATACCATAATAGGGCTCAACGAGATGAATTTAAAGGAAAATCTCTCTGAGGAAGCCCTGGAGAATTCCCAGCACATACAGGAGGCCAGTAACCTCCTGCTTACCCTGATAAATGATATCTTGGACATATCCCGCATAGAGTCTGGTGAGATGACAATAGTGCCAAATCCCTACAGCACGGAAAAGCTGCTCACTGAAATAGTGAATATGGTGAGGCCGAGGATAAGGGAAAAGGGACTGGAGTTCAAATTGGATATAGAGGAGAGCCTGCCGAGGACCCTTATGGGAGACGATGTCAGGGTGAGGCAGGTCCTTATCAATATATTGAATAATGCTGTCAAATATACTAAAGAGGGGAGCGTTACCCTGTCGCTGCAGTGGGAGGAGAGGCAGAACGGCACAGCCAGCCTTATCTTTGCAGTCATGGATACGGGGACTGGGATAAAGAAGGAGGACCTTCCTCACCTCTTCACGGCCTACAAGAGGGCGGATGAGGGGAAGACAAGGCATATAGAGGGCACGGGCTTAGGGCTGTCCATAGTGAGGCAGCTCCTTGACCTCATGGGCGGAAAGGTGACAGTGGACAGTATCTACGGGAAGGGCAGCACCTTTACGGTGGACCTGCCCCAGGAGATAGTGGATCCTGCTGGGATAGGGAAGATAAGCTTTGCGCAGAAGAAGCCGAGGAGCGCTGAAAAGGGTGGAGGATTCGAGGTTCCGGGCGCCAGGGTGCTCGTTGTGGATGACAACGAGGTGAACCTGATGGTGGCGGCGAAGCTCTTGCGGGACACAAAGGCCAAGGTGGAGTCCGTGACAGACGGAGCGGACTGCTTAAACCACACCTTGAACATACATTATGACGTCATCTTCATGGACCACCTCATGCCCGGTATGGACGGCATAGAATGCCTGCATGCCATAAGGCACCAGGCAGGGGGCAGGAATACGGACACTCCGGTGGCGGTGCTTACTGCAAATGCCGGCAGCGAGTATCTGGATATGTATGGCAGGGAGGGTTTCGACGACTTTATCTTAAAGCCCGTTACGGGGTCGCTGCTCGAAGGGGCGCTGCGCAGGCTCCTCCCGAAGGAGCTCCTGCCCTCAGGTACAGAGGATACGAAGGCCGATGAGGGGACAAGGCAGGACGTGACCTACAGGAAGCATAAGAGGCGCTTCTGCATTACGACAGAAAGCGTGGCCGACCTTCCGGAATCTCTCTCCAGGGACAGCCACATAGGGGTGCTGCCTTACGACATAGTGACTCCCAAGGGGAGCTTCTTGGACGGCATAGAGATATGGACTGACGGGGTGCTATCATTCATGGAGGAGACGGGGGCCAAGGTTGAGGGCTGTCCCCCTGACGTAAAGAGGTACGAGGAATTCTTTTCCGAACAGCTTAAGAATGCCCAGCAAGTCATACATATCACTGCCAGCAGAAAACTCAACAATGCCTACGCCCATGCCGCAGAGGCCGCAAGGAGCTTTGGGGCTGTGACCATAGTGGATTCAGGGCAGATGAGCGGCGGGATGGCTTTGCTGGCAGTAAGGGCGGCTGAGCTTGCCGAGAGGGAGATTAACCTAAATGGCCTGATAGAGGAGCTGGAAAGCCTGAAGCAGAGGCTGGACAGCAGCTTTGTTTTAGGAAATATGCTCTATCTGTCGAGGTCGGGCAGGGCGCCGAGGCGCGCCATGCTCATGGGCCGCTCATTTCTGCTCCGGCCTGTCCTTGGGATAAATAATGGGACGATAAGGCCAAAGAGGCTGAGCTTCGGCTCTAGGAACAGGATATGGAAGAAGTATATTTCATCAGCGCTTAAGGACAGGCAGCATATAGACAGGAGGATGCTTTTCATCTGCCACCTGGGGCTAAATGAAAAGGAACTAAGTGACATAAAGGAGTTTGCGCAGTCCAAGGTGGGCTTTGAATCTGTCTATATTCAGAAGATATCCCCGGCCACGGCCTCTCTCTATGGCTCTGGGACCTTTGGGCTGCTCTTTGCCAAGGAAAGGGCCTGAAATGAAAGAGGAAGCTAAGCTGAAGATGCTGGTGGTGGATGACGGTCCCGTTGAAGGCCTGTTCATAAAGCGGGTACTGGAGGGCTGCGGCGTGGAGGCGGACCTTGCGGACGGAGGGGCTGAGGGCATAAAGAAGGCCGCCAAAAAGGATTACGACCTGATACTCTTAGATGATATGATGCCCTATATGGACGGAAGCGACACATATAGCCATATAAGGAGCGATTATGGGAGCTTAAGCCACGAATCCCAGGTGCTTATATTCGGGGATGCGAGCGACAGGGAGGAGTACAGGGGCGTTGCGGGCTTCATAAGTAAACCGGCGAGGCCTGGGGACCTCTTCCATAAATTGCGGGAAATCATGCCAGAGGACAAGTTCAGCCTGATAAAGCTGCCGGGCTTGCCCCAAAGGGAAGGGGAAAATGCGGATAATAGCCAGAATATAGATAAAAAAGAGAAGAGAGAAGGGATAGAGAGGGCAGAAAAGGCCATAGAGAAGCCGTCGGCAGAGGAACTCCTTATGGAGAATGGCGGGGACTCTTCCGCCATGGGCCTGGGGGATGCCCTGGTCAGAAGGCTGGAGGCCTATAAGATTAACTGGGAGGAAGGCCTGCGCTATTGTGGCTCGGAAGAGGGCTATATGGAGGCTCTCCGCATATACTGGAGCACCATAGCGCAGAAGTCGGATGAAATAGATGGCTTTTTCGAGGGCAGGGACATAGAAAACTATACCATAAAGGTCCATGCGCTCAAAAGCTCCTCCAGGCTCGTGGGGGCGACCGACCTGTCAAACAGGGCCCTGGAACTGGAGATGGCTGGAAAGAGCGGGAACTGGGAGCTTATAGAAGAGAAGAATGGCGGGCTTTTAAGCGACTACAGGGAATATAAGAAGGTGCTGGATTCTATTTTCGTAAGCGAGAAGGAGAAACCGGACATAGACGAGGATATGCTTAAGGATGCCTACTCCTCTCTCTACAGCTTTGCAGAGCAGATGGATTTCTCCCTGACTGAAATGGTGCTGAAATCCCTGGATGAATACACGTTGCCTAAAGGTGATAAGGAGATTATAGATGATATAAAGCAGAAGTCGCAGGCGCTGGACTGGGAAGGGGTGAAGGCCGCCCTTTCAGGCAAGCAAGGGGATTCTGAATAGTAACATATGTTTATATAATATAGGAAGGGGTTTATATGCTGCGCAGGGTTTTGATAATAGGGAAAAATGAATCCTTCATCGTCAAGGGCATGGAGATGAAGCTTGAGGAGATTAACGTGTCCTGGCGTTTCTCACCCGCAAAGATAAAGAGCCTGGAAGACATGGGGGAGTATGCGGATATCTATGTGCTCTATATGGATGAGACTATAGAGGCCACTCCTGATGTATTGGTTTACATAAATGACCTATGCAAGGAGGTGGACAGGAAGATATTCCTCATAGGCACAAAGACTGAATGTGCCAATGCGGGAAAATACATCTCAGAAGGCGCTGTAGAGGAGAGCTTCGAGAGGCCTGTGGACATGAAGGTCCTCGTAGAGAGGATAGAGGACTACTTAGACGAGGCCGCCATAGAGGCGAGGAAGAAGAGCATACTCATAGTGGACGATGATGTGACCTACATGAGGGTCATAATGGAGTGGCTTAAGGACGACTACAGGGTGTCCATGGTCAATTCAGGGGTGCAGGCCATAGCCTGGCTCGCAAAGAACAAGGCTGACCTCATACTTTTGGACTATGAGATGCCGGTGACGCCAGGGCCTCAGGTACTGGAAATGCTGCACTCAGAGGCGTTCACAGACTCCATACCGGTCATGTTCCTTACGGGAAAAAGCGACAGGCAGAGCATAGTGAATGTGCTCAGCCTCCATCCCGCCGACTACCTCTTGAAGAGCATAGACAGGAAGGGGCTTAAGGAGAAGCTGGATAACTTCTTTATGATGAAGAGGATTTAAGGTTAGTGTAAAATATTTGTCGGTTAGAATAGGACGAGTCCGATATTATGTAAACTAAAATGGAATTTAAGGGTATACTTGCACTGCTGGATTATTTATGCTAAAATTACGCCTTGTGGCGTCTGACAGACGCGAGAGGCCCCTTTAACGTAAGCGGAAGGGGCTGAAAGTTAGAATGGCCTCATAGAGGGATGGTATTCCGCTGCTTAGGATAGGAGCTGCCGGGCAAGAATGCCGGAATAGATAACGGAGAGGGAGGTTCCGGGGGGTCCGGAAGCCAAGGCTTTCGTTTTCAAAGAGGAATGGCTACAGGCCATCGCAGTATAGGAGGATAGCATTGAATATCACAGTTATCAAGGAAATCGAGGAAGCTCAGAAGAAAAAGGAACTGCCCCAGTTCAGGGTGGGCGACACCGTCAGGGTCAGCAACAGGATCAAGGAAGGCGAGAAGTCCAGGATACAGATATTTGAAGGCACTGTCATAAAGAAGCAGGGCGGGTCCACCAGCAGGGCAACCTTCACGGTCCGCAAGCTCTCAAATGGCGTGGGGGTAGAAAAGACCTGGCCCATACACTCCCCCAATGTGGAAAAGGTGGAGGTCGTGCGTTCCGGAAAGGTCAGGAGGGCGAAGCTCTTCTTCCTTAGGGATAGGGTAGGCAAGAGGTCCAAGCTCAAGGAAATCTGACCTATTTAGGCAGCTACATCTGCGGCAAGCTACAGCCATGCCAGCTTTGGGGAATGTTGTGTGATTTTTTTTCGACAGTTCCCGGGCGCATGGCTGTTTTTCTTTAGGAGGCATTTATGGCAAAGCAGCAGAAAGGGCTTTCCTTTTACAATAAGGAGAATCGTATAACCAGCACCAATATTTATTCTGTGTTCAGCTGGGCCTTCGTGATGGGAGTGGCAGTGCTCCTCGCATTTTTCTGCGTATCCTTATATGGCATACAGACTACTGTGGTGGGCAATTCCATGGAGCCCTCCCTCTTTAATGGGCAGGTGCTGTTTCTGGACAGGGCCGTATATGCGATCTTTTCACCGCAGTACGGGGATGTGGTGGCATTCAGGCCCAATGGGAACACCAACGCCCATTTTTCTGTAAAGAGGGTACTGGGAGTGCCCGGCGACACGGTGGAGATAAAGGGGGGCGTATTCTACAGGAACGGGGAGAGGCAGGATGGGCTTTTTGACGACCAGATAGCAGACCCAGGAGTGGCCGGGGACCCTGTGCTCTTAGGGGAGGACGAATACTTTGTGATGGGGGATAACTGCAATAGTTCAGAGGACAGCCGCTCTGCGAACCTTGGGAATGTGAAAAAGGAGCATATAGTGGGGAAGGCCTGGCTGCACATGGCGGGTGGCGAGGCAGGCATAGGAAGGGTGAAGTGATGGCATACAACTGGTATCCGGGGCACATGAAGAAGGCGTACAGGGCTATGGAGGAGGACCTGAAGGTCATAGACCTCCTTATTGAGCTATTGGATGCCAGGGCCCCATATTCTACGAGGAATCCCGATATAGATACTCTGGGCAGGGGAAAGGCGAGGCTCATACTCCTAAATAAGGCAGACCTTGCAGACAAGTCCATGACAGAGGAGTGGCTTAACTACTTTAAGAAAAAGAGCCTAACTGTAATGAAGCTGGACGCAAGGAGCTCTAAGGACATACGCCCCCTGCAGGCCGCAGTGGAGGAGGCCTGTAAGGAGAAGCGTGAAAGGGACAGGAAGAGGGGGATAATAAACCGTCCGGTGAGGGCTATGGTGGTGGGCATTCCCAATGTGGGCAAGTCCACGCTCATAAATAGCTATGCCAAGAGGGCCGCCACAAAGACGGGCAATAAGCCCGGCGTCACTAAGGGCAAGCAGTGGATACGTTTAGGACAGGGGCTTGAGCTATTAGACACTCCGGGCATACTCTGGGGCAGGATAGAGGATGAAGAGGCGGGCTTCCGCCTCGCGCTCTTAGGCTCAATGAATGACGAAATCTTAAATAGGCAGGAACTCTGCATACGCTTCATACGCCTTATGCAGGAGAGCCATTTGGAAGCATTGCGGCGCGCATACGATATAACAGGGGAGATGGGCCCCTTGGAGGCCCTTAACTCGGCCGCCTTAAAGCGGAATGCCCTGAAAAAAGGAGGGCTTCCCGACACTGACAAGGCCGTGGGATTCATTCTGGACGATTTCCGTTCGGGGCGGCTTGGGGCAATCACCTTGGACAGGGCGGCAGAGGCATGAAAAAGGCAAGGAAGCTTATAGATTACAGCATTTTTATCCTGATAGTGCTGGTGCTTACCCTGCTCGTCCGCTCTTATGCCTTCCAGAGGGCTGAGGTGGAGGGGAATTCCATGGAGCCCACGCTGTCGGACGGGGACTCCATACTTGTAAATAAGCTTGCATATAAGCTTGGCAGTCCCAAGCGCTTCGAGGTCGTGGTCTTCCCCTTTGAGGGGGATACCTATTTCATAAAGCGCATAGTGGGGCTGCCTGGGGAGACTGTGGAGATAAGGGAGGGAGTGCTTTTAATAAACGGCTCCCTTATAAATGACCCCATGGGCGGCATTCCCATGGAGGATGCTGGGATAGCGGCGGAACCGGTGGTGCTTAAGGAGGATGAGTACTTCCTTCTCGGAGACAACAGGAACCATAGCCAGGACTCCAGGAGCAATATGGTCGGGGCCGTGCATAAGGACAGGCTCACAGGGAAGGCGTGGCTTAGGATAAGGCCATTAGAACATTTCGGGGCCGTGAAATAGACCCGAATCCAAAGCTGTTGCCCCTCACTTTTGCTTTGTATATAATGATGTTGGGTCAAAACAATGTATTTGCAAATCGAACTAGCATATTGCACAATGGTGCTTATATTCAGCGTCTTTACGCCCTTTAATAGTTTTTGTTTATAATGCCCCTATAGGATTGAAAATATCATGGCTGAGCTAAAAAAGATAAGTGAGATCAGGGAATTATTTAATAATGCCAAAGAAGATGAGCTGGAGGGGTTACTTAAGCTCTATGGGGGTGACAGCCGCTCAGGTGTCCAAAAGCTTGTTGAGGGTCTGAAAAAAAGGCTCTTAAAGTGGGATGCTGAGTTAAAGCGCACGGAGGAAATGTACGCTTATGAGAGGTCTCTTGAGGGCTTTAGCATGGCCTGTGGCATAGATGAGGTGGGGAGGGGGCCCCTGGCCGGCCCTGTATTTGCGGCGGCCGTGATACTGCCCCTTGACTTTGAGATTCCATATTTAAATGATTCAAAGAAGCTTTCCCCCGCAAAGAGGGAGGAACTATCCGAGATAATAAGGCGGGAGGCTGTCGCATTCGGGATAGGCCGGGCGGAAGAGGGGCGCATAGATGAGATAAATATAAGGAATGCTACCTTTGAAGCCATGAGGGGGGCTATACAGGAACTCTCCGTAAAGCCCGATATATTATTAAATGACGCAGTTACCATACCGGATATGGGTCCACTGCCGCAGAGGGCGATAATAAAGGGGGATGCCAAGGTGGCCTGCATAGCCGCAGCCAGCATAGTCGCAAAGGTTGAAAGGGACGCTCTGATGGTGGAGTATGACAAAATCTATCCTGAATACGGTTTTGCGTCCAATAAGGGCTATGGGAGCACTCAGCACATAGAGGCACTTAAAAAGTACGGTCCCTGCCCCATACACAGGAGAAGCTTTATAGGGAATTTTGTCTGAGCGCAGCTGCGGAGAATAGATCATGAAGATAGTAATCAATCAGAACAACAATCCATACGATGTAGCCAATCCCTTAAATACAGGCCAGACCGAGCGCGCGGGCGCACCTGAGCGCATGGTGCAGACCGATGCGGAGAACATTCGTTACGTAAAGAGCGGGGACAGCTTTTCAGGGCAGGTCATAAGCCGGGGAGATGATGGCGCAGTGAAGCTTCTCCTAGGCGATAAGAGTACGTTAAATGCCCAGCTTTCAAGGGACATGCCATTAAGCATAGGGCAGACACTCTCTTTTCAGGTCGTGAGCACGGCTAATTCAAAGATTTCCTTAATTCCCCTCTATGCGAACCTCTCCGGCGACAGCGCCATAGGCAAGGCCTTGAACCAGGCGGGCCTTCCTGTTACTCAGGAAAATGCTGAGATGGTGAGCGCAATGATGGAGAGGGGGCTGCCCATAGATTCGGGGTCGCTTCAGGCCATGGCCTATACATCCTCCAGGTTTCCCATGGCAGACCCCAAGTCCATAGTGCAGATGTCTGAGATAGGCCTGCCGCTCACGGAGGAAAACATACAGGAATTCGAGATTTACAAGAATAATCAGCACGCCATAGCGGACAGCGTGGATTCCCTCGCTGAGGGACTGTCAGAGCTTGCGGCGAAGCACCCCTCATTGAACAAGGAGATAACGGGGCTCTTTTTCGGGGAGACTTCCCCACAGCTGGGAGCGGCCTTATCTGAGGCGGTAATAAATGGTAATACGGCTCAGCTTGCGGAGGCTCTGGGGGTGGAGAGCGGATTATTTGAAGAAGCTTTGCCATCTGAGGCTCTTGAGGGGGCTATAGCGGAGGGAACTTCTGGCGGTGGAGGCGAAAATGCGGCCGTACAGGGAGAGTCCGCAGAAATAGCTGGTAATAAAGATGCTGTACTTATAAATAAAGAGGCCGCTGATGCGTCCGATGGCATAAAGTTACAGAAGGACGCGGTCCAGCCGGAAAAGGCAGATGCGGCCGGTATCAAGGACAGCGCGCAGAGGGACATAACGGGGCATGTGACGGACAATATGCATGCCCTCCTTGGAAAGGGCGGCAGCAGGGAGCTTGCAAACAGCTTAAAACTCATGGGGCTGCCTGACAAGGTGGCGGAGAGGGTGGCAGATGGGAGCCTGGACACGAAACAGGCACTGGCGCTTACAAGGGTAGCTCTAAAGGAGGCCTTCTCAGGCAGCCAGGGTGAGATGGCTAAGGCCGCCGCAAGGGGGCTACTGCAGAGCGAGCCATATAAGCTTCTCTTAAAAAATGAGATAACCGACCAGTTTTTACTGAAACCTGAGGATGTGGCCGATAAGGAGAAGGTAAGGCAGTACTATGAGAAGATTTCGGGGGAGTCCAAGGCGGCGGCGGAACTTTTAAATAAGCTGGGGCAGGGAAATACGTCCCTTGCGCAGGGAATGAAGTCGCTAAGCAACAACCTGGACTTCATGAACCAGCTAAACCAGGTCATGACCTACATTCAGCTTCCCCTAAAGATGAATGAGGCTGCAGCCAAGGGCGACCTCTATGTATATACGAATAAGAAGAACTTAAAAAATAACGATGGCAATGTGTCGGCCCTATTGCATCTCGATATGGAGCACCTGGGGACTATGGACATACATGTGAAAATGGATGCCAATCTTCATGTGCAGACCCACTTCATGCTGCAGGAAGAGTCTATGCTGGACTTCATCGCTGACCACCTGAACGAGCTCGATGAGGCATTGAGCAAGAGGGGCTACAGCGTAAGCTCGGATGTATCCCTGAATGATGAGAAGAAGAGCGTGCCCGATATTATGTTCAATCAGGGGGCGGACCAGAGGCTAATACAGACCACTTCCTTTGATATAAGGGCGTGAATAGTTTACATAACCTTACAAAAACACATGGGTTTTATACTTAAGTTTACATAAAATGATTGCATAACATAGACTCAAATGTTCCATAGTCATGAGGTTTACATAATATAAATGAACAGAAACTTAAATGCTCCATATTCGTGAGGTTTACATAATATGTCAAAGGAACAGAATAAAGTAAAAACGGCCGTCGCCATAGCATACGACCCTAAGGATGTGGCTCCTACAGTTGTGGCATCCGGCAAGGGGAAGGTGGCGGAGAAGATCATAGAGAAGGCCAGGGAATCCGATGTGCCCGTGCATGAGGACAGCAAGCTCGCAAGTACCTTGTCCAGCCTGGAAATAGGGGACGCCATACCGCCTGAGCTCTATGAGGTGGTGGCGGAGGTCCTGGTTTTTGTGGACAGGATGGACAAGCTGAAGCAGAAGATGGACCTCTACAATGCTGGGGCGAAGAGATAGCCGGTCTGATAGAGTAGCATTAGGCTACAGAAAGCCACATGGGAAATGGGAAGTGTAAAGAGTGATGGCAGCACCGAAAAGCATAACACTCGTTCTGTCGGACGCCTGGAAGAGGAGCTGGCGGCCAGGTTTCTGGAGGAACAGGGCTGCAGGATATTAGAGCGTAATTTTCAGGTGAGGGTCGGAGAGGTTGACATAATTTATATGGACGGAGAGACAGTCTGCTTTGGGGAAGTTAAGTACCGCAGGGCAGAGGACAGGGGGGAGCCGGAAGAGGCGGTGAACCGCCGTAAGCAGTTTAAGATAAGCAGGGTATCCGACCACTACAGGGCGAGGATGGAGCTCTCCGAGGATATGTCCTACCGCTTTGATGTGCTCTCCATAAATGGGGTACATGAGGTAAAGTGGATAAGGAATGCTTTTGAGTACCTGCCGGTGGGGAGAGGAAGATAAGGAGGTCGGTTAAAGATGAATATGACAGAAAATGCAAATCTTATATTATTTTTGCAGGCCATAGGCTGGAAGGATGAACAGATAACGAATTTCATACTATGTATAGAAGGCAGCCGGTCCATAAAGGAAGGAGCGGAAAGGCATAAGGATCTGAATTCGGAGAATATGCAGGAGGAAAGTGAACAATGACTAAAGAAGAAATGCAGCGCTTTTTAATTAAAGAGGCACAGAGGGGTAGCACGGAGCTGGAGGCATACAGAAACCTCATGGAAATACTGGGAATTGAATTCCCGGCGGAAAGAGAAAAGGAAGAGGGCGGACAGTGAAAGGAAGCGTAATTAACTGCACTCTTGGTCTGCTCATAGGCATAAGCTACAGGATTATATAAATAAGATGGCACTAAAAGCTAAGGATCTGCTTTATAAATATCTGGGTTTTGGTACGGGGGCAGAGGAAGCGGTAAAGAATTCCCTCAATAAAAAACATCTGTATCTAATGGCTCTTTTTACCATATTCCTATTTGAGTTCATGATGACGCAGATCTACCTGGATTCACGCTTCTATGCAGAGGAGACCGGCCCCTGGGGCTTCCGCCTGCACTATATCATGACGGCAGTTATGGCACTGGGCTTTGTGAGTTTCAGCCTCAGCCGCAGGTTTACCAAAAGCATAGCGGTGAGGCGGCTTGTGCTGATAGCCACTTATGGCCTCTATTTTGCCGGTGCGGTTACCAGCTTTGTCACGGACAGCCTGAGCGTGCTTGCGGTGGCCGGCTGCCTCACGGGGTGTTGCCTTAGCATGCTGGGAGGAGCCATATATTATTATGTGGCAGAGGGTCTTGTGAATCACCCTGCCATGGGAAGGCTTATGGGGATATGCAGCGCCCTGGCCGTATTTATACAGATAGCGGTGCACCAGATTCTTACGCCCGTCAGTTTCCTCTTTGTGATACTGTTCGGCTTCGGGCTGTCTGTAATAGGGAGCCTGCAGCTGGACAATGAATGGATGTTCGATGAACCGCTGGAGTATGCGGGGAAGAATGACGGAAAGAAGCTTGCAGGAAATAAAGAGGTTCTTATAAGGGTCCTGATAACTGCCATGATATATATACTTGTGGGAGTGACTGACAAGATCTGCGTGGCAGTGACGGCATCGGGAAATCCCGTTATGTACAACTGGCCGAGGCTGGGCTTAGGCTTAAGCTACTTAGTAATAGGCTTTTTTGCGGACTTAAGCCATAAACGTTATCTGTATCTCATCACTATCTGCACCATACTTCCCATAATATGCATACCCATGGTCATGAATGCGGGCTATTATGCCCCTGCAATGTTTGCATACTATTTTCTGGTGGGTTCCCAGATACTTTGCATAAGCCTTATATTCTGGGAGCTGGCTCCAAGGACGGCTTTCCCGTATCTCACGGCGAGCCTGGGGAGGGCCACCAATGCCTGCGTGGAGATACTCTTCCTATTGCCCTTTACGTCTGACTTTGTCTGGGGAACAGTGCTGGAAACAGCGATGATAATGGGGCTTTTATTGATACTGTCCCTGTCGGGGCTTTTGCCCGTTTCCAATGCGCTTGTAGTGAAGCCTGACAGGATGGGGCTTTTCATAGAGCGCTTTGCCCTGACCCCCAGGGAGAAAGACATACTCTCAGACCTCCTTAAAAATGACGACAATATGAATAAGGTGGCGGAGAGGGTGGGAGTCTCCGAACGGGCGGCATACAGGCATTTAAATAATATTTACCAGAAGACAGGCACCACATCCAGGCTGCAGCTCATGCGGCTTTTCTATGAAAATCCAGAGGAGAAGGGCTGAGGCATAATTGTCTTTGCCGCAAACATGGAGCAAGGGCGGTGTCCCGCATATTCCACTGCCGGTCCTGCCCTTTGCCATATATTCTAAAACATTTATTTGGAAAAATCAAGCGTTATTATTCGAAATCCCCTCGCATATAGTAATTTTTGAAATAACGAGCTTGCTCTATTTTTCTGTGAACTCTCTCTTAATTTCCCAGTGCATTTTATTGGTCTATTATAGCTTTCAGAATCTGGCTTTATAGCTAATCCACGGTACCCCTCCTAATTGTAAATTTTTTGTGAACGCAGTTACAGAGAATCCCTTATTTTCGGGATTTGCGACAGGTTTGACAGTTTAAAAAACAGCCTGGCAAAACTTTGAATCTAGACAAAAAGGGGGTTTATGCCGTAATAAATTTATGGAATACAAGTGAATTTTTTCAGACTGTACGAATGACTCATGCCTTGTCCGCATAAAATCTATCTTCTGCTCCTCAAAACCGTTTTAATTCGTCGCAGAAGAAAGATTTTATGCGGACTCAGATTTCAACCGTACAGCTGGAATTTTTTTACATCTTTTGGAACAGAAAGGAGTCTGTCATGAGAAAAAGAAAGCATACGTTATTAAAACCCTTGCAAATAAAGAAAAGAGTATTCTCTATATGCTTAACGGCGGTGCTTATGGGGAACCTCCTCATGGTTCCGGTTATGGCAGATGCAAAGGCAGAGGGCTCTTCTGATGTGTATGAACTGCAGGAGACTGGAGAGAGCGGGGACAGCGAGGAGATTAACGCTACAGGTTACGCTTCTGAGACAGAGGATAAGGACAGCGGCGGGAATGCCGGCGAGGATACGGATGCAGATGGCGATATAAGGGAGGGCAGTTCGGAGGGCGGAAATGGTGGCAGCTCCGAAAATGGGGATTCAGGCAGCGGTACAGAAAGCAAAGTCAGCGGTAACAGCAGTAATATTATGAAAGAAGGGGCTGATGCTTCCGGAGAGAGCGGAAATGGCGGCAGCTCTTCGAGAGATAATGGGAATGTCAGTGAGGATACCGATCCTGATTCGGATATAAGTAAGGGCAGTTCAGAAAAAAGCAGTGCGGAAGAAAGCAATCTTGGAATTGTTAAAGGCGGCAAAGGCGGGGCCTCGGAGAACGGCATAGGCGACGGAGATAGTATCAGATCCGTTTCAGCAAATGCAGGGGAAAGTATTAATGCCGAGGGAGCTTCCTGGGAGGCTGAACTTACTTTCAATGTAAAGCTTAACGGACAGGAAGGGGCAAGTGTAAAGCAGAATGATACGATCACTTTAACTGCCAGCGATTTTAGCTCCAGTACTGGAGGAGGCAGTCTGGGGGATCTGCAAGGTAATGGCGGCGATAGCGGCATAGTTACTATTAATTTCCGTCTTCTAAGGAAGGATGCGGGAGATGATGTCTTTAAGCGGCTTAGCGGTGATTATAAGTATGGGGTAGAAATATTTGACATCCCTGTTGTAAATAATAATGTGAGCTGGGATACAAGTGCGAATACTGCCACTCAGGAAAATTTCAACTTATATGATTATATACTGGAGCATTCGAACAATCCTCCAATGCAGGCGGGGCAGTATTATGTTATTGCGGATGTCGCTTATAGAACTAATGAGAATGGGACATTGTATCCCCATAACAACATATATATGTCAAGAAACGCCTGCATAGAAGTGAAGTGGAAGAGGGATGAAGGAGCTCCCATTATAAATACAGCTTATCTGGAGGACGCATACCTGGGAGAGACTTATAGTAAGCAGCTTCAGGCCGTATCAGAACCAACAGGGCATACGCTGGAGTGGTCCTTTGCACCGGAGCTGGGATGGATGACAAAGGAGGATCTAAAGAACAATTTTGGCATAGACCTGTCACTTACAGGCAGCGGGCTCTTGACCGGCAATATTCCAAATGACACAAAAGTCCTGAGCTTTTCTAATATAGCATTCAAGGTTACTGATAAGAATAATGGGAAGACTTCCTATTGCATCATGGCCTTTAATGTGACAAATGACAATAAAAAGAAAAATTATGCCTGGAAAGTGAATAAAGTCGAAGCCACATCAAAAATGCCGGGGGCAACGGGTGTTTCATATACATTTACGGCAGCTCCCAGTGAAGATATCACCCTGCCGGCATCGACAGAGTCAGGTTCAGTGTCTGGGATTGAGCTCACAAGTGGGGACATAGACTTAAGCAGCGTAGGGGTGTCTGACGTAAAGCTGGGGGACAGCTCTGTTTCTGCAAATATAGTCATAAAGAAGGAATCAAATAAAATCACGATCGGTTTTGCTGGGACGACAAAGATAGAGAACTCTAAAGGGATTTCTTTTACACTCACTGGAATCACGAATCCGGACAGCAGTTATAAAGCAACTGTTAACGGCAGTTTATCCTGCACTGATTTTGAAGCTGATAATGACGTGAAAGTAATCAATACAGGCGCTGCCTGGGAGCTGGAGCTTAATGCCATATATGCCAATGTGACTGTGAATGGATTGAATGATATCTTAGTTCTTTCCCCCACTATCCGTGTAAATAGCGATACGGCCGGCTCTCGCAGTAAAAGCCTGGGCCTGGCACAGAGCGGAGGAAACAAGTATTATTTTACTATAAGCGACATAGGGAAGACTTTCACTTTTACGCTGGAGTGCAGAGATTATTTGGGAAATTCCATCGGTGATGTAAAACAGACCGTTACTATAAAGAGTAGTTATGATGATTATAATGCAGAGGGGAGTGGAAGTGACTATTATATCGATAGCGATGGGGCGGTCATTATTCCCATTAAGCTGGATATTCCAAATATAGCTGTAAAAACATATACTGTTGCTCTGGACCCCTCTAAGTATAAAGACAGCATTTCTTATGCCTTGGAGATAGGTAATGAGGCTGTATCAATTAAAAATGATAAGCTTATAGTCTTTGGGGATAGTAACTTAAGCGGACTGAAATCCATTTGTGGCACACAGGACATAAATATAAAGAAGGAATATGATGTAAGCAATAGCACGGTAACTCTAGATGGAGATACAATTAAAATAACATGTGCTCCTTTGACGGCGCACTCTGGAACTGCCCTTTCCGGAACCGTGACTTCTTCCACATCCTCAGCTATTACAGGCATAGATGCTAATAAACCCATACCCAATGCGACAGTCACGGCATCACAGACCGTAGGGGACTATACTATATGCGCTACTCCCGTCATTACTGATGAAAATGGGGAGTTTAAAATAGAAGGGCAGCTCTTCAGCGGGAAGAAGGTAAACATAAAAGTGACGGCATACGGATATGACGCAGGCACATTAGAAACGTCTTCCAATGTGCCTGCCGTAAGTCAGTCTATCAGCCTTACCCCCTGTTCGGCCAGTATTTCGGTGAACCTGGCCCAGGCCCTGACCGGAGGGAATGGGTCTATAGAAGTATATGGTGATGATAGTGCTACATCGCCAATAAAAGACACATCCCTTATATGGGACAGCGGGACGCATGCAACAATTTTGCTTCCCGGCAATTCGGGGATTGGAAGCAGCTGCTATATTAAGCTTCTGAAGGGCAATGTACAGCTGGGCGAGACAGTTACGGTCAGCTTAACGGACGGAAGGGGCAGCGCTTATATAAATAATAGGGACCAGGGCATACTGGACCTTTCAGGTACGGTTACGGACATTGGCACACTTAATTACAGGGCCTATGTATTCTCTAATACAGGGGATTATATGTATGAGTTGGGCTATGGCAGTGGCGTCTATGCGAAAAGCCTAAAGGCAGGTAAATATGACATTATCATGGTGCCGGATTTCTGCCCTGTTACGGCTTTCAAGGCCAGCGGTACCAACACCGCAGTAAACGGAGGGACGCCCTATATAAAATCAGAGCTAGTAACTGCCCTTAATGCGCTTTACGGTGCTGGAAAATATATCAATGTGGAAGACTGTGAGGTCAAAGCCGGAGAAGAAAAGACTGTAAGTGAAGAAGTTCCGTATAACAAACTTATCTCTGCCGATGCCGCCGATTCCGGGGTCATTATTCCTGAAAGCGGGGAACAGGGCGGAAGCTGGGAAATAACCGGCGTTGTGAGAAGCCTTAAGGGAAAGAAACATAAGGAACTGCACTTTGTTTCCAATGACCCTGTGGCCATTTATGGGATCACTATAAATGGTAAATCGCGACCCATGAAAGAGTACTACTGGGATAAGTATTCTAAGTGGGGAATATATGTGGATGTATCTGATGTGGCTCCGCCCTACAGGTTCACAGCTTATGTGGGAGATAACAATAGCTCCCAATGGAAGGATGACAGGGGGAATATAATGAATACCACTGTGCTCCTCACAGATAGCAGGGCACCATCTGATACGGTAGTTCTGAAGAGCGGAGACACGTTTATCAGTAAGTCCTTAAGCTTGACTATGCCCAGGCGCTCCGCCGCTGAGAAAGTGGATTTCGGAGGAAAGGCGACGGCCGGAGCCGCTATAGATATATATGACAATGGAGTACTATGCGGACATGCAAAGGCTGACAGCCTGGGAAATTACAGCGGCACCTTGTCTATCAATAAGGATTTCAGGCAGCATGCCATAACTGCCGTGGATAATAAAAGCGGCTTGTGCAGCACTTCCTATGTGTCATACAGTGATAAGGAAGCGGCTTTGAGCAAACTCTATATGGTCAGTGATGTCAATAATATAGTAGAGTGCAGCCTGACAGGCCAGGGCAGAAGCTATAATGTCTACGGCGAGGGATATTATAATAATGTGCGGCTTACGGCTATTTTTAAGAATGCGGATATGCTGGATGATGTCACGCTTCCCGGAGACGATGGGGGCAGCATAACGAGGAAGGTCTTCTTCCGGGTTGATACCATAGGGGGCAGGAGATATATCCCGGCTTCACCTTACGACTCTGGAGATACCTTTACCACTGCGTCTGTGGATTTCGGCACGGATTTCCCGCGCTATATAAAGGTAATATACGATTCAAAGATAGACACTGCCACGCATACAGTGACAGCTGAGGATACGGGAGTGAATCTGAAGGATGCCATCCAGAAAACGACAGGCATAGAGCTTACAAATAGTACGCAAATTACCGATGTCATAGACGGCTATTATAAAAAGGCCATAGAAAATATTCCGAATGCAGAAGGTGAAAATGCAGGGATAAACAAAGGTAAATCAAAGACCCTCACCAGCGCAGATATGGGGAAGGAAGCTGAAGTAACAAAGAATGATAGTGTAAACGACTATTACTTTGAATATATGGATCTCATCAGCTCCCTGCCCTCTTATCTGGGTTCAGAAGATAAGGTTATGACAAAAATAGGGGACAATACAGTTGAGCAGTATGTAAAGATACGCTACTTTGACACCAACGGCAATGAAGTGGACGGCATTATACAGAAATCGGATCCTGTGACTTTTGACGACGGCGCTACCGTCAACTTCAAAAGGGCCAGCTGGAACAGTAATGTGAAGTCTGTCCTGAGGGAAGAATTCATAAAGAACGGGAGCACTATTTTAAGGATGCGGCATCTTACCTGCCTAAGGGGCATGCAGAAGTCGCCGCTCTCTAGCGAAGCATCAGTTTCAGTCAGGCTGTCATCCATAAATCCCGAGGGTGATGGCCCCATGCAAAAGGTGACGGGGGCTCAGACCTGCGTGCAGAAGGTAGAATCGGGGGGCATAACGGCTGATACGGCATATTCAGTTGTGACCACCATCCCTGCAGTAGGGGCGGCCGGACTTTCTGAGTTTGGATCAGATATATTGAAATCCCGGGGGGCGGGCATTCTTGCGAATAATCTGGATGACCTTGCTAATTCTGTCAACAATGGCATAGCGGCCGGGAGCTATATACCTGGCGCAACAGTTACCATGGATACAGGCCATTCGGCCCGCTTAGAAGGCTGCCAGAATAATTACGACAAGATGGGGCCAACACTTATATACATGTATAGAAATCTGTGTGATGCTGAAAAGAGCAAATATGCCACTGAGTATGACCTTGAAGATATCAGGTATCTGAAACAGGAGATCATAAAACTGGCAGAAGAAAATGGCATAGGCGAGGTAGAGCTGGGATATGCCGCAGCGCACAATGATTTTACAAATAATACTACGGGGAAGCTGGACGCATTGGGAACTGTAGGCGGAATGTCTCCAGGCGGAGCTGTTCCGGGCGCTGTCGTCACAACAACATCGACGGCAATTAAAGTCAATAATGATATCAAAGTGGATAGCGCAATTAGTACAGAAGAGAGGAACAGGAGCAGATTTGAGACACTTGTTGACCATTATAACAGGAGAGCTGAAACGCTGGCATGGAGAGAGGAGGAAGGGAAGAAGGATGAAGAATTTGAGAAGAAATTCGGCATAAAGGCAGCCGGGGCCGGAACAGAGGAACCCGGAGGCAAGAATGAAAATGGCCGGGGCAGCGATTCGGAAGTGTCTTCCACAGTGGACCCTTCGGGCTATGTGTTCGAGGCTGTGAGTTCCAATGGAATAGAGGGGGCTACGGTGACGCTGTATAGGGATATGGGCGAAACAACCGTTAGTGGTACTAAATACCCCCATACTGATTATGTTCCGGAATATACGGATACGGAAAGTAAGGCCTTAAAGGAAAATACAAACTATGGAATAACTGCCGCAACGGGATCTGAAAAGGCTAAGGTGGCAGGAGACAAGGCTTCATTCATGGATATGTCCGCTTATGGGCAGGTTAATCCCCTGACCACTGACTCAGAGGGGCATTACTCCTGGTTCACGCCTGTAGGCCTATGGTTTGTGGAAGCAGAGAAAAGTGGCTATGAGAAAGGTACGAGCAATAATGACAATGCGGCCATAGTAGAGGGGCAATCCGTACTCCCGGGTGGAACAACAAATAGGAACTGGCTGCCCGTAATGCCGCCGCAGCTAAATGTCCACATCCCTATTGTGAACTATGAAGTGCCTGGGATAAACGACAGCGATATACAGTTTAAGACAGACGGCATATATGTGACCTTCAGTAAATATATGGATGTAAGCCTTTTAACGAAAAAAGAGCTGCATTTATATGATGATAAGGACTATAATGAGCAGGACTTTGAGCTGGAGTATCTGGATAAGGAGGCTGCGCCTGACAATATCACATATACAGGGTCTGCTCCCGTATATGCGAGCCGTATAAAGCTGATTCCGAAATCGGGAAGTGATACAACCACTACTCTGGTCGCCGGAACTTCTCTTACCCTGGCTGTGAGCGGCAATGCGGCGAGCTACGCCGGCACGGTTATAGGGGATACATTGAGTAAAAACGGCATAGTTTCCGAAAAGACCCAGTGCTCTTCTCCGAGATTTGACAAAGCTGCGGGTTCAGTGCCTGACAGCACTGTGCTCACTATAAGCTGTGGAGCAGACGAGTATATCATTTATACAAAAGACGGCACGGAACCTGATGAAAAAAGCTGCAGGCGCCATAAGGGAAGCGTTAAGCTTGTGATAAACGGAGATATGACAATAAAGGCCAAGGCAGTGAGGGACGGCTTTATTGACAGCGGCACAGTTTCTGCGGCTTATACGGTATACAAAGTCTCATTGATGACTTCAGATAATAAGGAAGATAATAATAATGGCAGTAAAGATACTGAGCCAGAAGAAGAGAGTGATCTCGAGCTCCCTTACCGCATAAGTAATCCTGTCAATGTAGGCGAGGACAGCTATGTGATAAAATATACCAAAGCTGTTTCCTTTAACGGAGTGAAGCACATAGAAGCGGGTGGCAAGTCCAGTAAGAGTAAGACAGCTGACATTGAGATATTTGTTCTGAAAAACGGTGAGGCAATAAATAGCGGCTTTAAGGCAAAATTTAAGAATAACCAGTATGTGAACGGCTATAAGGGAAAGCCCGCCCCTTACTTCTCCCTGACCTTCAAGGGAAAAGGGAATAAAGCTGTAAAACAGGCTTTCAAGAGCCTTAAGTTTGAGTTTGACATACTGCCCGCAGAGCTTATGGCCTCGAAACTCACCGTGAAGAAGGCTGTGGTAAAGAATGGCAAGATAAAGCTAAGCGGCCTTAAGTACTCAGGCGGCGCAAAGGCTGTGAAATTAAAGCCCCAGAAGGGCAGCAAGGGCGACTATGCGGCCGCAGTGAGCGATAACAGCATTATCCTCACAGGCGTCAACAACTTCTACGGCACGGCGGTGATAGCTGCCCAGGTGAGCGGGCCCAAGGATGAAAAGGAGGAGAAGGCAGAATAAGCATTAGGATCATAGTTTGCATTACACTATGAACATAAGGCCGTACCCGGAGCAGTAAGCATAAGGGTGCGGCCCTTTGTGTTATTATCAGATTCTGATGGTGCATTTTCTCTGTTCGTATGTTATAGTAAACGACATAAGTAATTGTACTTTCGTGAGCTGCGAAAGCCAATAGTCAGGCATTCACAGCTCACAAAACCACAATTCCTTATGGCTTTTACTATAAAATATGCGGTCAGAGCAGACATATCCGGAGTCAGTATTTCTTATAAGCATATCATTTGTAATTCGTTTCCTATACATTGATTCCCTGCCTGTAAAAAATGAATAAAGGCGGGAAACAGGAGAAACTGCAGAGGAGGATTAAAATGATACCAGTTGAAAAAGAAGAAATTTATACAGTCGAGGATTACTACAATACGTCCAATGATGAACGTATGGAGCTTATAAAGGGGGTATTTTATGACATGGCTCCGCCCAGCAGGAGACATCAGAGGATATCGGGAGAGCTTTTTGGCATTATCAGGGATTATATCAGGAAGAAGAATGGTCCCTGCGAAGTGTATGCTGCTCCTTTCGGGGTCCAATTAAATGCGGATGATGATACAACTATAGTGGAGCCTGATATTTCCGTTATATGCGATAAAGACAAACTCACAGACAGGGGCTGCACGGGGGCTCCTGACTGGATAATAGAGATAGTATCAACAAGTAATCCCGCCCACGATTATATAAGAAAACTCAATCTTTATTACAAGGCAGGGGTGAGGCTCTACTAGATAGTGGATTCGAATACGGATTCCGTGGCTGTATATGATTTTGAAAATAAGGAGCTGATACCTGTCGAGTATTCATTTGATGACAAGGTCGATGTGGGGATATACGGCGATTTTGCGGTGGATTTTTCTGAGATAAAGAAAGAACTTTAATCTGCGTCTTCACAATGATAGTTCCTGACAAAGGCACCGAACTCTCGGCAGCGCTATTTGATAATAGCCGTCACGGTTCTTTGATGAAGACAGGATGCCCTTTCTTCAAAAATGACTATACACAAGGGGGTTCTGAGTAGTAACAAAAGTAGAATATAACAAAAGAAATCAGCTTTAGCAAGCTTTCATATCCGCTTGCATTTCTGTTTACTTTTAGCATCCTTTAATATGCTTTAGCATACATAAGCCCCTGTCATCATAATACTCTTTAGCATTATTGATAAAATGGCAGGCTGACTTTGTGAATCTTTGAAATATGGACGTAATGTGCTATCATCATAAGAATGTAAAGCAAACGGATTTAGAAATTGCCTAATCGGGAGCTGATAGTGCAATTTTTTAATTCGCTGCCTATAAATTGCTTTTAGGGCATAGGGCATGTGTTGGCGTAAGTTGTAAAGAACCATCACAATAGAGGAGGATAAATGGCTACCAAAGAATCCGTAAAGGAGCGCACGAGGCACAGGATAGATGAGCCAAGGCAGTATAATGTCATTATGCATAATGACGACTTTACCACCATGGAATTTGTCGTATGGGTGCTTGTGGACATTTTCCATAAGGACGAGGCAACCGCCAATGCACTTATGATGGACGTGCATAAAAAAGGACAGGCCGTAGTGGGTAAGTATCCTTACGACATAGCTGCGACTAAAGTGGATGCCGCCCTGAAGAGGGCCCGTGACGCAGGCTATCCTTTCAGGATGACTATAGAACCGGCGGTTTAGATTGAAACCTGTGGCATGGCGGCTGCAACATAGTTTACATAATTTTTGGAACATGTAGCAGAGACAAAGAGAACGTTCACAGCATAGACACATTTTTTACAAGAACTGAACACAGAAATAGTATAGAATTTCCACTGTTGCCTGGTCATGGGCGGCAGTGGTTTTTTGTGTGCCGCAAAGATGCGGCGGAAAGAGGGAAATATGAGAAAGATAAGTGCGGCTTTTCTTACGGGAGTCATCTCGGCGAGCCTTATGCTGTCTAATGTATATGGAGGTGAGACTGTCGAAACTATTACGACAGAAAATGCAGAGAGGCCTGCGGCTCCGCCGGATGGCGGCCTTGGTGGCAATGGCGGACCCGGTGGGGGAAATGGCCAGATGGGGCCGGCAGGAG
>JAGBNO010000069.1 GCA_017634355.1 Lachnospiraceae bacterium
AACACCTTGCCAGCATAGTTTTGACTATCCTGTTCAGAACCCCCTATCCGAAATGACCTACTAGTAAACAAATTTGTTTGCTGTAGTTCACCAATAAATAATGGTGCTGTCATTGGGATAATGGCTATTCCTGCAGCCCATCCCTCATACAGCACCATCATAATATGCCTTATTAGTAAAGTCAATACATTTATTGTTTTCTACAGCAGTATAACGGTTTTTAAATAACATCGCCTTTGAAATATGCTAAAAGTGCTTGTGTATAGCATTTTAGCACAACTGAATGGTGTAGCTAATTAAAAACGCTTATAGTAGTACAGTTGAGAATTCGTTCTTGAGAGGCCGTCAATTTTCAGGCGGCCTTCTGCACCTCAGCGCCTTCCTCCATATAAGCCCTTATCCTCTCTCCGACATTCTGCTGAAGCGCCCTGAAAAAGAACTGGTAGTCGTATATATGGTAGGCCCCCTCCGGCAGTTCCCTTATTACGGCAGGATAATCTTCCGGATTTACATCCGTGACCTTCAGGACTCCCCTGCCCTCTTCTATGTAGCAGCCACAGAGCCCTGCTTCCTCTTTCTTGATATTTCCGCTGTAATCGGTAAAGCAGGCTCCGGTGTTCAGATCTTTATCCGCAGGCGTCGAGTCTGTTTTCCAATTCAGGGGATTTATGGTATAAGCTTTCTGGCTCTTGGGATTAATGAAGCTGTCTTCCACCTCAGGGGCCTCGCAGTCAAAGCTCACTACAGTGCCTATGTCATCGGCGGCTGAGGCCGGTTTTATCTGCGGGCACTTTTTCACGAGTTCTTCCGTGCAGGGCCAGCCTAAGGCATAGACCGCCACCAGCTGCCCATATAGCTTATCATCCCCGAAATACTCGTCCATGAGCCTATAGCACATGTCCGCGCCCTGGGAAAAGCCCGCAAGCACTATGGGCCTGCCGCCGTTCTCATTCTTAAGGTAATACTCAAAAGCATTGGACACATCGCTATATGCCACTTCCATATACTTCTTGCGTTCACTTTCATTCAAGCTGTAAACGCCCATGGCCGCCTGTCTGTAATAAGGAGCGTACATACGGGTATTATCTTCATAAATGCCCCTCTCCATATTCAGGGCGCCAATGAATTTCTCCTTGGTCTCCTCATCCTCAAGGGACATATTGTATTCGTCCTCTCTTGTATTCACCGTAGGGCAGATGAGGAATAGGTCCGCCTCCTTATCCTCTCCTATGCCAAAATATGCCCAGCTACTTTCATTTGAATAATCTGTGGCATCCTTATCTGTGCCTGTGCCTATTGCGGCATTCTCAACATTTCCCGTCCGGGCACAGCCCGACAGTGATAAAGCCGCTATCAAAAGAGCAGCCGCCGCAACCTGAAAAACCCTGGATTTCATTCTGCACCTCATATCTTTCCCCACTGCCCCGTGGATAAAAATGCGTCGCTCTGCGCAAAGGCCGCATCCGTTATTTCCTTGTCATAGCCCATGACGCTAAGTAAGAAGATGGCATCCCTGGACTGCGCCCGCCCCGGCAGCAGCTCGTATGAAAAGCTTATACGCCCATCGGCTATGGTCTCATCAAAGTGATAGTTTACATAATGTTCTTCCAGTATATGGGTAAGCTCTATGTCGTGGGTGGCCGCAAAGCAAAGCGCCTCCGGCCTTGAAAGGCTCTTTAAGAGCTGGCTTCCTGCCGCTATCCTTTCAACGGTATTCGTGCCTTTAAGCACCTCATCCACGAAACAGAAAACCTTAATCCCCTCTCTGCCATCTTCTTTATGGTCCGCCCCTATTCCTGAGGACTGCCCGCCCGCTCCTTTAACGGCATCCATTATCCTCTTTAATGCCTTTATCTCCGCCATATAATAGCTCTTGCCCACGAGTATGTCGTCCCTTAGCGACATGGAGGAATAGACGGCCGCCATGGTAAGGGCGCAGGATGCCGCGCTTACCGTATATACGGTCTCGGCAAGGAGGGCTGACAAAGCTATGCTCTTTAGGAATGTCGATTTACCGGAGGCATTGGAGCCTGTGACGAGGACCCCCCTCCCTGTCTTTATGCTATAGGGCACTGGTTCCTTTAAGAGCGGGTGGAAAAGCCTCTCCGCCTCAAAATAAGCGCCCTGTTGCTTAAGGAATTCGGGCTCGCACCATTCGCTTAGGGATGCCCTGAAGGACGAGACAGCTATCATGCTGTCGAGGAGGCCTATAGTGTCGATAAGCCCCTCTATGCTCTTTTTTTCCTTTTCTATGACGGAGAGCATATTATTGAACTTTATCAGGTCTAAATGAAAGAATATCCTCAGATAGTCCATAGGCAGCTCTAAAAGGCTGCCCGTAAGGCGTCGCCCCGACATTACGAGCCATGCGTTGGAGCAGAGCGGCTTCAGCCTTCTTATGTAGCCTAGGATCAGTTCCTGATAAACAGACAATTCCGGCACCCCTGTCTTCAAAAGGGGAGCGCTCTCACGCACCAGCCTTATAAGGTATATAAAACAGCTGATATAAGGCGCTATCTCGCCCTTCCTCTTAAAGTAGGAACCTATATTAAAGGCTGTGGCAAGGAGTATCAGCACAAAGCCAAGCGGAGGGCTGTAAAAGATCATGGATATGGCGAAAAGCCCAAAGGCGATGCAGAAAATATGCAGCATATTCCCCTCTCGCTTCACCTCGTTAATCAGCAAAAGGTAGTCCGACAGCGAGTACTTCTTCGTTCGCCCCATTTCGTGAAAGGCTTTTTGGAAAAGCAGCCTGATTTCCTCGTTCTCCCCGAAGAAGGCGGCCACCCTTCCCCTTTCTTTTAGTGTCCGCTCAGACTCATCCCCGCTTAAGAGCGGCCTTCTTAAGAGGTCATAGAGGTATTCTTCTCCAAGCTGGGACTGGGCCGTATTTATCGCAAGAAAAAAATTGTCCATGTCCAGGTCGTTCCAGGTGATATCGTCTATCACATACTGCCCCTGCACTTTATTCCTGAAATAATGTGAAATCAGCTCGAATTCTATAGGGTCATAGCTGCGTTCGGAAGCTTTTCCATAGCTTTTCTTTAAGCTTTCGGCAAATTCCCTGTCCCTTACCTCCTGATCCGCAATAGCCTTAAAAATAAGGACAAGGAGCAGCAGAAGCGCCGCTCCCAGCAGATAATATACATTCATCGACTTTCCTTAATGAAGCCTCCCCACTATCTTCTGCACATCCCTGTAGATATCCTCAGGCTCTGCGCCTATAGAGAACTTGCCGTCCTCGTAGAGAATCCTTCCGTCTATCATAGTCATCTTCACATTGCTCTTGGAACCTGAGTAGACTA
This sequence comes from Lachnospiraceae bacterium, assembly GCA_017634355.1. Classification (GTDB taxonomy): domain Bacteria; phylum Bacillota; class Clostridia; order Lachnospirales; family Lachnospiraceae; genus NK4A144. The sequence goes on from JAGBNO010000069.1 coordinate 3,306, forward strand.
TGTTCTTGGCTATATTGTTGAGGGGCTGCATGTTGGGCTGGTGTAAATCTATTACTATCATGTCGGCCTTTTTTCCAACAGACAGGCAGTCACAGTCATATAGGCCTATGGCATGGGCTCCGCCTGAGACCGCCATCCGGAGCACGTCCAGCGCATCCACCGCAGCCGCATCACCTTCCTTAAGCTTTGCTAAGGCAGTCACAAGGAACATCTCCCTGAACATATCGAGGCAGTTATTGCTGGCGGGGCCGTCCGTGCCTATGCCTAAGGTAATCCCCCTCTCCTGATACTTGCATATAGGGGCTATGCCGCTCGCAAGCTTAGCATTGGATGCGGGATTTGTGACGACTGCTATATTCAATCTCTGTATGATGTCTAAGTCCCTGTCGCTCACATGCACGCCGTGGAAGAATGTTCCGCCATAGTCAAATAGCCCTGTAAGCTCCATGAACTCCGTGGGCGACATCCCATAGCGCTCCCTGCACTCCTCCACTTCCTTTAAGGTCTCTGAATTGTGCGCATAGACAGGCGCCTTCAGCTCGTGGGCCAGATCCGCTTCAGCCTCCAAAAGCTCCTTGGAACAGGTGTACTCCGCATGGAGGCCCAGCCTGAAGGAAGTGAGGGAATTTCCATTATTCAGCTTTTCATACCATTCCCTGTGCTTTTCTACAGACTGGGAGAAATCGTTCATGCCGCCGCACTGCACGCAGCGCATCCCGCTCTCCTCCGTGGCCTTCGCAATGGCGTAGGGATCGAGGTACATTTCGCATATAGAGGTTATGCCGCTGGTCAGGTATTCCAGTATGGCGAGCTTCGTCGCAATATAGATATCCTCTGAAGTAAGCTTGGCTTCCTTCGGGAAAACCAGCTCATTAAGCCACTTGTCCAGCTTCATATCGTCGGCCGCAGAGCGTAAAAAAACCATGGCAGAATGGGTGTGGGCATCCTTAAAGCCGGGCATCACGAGGTCGTGGTTCAAATCTATCTCCCTGTCCCAGCGCACCGCCGCCTCTTTTTCCCCGTTCTTCGGCCTGTTCCAGGTCTCCCCCACATAGGTGATCTCATTTCCATTTACCCAGACTTCCCCGTCGGGGATAATGGAACAGTCCCTCTCCATGGTCATAATGCGCGCATTGTAGAGTCTTATATTCATTAATCCTTCCTCCAGCCAATCAATGTACTTAACCTTAATAGTAGATTATTTCCTAAATTTAGCTACCACCAGTTCTGCTGGTGGTTTAGGGTGCGAGCTCTGTTCTCCCCTTCTCTGACTCGGGGCTTAATGGACTTTAGTTATGTAAATGTACTTGCCAGGTTCTCATTAAAGGGCGGCCTTATGACCCCCCTGTCAGTTATATAGGCAGAAACCAGCCTGTGGTCCGTCACGTCAAATGCGGGATTAAAGCACTTCACTCCCATTGGCGCCATAGGCTCTTTATAATAGAGAGACCTTATTTCCTCAGGGTCCCTCTCTTCTATAATTATATCATTCCCTGTGGCAATATTCCCATCAAAAGTGGAAGCCGGACAGCAGACATAGAACGGTATCTGATAAAAGGCCGCCAATACCGCTACCTGCGAGGTCCCTATCTTATTAGCCATATCCCCGTTTCTTGCGACCCTGTCGCAGCCGACGAGGACAGCCTGTATCTTCCCCTGCCGCATAGCAAGCCCTGCCATATTGTCACAGATTAAAGTCGTATCGACGCCCGCATTGCTAAGCTCAAAGGCCGTGAGCCTGGCCCCCTGTAGCAAGGGCCTGGTTTCATCCGCATATACATGGAAGTTGTACCCTCTCTCCTGCCCTAAGAGTATGGGTCCCAGCGCAGTGCCATAGCGGGAGGTGGCCAGGGGTCCCGCATTGCAGTGGGTCAAAATCCCATCCCCTGCCCTTAAGAGGCTTAGCCCGTTCTCTGCTATCCTTGAGCACATCCCTATATCTTCCTCGTGTATCCTTAAGGCCTCCTCATCCAGGGCTGCCTTCACCCTGTCGAGGCCCAGAGAGGCAGTATTAAGGAAAACATTTTCCATACGTCCCGTGGCCCAGCTTAAATTCACGGCAGTGGGCCTGGATGAGACCAGGAACTGTGCGTCCTCGTGGAATCGCTGCCCAAAGCCCACTATGTCCGATATGGGATAGTTCTTTGCGAGAACTGCGAGGCAATAGGCGGCAAAAATCCCTATGGCAGGGGCTCCCCTCACCTCCAGCTTCTTTATTGCGTCATACATCTCCTGCCTGTCGGCAGTCTGCTTCCACTCAACATGATTGGGAAGCGCCGCCTGGTTTAAGAATACGACAGTCGTGCGGCTCTCGCTGAACCTTATATGGTCACTGGGTAAATATTCCATAGGAAAGCTCCTTTATCTATGGCCGTTTTTTTACTCATTCTCAAAACCTCTCTATAGCCCCAGAAACCAGTGCCTTAAACCTTGGAGCCGCCGCCTTTCCTGCTTCCAGCACCTCTTCTTCCGTGAGCTTAGTTGGGGAAATGCCCGCCGCCAGATTGGATATACATGAAACCGCCACCACACGCATACCGGCGTGGTGGGCGGCTATGGCCTCCACCACAGTGCTCATAGCGACTGCGTCCACTCCCCACTTACGGAACATCTTTATTTCCGCAGGCGATTCGTATGAAGGCCCAGCCGTCTGTATGAAGACTCCCTCTCTTAAATCTATGCCCTGATCGGCCGCCGATTTCCTTACCTTATTGCATAGCTCCCTATCGTATACCTCAGTCATGTCGGGGAAACGCAGCCCCAGCTCATCTATATTCTCACCCCTGAGAGGATTGGGCACGAGGGTGGAAATATGGTCCGTTATCAGCATGAAGTCCCCTGCGTGGAAGATAGGATTCACTCCCCCTGACGCATTCGTAAGGAAGAGTATCTTTGCGCCCATCATCGCCATGAGCCTCGTCGGCAGCACCACATCTGTCACATCATAGCCCTCATAATAGTGAACCCTGCCCTTCATGCAGATTATCTTCTTTCCCCTCAGCGTCCCATATATTAATTCGCCGGCATGTCCGGGAGCCGTGGACTTAGGGAATCCCTCTATGTCACCATAGGGAATGCGCCCTTCTACATCTATCTCCTCCGCAAAGTCCCCAAGTCCGCTTCCCAGAGTAAGCGCCACCTCAGGCACGAAGTCAGTTTTCTGCCTCACTGCCGATAAGCACCTCTTCAACTTCTCATATACGGGTGAATTACTCATTTACATTTGCTCCTTTCTCTTTCCAATCAAGAATTACAGCTATCTGGACACCAAGCAATATATTACCGCTACATTTGCGCCCATACCTTATTAAATGAGACGAATCCAAGGGTCAAAGATGTTTAAAGGCGCTTCTAAACAGGTCTCACAATCTTCCACAGACACATTTTGCAGGCGCTGCGGACAGTACACCGAATAATAAACTATTGGCATGCGAGGCGAATATGCTCATGTTCCCTGCTCAGGCAAGTGCTGCGGACAGTACGCCGAATAATAAACTATTGGTACATTTCGCCGTATGACTGTGCGCTGCGATGAATCCGAATGAGCCAGCGCATATAGTGATAATTGAGGATAAATAGGCATTTTGCGGCCATACAAGCAAATGTGCCAGATAATTATTATTCATTATATCTCTTCATTTAGGTTGAATTCATCGTCTGGATCCCCGCTCTTCTTTTTCTTCTGCGTCTTCTTCACCTTTTTGATATTCTGCATTTTATTCGATTCACCATAAGTTACCCTAAGCTTTTCCAGAACGGACTG
>JAGBNO010000070.1 GCA_017634355.1 Lachnospiraceae bacterium
AGAAAATATGGCAGAGATGATCCGCTTTTACAGGAATGTGCTTGGATTTGAGATTAAGGAAGCAGAGGATGCTTCCAATGTATATCTTGTAAAAGATGGAACATTGTTTCTGCTATACGGCAGGAAGGATTTTGAGAAGATGACGAGCCGACGGTATGAATATGTTAAGGGGCTGAATGGTCATTCAGAGATCGCTCTTTATGTCGATACCTTTGATGAAGTGGATGCTGCTTTCAAAACTGCGATAGAGAATGGCGCAACACCTGTCTTGGAACCGGAGCTTGAACCTTGGGGACAGAGAACCTGCTATATTGCTGATCCGGAAGGAAACCTGATCGAGATCGGTTCATGGAATAAGCCTTTTGAAGAGAAGGATGCAGGGAGGTAGCCCATGGAATACATCAGAGTCACAAAGGAAAATCTGGAAAAGGAACACATATGCTGTGCAATTTCAAATAATAAAGATGAACAGGTATTCTCAAAGAAAGCATGGCTTGCCGACAGGTTTGATGAAGGACTTGTGTTTTTGAAGAGTGTGGAGCGCGGCAAGTGTTTTATTGAATATATCCCGGCGGAAAACGCATGGATTCCTATCGAGGCGGATGGATATATGTACATCGACTGTCTGTGGGTGTCCGGTTCGCTTAAAGGGAAAGGATACTCTATGGATCTGCTAAATGCCTGCATAGAGGACAGCAAAGAAAAAGGACGAAAGGGGCTGTGCATTTTATGTGCTGCAAAGAAAAAGCCGTTCCTGGCTGATCCGAAGTTCCTGAAGTACAAAGGCTTTGCCATTGCGGATGAAGCAGATAACGGTATCGGGCTCTGGTATTTGCCGCTTGATGAGAAAGCAGATGTGCCACGATTCAAAGAATGTGCTAAGCATCCGCATATAGATGAGATGGGATATGTTCTGTATTACACAAGCCAGTGCCCGTTCAATGCGAAGTATGTTCCGGTGCTGGAGCAGACTGCCAGAGAAAATGATATACCGTTCCATGCGATCCATATCGAAAGCAGAGAGGAAGCACAGAATGCTCCGACTCCGATCACAAACTATGCGATGTTTTATGATGGAGAATATATTACGAATGAGCAGATGAACGATAAAAAGTTCCTGAAGCTTGTAAACGGATAGGAGGGGGAGTATGGCATCAACAAAAGAGTATCTGGACTTTGTTCTGGAGCAATTATCAGAATTGGATGAAGTCAGCAGTCGGGCGATGATGGGAGAATACATCCTTTATTATCGCGGAAAGGTATTTGGCGGGATATACGATGACAGGCTATTGGTAAAGCCTGTTCCGGTGGCGGTGAAGCTGATGCCGGATGCAAAGCTGGAATTGCCTTATGATGGGGCGAAGGAGATGCTTCTGGTTGATGACGTTGATAATCGGGAGTTCTTGCGTGAGATGGTAGAGGCGATGTATGAAGAATTAGCGCCTCCAAAGAAAAGGAAGAAATAATGGAAGTTTGACTGGCCTGTGGAGAAATCTGCAGGCCTTTTTCGTATAGGGGTTTAAAACCACGGATTTTCTTAGAGTGGGATGTAGGAAGAAAAACCACATCCATCAGAGGGAATCCACTTTTTTATGGCTCTGCCTCCGAGAACGAGATGGGTGCCGTCGCTTGCCTATAACCTTGGCAGTGTGTGTTCCTATACAGTGATTGGATGTACGATCATACGGCGTGAATGTACCAGTAATTTATTATTCGGTGTACTAGATCATGCAGTGACAAAGACGCAGAAGGTTGTAAACTTTCAAAACGAAGATTGAGTGGAACTTTTTAGAGAAAGTTCACGGAAGATGCGGGAACTAATGCACATTCTGATATGATCGCGCATAAAAGTTGGGAACGTAGGGGTCGATCTAATGTGTTATAATACTCCCGGTATCAGTTTTTATATATCTCAGGCAGAGGTGAAAGAAAATGAACAGAAAGATTTCTATGGTGCTTTGTATAACTTCCTTAATTTTTCTGTGTGGCTGTGGCAATAAAAACGCTGCTTCCACATATAAACTGGTGGAAACGCATCCTGTTGGGGGCCGGCAAGGGATATGTACTGAGGGTGGTAATTACTGGGTAAGCGGATCCGGGAAATTGGAAAAATATGACAGCAACTGGAATCTTATTGCGGAAAATAAGGACCCCTTTGAAGGAAATCCCCTTGAAGTTAATCATATCGGCGATATTGATGTGTACAACAACGAATTGTATCTGGGCGTGGAATACTTTATGGGTGGCAAAGGAAAAAACATCCAGGTCGCAGTCTATGACGGTGATACGCTGAAACTGAAAAGGGTCTTCCCCTTCCGATCAGATACAGGACAGCTGGAATGCAGCGGAATCGCAGTGGACTCTGATCACAGAACTGTATATATGAGCTCGTGGATTGATGACGAATCCAGCGAATATCTGTATATGTATGATCTTGATACCGGTGATTACAAAGGAAAGCTTAAAATGCAGTCAGCCCCCAAATGGATACAGGGCGTGGCTTATCATGAAGGAAATCTGTATGTCACAAGTGATGACGGAGATGCTGATGACAATGCGCCGGATCATATGTACAGGATAGATATTTCTGAAAATCAGGAAACAGGACAGGTCAGCCTGGAAAAGGTTTTTGATGATGTGATAAAGCAGGGCGAAATCGAAGGACTTTCGTTCTGCGAAGAGTCTGGACAGCTGCTCCTTCTTTACAATAGAGGTGCAAGAATCATTGCCGGAATGCCGTCAGGCTTTTATGAAGGCTATGACGATGAAATACATGAAGTATTTGTATATGATATGGGTGAACGTGATTAAATGCAGAGGAGTGATAGAGGGTGAATAAAGCGGACCTATTTAGAAAACTATATGATCTTCAGGATCTGAAGTATCGTGATATGCAGATAAAGATAATCCCGACCATCAATCCGGAGTCTGTCATTGGAGTGAGAACCCCGGAGCTTAAGAGTATGGCAAAAGATATTTTGAAAGACGGGAATTATAAGGAGTTTCTTGAAGAGCTGCCGCATAGGTATTTTGAAGAAAACCAGCTGCAGGCTTTTATCATCTCCGGGATAAAAGATCTGAATGAATGCATGGAGTATCTGGAGATATTCCTGCCTTATGTAGATAACTGGGCTACGTGTGATTAGATGTCTCCGAAGATCTTCAAGAAGCACAAAGATGTGCTTCTTACGCATATTAAAGAGTGGATTGATTCTCAAAAGACTTATACCGTTAGATTCGGAGTGGGAATGCTTATGGAGCATTTCCTGGATGATGACTTTGATCCGCTTTATCCTGAGCTGGTTGCAAAGCTCAGAAGTGAGGAGTATTACGTCAATATGATGATCGCCTGGTATTTTGCAACCGCTCTCGCAAAGCAGTATGAAAGCATTCTTCCATTTATTGAGGAGAAGTGGCTTGATGACTGGACGCATAATAAAGCTATACAGAAAAGCCTGGAAAGCAGAAGAATTACAGAGGAACAAAAGCTGTATTTGAAATCCCTGAAAGTGGTTCGGTAGTGCTGCCATTATTGCAAACGAAAAAGGTAATGATGACTAACAGTATCAGGTTCAAACAGAGACTCCATGAGGGAATATTCTTTTATTACTGATAGGAAGGAGTCGCTCTGCTGCTGCTCATCATCTACGATCGCTATGTTCATGCTAATACACCTTATTTTCGTAATCCTGCAATTCGTGGAAGATATTGTCAACGACGGCAGTATCATCTTCTATGAAGGCAAGATCAAGAAAGTCAACAGCATCAATGTGACGGCTTATGTGAATGGCAGGAAGAAAACATTTAAGCTGAAATCTTCTCAATACAGGATTATGGTAGAGAATGCTTCGGAGAAGATCGTGACAATAACCGGAAAGAAAGACTTTTCCGGCAGTGCTGCGGTGAAGACGAAGTGAAGAGTTAAGGCAAGGACCGGGGATCCCACAAAGGCATTTGCGAGTATGCGACCGTGGCCACGCAGGAGGATTTCGATGCATTTTAGGCATTGTGGGCATGGTCATATTATGATACAATTTGCCTATCAAATTATGGGAGGTGTCAAATGCTTGCAATGCAGGAAACCATCCGTCCCTCTGCGGACTTGAGGAATCATTACAGCGAAATATCTCGTCAATGCCGCGAAGATAAAAAAGCTGTTATCATAACAGTGAATGGCCGAGGCGATACGGTTTCGCTTTCGTATGAAGAATACAAGAACATGAAGTCTCGGATCGAACTTCTTGAGATCCTTGCAGAAGCCGATGACGATGTAAGGAATGGTCGGATTGCTCCTATAAGTGAGACATTCGATGATCTTCGCTCGATGCTTAAGGAGGGCTGAACTTGAAATATAAGATAGTCCGTACAGACATTGCGGATGCCCTTATAAGAAAAAAAGGTAGTCACCGTCTATGGGGTGTTTGACCAGAGACAAGACTATTTAAGTATCGTTAGAGGGCTGTGATATGCAAATAGAAAAAGCCCGTTGATGTGATTGCACAGTTTAATGCGGATGGGATGTGCTTAGCTAACCCGGATCATGTGTATGAATGTTATATAGAGGTATTCGGATGGATGAAGCCGATAAGGCTGTATTTCAAAGTACATAATGAAGGTTACGTATGGATTATTTCACACTTTCCTATAGATGGGACGGGCTATGATTATCGAGGGCTGTATGTTTTCAATACTGTGCCGTCTGAGGATTATAAAAGAGCCTGTGAGGATCCTAAGGTAGACACCGTGGGCAGTGTATGTGATATCATAGTAAGCATGGCGCTATTCGACAGCTTTGAAAAAACTTTTGACGAGTGGTTCTTTGATATTCCAGAAGAAATTGAAAAGGGAGTTTCCAGGGCAAATATGACGCTGCAGGCAGTAATCGACAAGGGACAGCTATGACGGATTTTTATGAAAGGGTTTATAATGCGGTAAAACAGATACCTTCTGGCTGTGTGGCAACCTATGGGCAGATAGCGGCCTTAGCAGGCAGCCCAGGGGCGGCAAGGGCTGTGGGAAATGCCCTGCACTTAAATCCAGAGCCAGATAGGATACCCTGTTTCAGAGTGGTGAATTCTACAGGTAAGCTCACGGGGGCATTTGCCTTTGGAGGCATATTTAGGCAGAAGGAGCTATTGGAAGAGGACGGGGTCGAGGTTCAGAATTTCAGGGTGGATCTTAAAGAGTACCAGTGGCATAATGCCTTATAGTTTGCTGGCGAAATACAGGCCTAAATGAATCTATAAAAAACCAAAACTACCAGGGCATCCTCCATGGTGATGATGTTTCCCGCTTCGTGCTTCAGATAAGCTTCATAAGTGTTTATCATTTCTATTCACTCCATAAATTATACTCATTAAGGTAAATTACTGCCGTTGCATATATCGTATAACGAGCAAACGTAAAAACAGGCAAAACTTGAAATGGCAGACCATTTTATTTATGATACTACCCTCTGCCAAAAGTTGCAATTCTCATAGCTATACGATAAAATCAGACAGATTTTTTAGAGATATTGCTATCAAGCAGTTATACCAGCTCATCACCAAATGATATATTATCATGCAATAGACCACAGAGTTCTGATATGGATAACTACAATGAAACAATAGGAAATGCAATAAAGAGCCTCTACAGATTCATAATGCTCATTAACCAGAATAGCAGAAACTGCAGGATATATGACTGCAATGATGAGCTGCACCATCTCTCGAAATATGACGGGAATTTTGATATTTTCTGTGAATACCTCTACAGGAACGTGCATCCCATAGAGAGGGAGGCCTTCATGGATTTCACGAAGCCGGACCATCTGCCGGGCGCGCTGGAAAAAAAGGTCTATACCTCCATGGACTGCAGGATAAGGACAGAGAATGGCAGCTATCGGTGGTTCGAGCTGATTTTCTGCAATGCGACGGAAGAGGACAGGGCAGGGGGCGATGAGCACCTTTTCCTTATGAGGGACATACACAGGAAAAAGGTCTTAGAAATAAGCAGAGAAGCCAAGGACAGGGAGATGCTCCACAATCTTGAGGTGCAGTACAAGGAGCTGTTTGAAGAAAATATGAAGGACTTCCAGACAGGCTTCTATAACCGCAAAGGCCTGAATTACTACATGAGCCTGGTCATAAAGGAGGCTGCCGCCCCGGACAGGGAGCTCTTTGTGTGCATGGTCGATTTAAATAGCCCCAAGTACAGGAATGATACCTTTGGCCACCAGGCAGGGGATGAGGCCATAAAGGTGGTTTCGGAGGCAATAGCCGTGGCCGCGCCCAAGGGGGCGAGGATTGTCCGTAATGGCGGGGATGAATTTGTGATCTTTGCCGCGATTTCCGTCGGCAGCAATGAGCCTGAGGAAATGGGGAGGATATTGGAGAGGGAACTTGAAGAGTACAATAGCTCCCACGAAAATCCCTACGAAATAGGCGCAAGCTACGGCTGGGTTGTGAGCGGGCTTACGGAAGACATAGATGACCTGGATAAATTCATAAATATAGCAGACCAGAGGATGTATGAGATGAAGGAAACCAGGGATAAGCACAGAAGAAAATAGTATTGGCAGGAGGCAGACATGGACGAAGGCAAGAAAATGTACGAGCTCTGCAGCCGTCTTTTCCCTATATGCAGAAGCATTACAGGGAATGGTGTGAGGGAGACCTTCCGCATTTTGCAGGAGGAACTGCCGGATATACCCATAGAGCTGCATGAAGTGCCCACAGGCACAAAAGTGCTGGACTGGGAGGTGCCCAAGGAGTGGAATATAAGGGACGCATATATAGAGACGCCGGATGGAAGGCGTATTTGCGAGTTTAAGAAGAATAATCTCCATATACTCCATTATTCCGTCCCTGTAGATAAAAAGGTCAGCCTGTCCGAGCTAAAGGAGCATATCACCACATTAAAGGACCAGCCGGATCTCATACCCTATGCCAGCAGCTTCTATGCGGAGCGCTGGGGCTTTTGCATGAGCTTTAATGAACTTAAGTCCCTTGAGGAGGGGGAGTACCATGTCTATATAGACTCCACTCTGGAGCCTGGGAGCCTCACCTATGGAGAAATACTCATATCTGGGAAGAACGATGAAGAGATAATGTTTTCCAGCTACACCTGCCACCCTTCCATGGCCAATAATGAGTGCTCCGGCCCCAGCCTCATAGTGGCTCTGGCGAGATACCTGCACAGCCTGCCACGGCGGCGTTTCAGCTACAGGCTGGTGCTGGCGCCGGAGACCATAGGGGCGCTCACCTACATAAGCAGGAATTTAGAGCACCTGCGGAGCCATGTGAAGGCCGCCTTCAATCTGACCTGTGTAGGGGATGACCGCGCCTATTCCATGATACATACCCGCTATGGCGACAGCTATGCGGATAAGGTGCTGCAGAATGTGCTGAAATTCCATGACCCCACTTACCATGACTATCCATATATAGCGAGGGGCTCCGACGAGAGGCAGTACCAGGCACCGGGGGTAGATGTGCCCATGGTCTGCTTCTGCAGGTCCAAGTACCATGTTTTCCCTGAGTACCACACCTCTGCGGACAACCTGGACTTCATCTCCCCTGCCGGGCTGCAGGGCTCATTTGACGTGATGGTGAAGGCCATACAGAGCATAGAGCATAATCGGTATTACCGCACCCAGACCCTGGGAGAGCCGCAGTTTGGGAAGAGGGGCCTCGTGCCCACCATGTCGAGCAAGGAGACTTACCAGTCCACACTGGCTCTAAAGGATCTTGTGGCATACGCAGATGGGCGCAATGACCTCATAGATATAAGCAATATCATTGGGGTTCCGGTGGACAGGCTTATCCCCTTGGTGGACAAGCTTATGGAGTGCAGGCTTTTTCGGGAAGTTTTTGCTTAAACCCCCCTTTTTCTTATGGCATAAAGTATGATACAATAAGTCTTTGAAACTATAGGCTTGGTACGGACCTTCATAAATTCGAGTCGTGAAAGGCAGTACTTTTGTCAGAGCAGGTTCGGTAGGGAAATGCAGAAGAAAAAAATCGGCAGGGAGATTCTGGAGTGGATTGGGGTTATAGGCACGGCCGTGCTTGTATCGCTCTTTGTGAACTTTTTCATTATAGTCAATGCGACAGTGCCGTCGTCCTCCATGGAAAAGACTATAATGACCAATGACAGGGTCATAGGGCTTAGGCTTGCATATAATAATAATGACCCTGAGAGGGGGGACATAGTCATATTCAAATTCCCGGATGATGAAGATATACTGTATATCAAGAGGATAATAGGAATGCCGGGGGAGACCGTGGAAATTCATGACAGCACGGTCTATATAGACGGGGAACCGCTGGCAGAGCCCTATCTGTCTGTAGTGACGGAGGGGACATACGGGCCGTATGTTGTGCCTGAGGGGCATTACTTCATGTTGGGCGACAACAGGAATAATTCGGCAGATTCCCGATATTGGAAAAATACTTTCCTGTCGAGGGACAAGATAGTGGGGAAGGCCGTATGCCGTTACTGGCCGAAGTTCAAGAAGCTTAATTAAGGAGCTGTAGCAGAATAATTTCCTAAGGAGCTGTTCATAAATAACTTTTCAAAGATGCGCAGTATTTTTCTTCGAGTGTGCTGACCAAAAATCAGGCGCATAGCGAGCTATGTAACTGATTTTTGGTCAGTGCAATCGGAGAAAAAGACAAGCAGATTGAAAAGTTATTTGTGAACAGATCCTAAATATATCTATTCAGCATTTGGAGGCTATATGATATCAAAAAAGATGCGCGCCCTGGTGGATAATAATTCCGTTATCCGCATGATGTTTGAGGAAGGGCAAAGGATGGCCCAGGAATTCGGGGCAGAGAATGTATATGATTTTTCCATAGGCAATCCCAACGTGCCGGCTCCTGAAAAGGTGAAGGAGACGGCGATAAGGCTCCTTAGGGAGGAGGATCCCCTGAAGCTCCACGGCTATATGAACAATGCGGGATATCCAGAGGTGCGCGCTAAGGTGGCAGAATCCATAAATAAGCGATTTGGCACAGGATTCCATGCGGGAAATATACTGATGACCGTAGGGGCCGCCAGCGGCTTAAACTGTGCGCTGAAGGCCATCATAGACCCAGGGGACGAGGTCATTGCCTTTGCGCCCTACTTTGTGGAATATAAGAATTATGTTGCAAACTATGACGGGACTCTCGTAGCCATAGCTCCGGATACTGAGACTTTTCAGCCGGACCTAAATGCCTTTGAGGCCGCTATCACGGATAAGACCAGGGCCGTCATCATAAATAGCCCCAATAATCCAACCGGCGTCATATATTCAGAAGAGACCATAGAGAAACTCTCTGAGATAATGAGCCGTAAGGGCAGGGAATTAAATAGGGACATATACCTTATCTCCGATGAACCCTACAGGGAGCTGGTATATACGGATGCGGTAGTGCCTTATGTGACAAAGTATTATCCGAATGCCATAGTCTGCTATTCCTTTTCGAAGACACTTTCCCTGCCGGGGGAGCGCATAGGCTATCTGGTGGTGCCTGACGAGGCTGCGGATTCAGAGGATCTCATGGCGGCCGCAGTCATAGCCAACAGGGTCATAGGCTGCGTGAATGCCCCAAGCCTCTTCCAGAAGGTGGTGGCAGAGTGCCTGGATGAAAAGGCGGACATAGCCTTCTATGGGAGGAACAGGGATAGGATATTTAATGCCCTGGCAGAATACGGCTTCAGCTGCATCAAGCCTGAGGGGGCTTTTTACTTATTTGTGAAGAGCCCTGTACCGGATGAAAAGGAGTTTGTGGCCGAGGCAAAGAAGGAACATATACTCCTTGTCCCCGGAAGCTCTTTTTGCTGCAGCGGCTATGTAAGGCTCTCCTATTGCGTGGCATACGAGACCATAGAGAATTCCCTGCCTGGCTTTAAGAGGCTATCTGAGCACTATGGGCTTAGCTGATATGGGATTTCTGGATAATATACGGCGGGTGACCCCTTATGTGCCGGGAGAACAGCCTAAGGGCAAGGTAATTAAACTAAATACCAATGAATGTCCATATCCTCCGTCCCCTAAGGTGAGGGCTGCCCTGCAGGGCATGGACATAGATCTTCTGAGGAAGTATCCGGATCCGGACGCATTTGAGCTTACCCATGCGATTGCAGAGTACTATGGGCTTAAGGATTCGCAGGTCTTTGTGGGAGTGGGCTCTGACGATGTGCTCTCGCAGTGCTTCCTCGCCTTTTTTGCCGGAAAGCGGCCCATACTTTTTCCGGACATCACCTATTCCTTCTACGATGTCTGGGCTCAGGTTTACGATATCCCCTATTTCCAGATACCGTTAAAAGATGATTTTTCCCTTAATGCAGAAGCCTTCTTAAGGGAAAACGGGGGCATAGTCATAGCCAATCCCAATGCCCCTACCGGAGTGGCTGAGAGCCTTGAAACCCTGGAAGAGATTATTAAGGGCAATACGGACAGCGTTGTGATAGTGGATGAAGCCTATATAGACTTCGGGGGAGAGACTGCGCTTCCCTTGCTGCAAAAATATGAGAATCTGATAATTACCCGCACCATGTCCAAGTCCAGGGCCCTGGCCGGACTCAGGGTGGGCTATGCCTTTGGGAATGAGACCCTTATTAAATGCCTAAAGGACGTGAAGTTTTCTATCAATTCCTATACCATGAATCTCCCTGCGATAATTATGGGTAAAGCGGCCATAGAGGACGATGTCTATTTCAGGGAGATAAGGGACAGGGTTGTCGCTACCAGGGAGAGGTCCAAAGAGCATTTAAGGGATATGGGCTTTTCATTTCAGGATTCCAAAGCAAACTTCATTTTTGCAAAAAGGGGTGCGGGCCAGGCGGAAGAGGTCTTTAGGGCGTTAAGGGATAAGGACATATATGTGCGCTATTTTAATAAACCTGTTCTGAGGGACTATCTCCGTATTTCCATAGGGACGGACGAGGAGATGGACATATTTTTCAGGGAATTGAAGGAGTGTTTATAAAGGAATAAGCTTTATGAAAAAGAAAATCTGGATAACTGGCAGCAATGGCCAGCTGGGACGGGCCATGGAGAAGGAGTTTGAGACCCAGTCCGTCTTTAATGGCTGCGATATCTACCGCACTGATGTGGCAGAGGGCGGGCCTATCCATGCCCTGGATATCAGGGATATAGAGGGGGTAATTGGCTTTGCGAGGGAGTGGAAGCCGGATATTGTAATAAACTGTGCCGCCTATACTGCAGTGGATGAGCAGGAGGAAAATGGGGACCTCGCATATCAGATAAATGCCCTGGGACCCAGGAACCTGAGCATAGCCGCGGCTGAGACAGGGGCGGCGCTCGTGCATATTTCGACGGATTATGTATTTAGGGGCGACGGAAACAGGCCTTATGTGGAATTTGACCCCACAGGTCCAGTCAGCATGTATGGACGGACAAAGCTTGCCGGAGAGAATTTCGTAAAGGATTTTGCGAGGCGGTACTTTATACTGCGCACGGCATGGCTCTATGGGGACGGCAAGAACTTCGTGAAGACTATGCTGAAGCTTTCTGAAAACCACGATGAGGTGAGCGTGGTATCAGACCAGCTGGGCACGCCCACCAGTGCGGCAGAGCTTGCGAGGGCTATAACGGCCCTTATACAGACTGAGAATTACGGGCTTTTCCATGCCACCTGCGAAGGGGACACGAACTGGGCTGACTTTGCGGAGAGGATATTTGAGCTCGCTCAAAAGAATACCAGGGTGCGCCATGTGACCACGGCCGAATATGAGAAAATTAATCCCAAGAGCACAAAGCGGCCTGCCTATTCCATTCTGGATAATTATATGCTGAGGCTCACGGACAGCTACCGCTTTGCCCACTGGGAGGATGCGCTTAAAGAATATCTGGCCCGTTGAGGAATGGCAGGCACTTTCCTTAATGGGAATGATGTTGAAAGCATGGCCACAACATCATGAACATAAAAATAGGAGGAAGATATGATTAGACATGTGGCACTGATTACCGGCATTACGGGGCAGGACGGCTCCTACCTCGCAGATCTCCTTTTGGAGAAGGGCTATGAGGTACATGGCGTGGTGCGCCGGCAGTCCAGCATAAATACGAAGAGGATAGACCACCTCTATTACAATAAAGAACTGAAGGACAAGACTTTCTTTCTGCACCACGGGGATATGACGGATTCCAGCAATTTAAACCGCCTGATAGAGCAGATACAGCCTACGGAGATATACAACCTGGCGGCCCAGTCCCATGTGGGAGTTTCTTTTGAGGTTCCGGAATATACGGCAGAGACTACAGGCATAGGGACGCTCCGCATACTGGATGCGATCAAGAAAACAGGCCTGAAATGCCGCTTTTATCAGGCATCTACCTCTGAGCTCTTCGGGGGGCTTCCTGAGACTGCGCCTCAGTCAGAGAAAACGCCCTTTTATCCAAAGAGCCCATACGGGGCCGCAAAGCTCTATTCCTATTGGATCACGGTGAACTACAGGGAGGCCTATGGTCTCTTTGCCTGCAACGGCATACTCTTTAACCACGAATCCCCCAGGCGCGGCGAGACCTTCGTAACGAGGAAGATCACTCAGGCCGTGGCCCGCATAGTCAAGGGCGACCAGGATGTGCTGCAGCTCGGAAACCTGAATGCAAAGCGGGACTGGGGCTATTCCAAGGACTACGTAGAGGGCATGTGGCTCATCCTACAGCAGGAAAAGCCGGGGGACTATGTGCTGGCAAGCAATGAGACCCACTCCGTCAGGGAATTTACGGAGCTTGCCTTTAAGGAAGTGGGCATAGAGCTTAAATGGAGGGGAGCGGGTGTCAACGAGAAAGGAGTTGACGTGGCTACGGACAAGGTTCTCGTGGAAGTGAATCCCAAGTATTTCCGTCCGGCAGAGGTGGAGCTTCTCTGGGGAGATCCCAGCAAGGCTGAGAAGGAACTGGGGTGGAAGAGAAAGGTCACCTTCCAGGAGCTGGTGTCCATTATGGTGGACAGCGATATGAAGGACATCACGGGCATGTCTACCGAAGAGTTTTTGGCCCGCAATTCTCTCTGATAGCGGCATCGTATGCCTGACTGCAAAATGGCGCTCCTGCGCAGGGCATGAAATATATTTAGGAGGTTACTATTCAGAACCCCCCCCTGCATATAGTCATTTTTGAAAAAACGAGCTTGCTCGATTGTTTCAAAAATGACTATATACAAGGGCGGTGACGATAGATAAAACGTCCAGTGGATGTTTTATGCCCCCATACCTCGTAAAATTTGATTTCCGATTGCTTTTTCGATTCAGAAATCAAATTTTGCGGGGTATGGAAAGGGGGATTTTGAATAGTTTCATTACGATATAGAAAGGATAATATAAACTGATGGATCGCAGTGGAAAGATATATGTAGCTGGCCATAGGGGGCTCGTGGGTTCTGCCATAGTGCGCAGCTTAAAGCGTTCCGGCTATACTAATATTGTATGCAGGACTCATAGTGAGCTTGACCTTACAGACCAGTCTGAGGTCAATAAGTTCTTTGAAGAGGAGAGGCCTGAGTATGTGTTTCTGGCGGCCGCCCATGTGGGAGGAATTAATGCCAATAACACTTATCCTGCGGACTTTATATATATCAATTCAGCCATACAGTGCAATGTCATAAAGGCGGCCCACGATAATAAGGTCAAGAAGCTCTTGTTTCTAGGGAGCTCCTGCATATATCCAAGGCTTGCCCCCCAGCCCATACCTGAAAGCGCGCTGCTCACGGGACCCTTGGAGAGCACGAACGAGGCCTATGCCATAGCGAAGATCTCAGGGCTCATGATGTGCCGCTTTTTCATGCGCCAGTACGGGGATGATTTCATAAGCTGTATGCCCACAAATCTCTATGGTCCGGAAGACAACTTCAATCTGGAGACCAGCCATGTGCTGCCGGCGCTCATAAGGAAGTTCGACGATGCAAAGAAATCCGGCGTTGATACCGTGGAGCTCTGGGGCAGCGGTTCGCCCCTTAGGGAATTCCTCTATGTGGACGATATGGCTGATGCCTGCGTCTTCTTAATGGAGAACTATAGTGGTGAAGAGCATGTGAACATAGGCACGGGCAAGGAAATTACTATTAAAGAACTTGCAGAACTTGTCAGAGAAATAGTAGGCTTTGAAGGAGAGATAAGCTGGAATTCAGATATGCCGGACGGCACTCCGAGAAAGCTCCTCGATGTGTCCAAGCTCAAGGGCCTGGGCTGGCAGGAAAAGATGGGCTTACGAGAGGGGATAAAGGCCACTTATGACTGGTATCTGTCGCAGGCCGAGGAAAAACTGAAAAAGTGACTGAAGAGATGGCAGCAGCGCTCCGCATAGGATTGACCCTGGCAGGAATACTGCTCCTGCTCACTATGAAATATACGGAAAAAGCAGTGGACAGGGCTATTTCTAAGGTGTTTACGCTTAAATGTCCGTCCAGTGGAAAGGCGGCTGCGCTTCCTTTGGGGAATAAGCCGGTGTCGGGCGCTGATAGCCCCTGTTCCATAGAGGAGGATCTATTGGATAATAAGAAAAAATGGAGGATTATTGTGGCTGGCTATGTGTTTTTCATTGTAGTTGCCATTTTTTCTTTTGTTGCCCTATTTACCTTAAACCGCAAGATAAATACCCTCTACGGCAGCATCCAGTATATGGAGGAGCGCATAGGGGAGCTTGAGAACCAGGACGGCAAATGATCCTTCTCCTATGCTGCGCCTTATTGGTGCTGGTGAATTATATAATATATTTCTGCATAGGCTCACTTGCTATATGCCGCTTAAAGGATAAGCCCTTTTCGGCAGGACAGGCCGTGATAGTAGGTTTTTTCTTATACTACTGCCTTTTTGAGCTAATATGCCTGCCTATGGTGGCAACCTGGCAAAAGCTGTCCAGGCTGAGCCTTATCTGGGCTATTCTGATAGCGATTCTGTGCCTCATATCCATAGCATTAAATATAAAGATTTGGAAAACATACTTAGGGCATTTCATTCACTGGGTCAGGGCGAATGCGGGCTTTGTGCTTATTGTCGCCCTTATGCTCCTTACAGAGATACTGGTGATAGTCCATTCCTACCAGTTTACGCTGGATGCGGCCTATTATGTAGCCACCGCCACCACTGCGCTGGAAACCGATATGATGAATGTCTATGACCCCTATACGGGCCTGTGGCAGGACCATTTTGAGATGCGCTACTTTTTCCAGGCATATCCCCTGCAGGATGCGGTAATGTGCCGCTTGACCGGACTGCATCCGCTTCTTTGGACAAAGAGGGTTATGGAGGCCGTCTCCATTATCCTTTCAAATCTGGTCCTATATCAGATAGCTAAGCACTTTTTCAAAGAAAGATATGAGGCTATAGGCCTTTTCCTGTTTTTCTGTAATCTCATGAATTTCTTTTTCACCACTATTTATACCTCGGCGGCCTTCTTTACGACCCGCACATACGAGGGGAAAACTCTGGTCGGAAATGTGGTTATCCCCCTGATATTCTGGATATACTTAAAAATGCAGGAAACAGACAGGTATTTACGCCTGTGGCTTTTCCTTCTGCTCGTGGCGGCGGGCGCGGCAGCTCTCTCAAACTCTGCCAATATGCTGGTGCCTGCGGCAGTAGGAATATTTACCGTGCCGCTTTTTATACGGAAAAAGGACTGGCGCATAATTCCAGGGGCATTCGCCGCCATGTTGCCAGGCATAGTGCTCATGGCTGTATATGTGGCTTATGTAAGGGGACTATTCGTACTGTATACATATCCGAGGTAAATAGATGCAGGGCTTTACAATAGCAGAAACAGGACTTTTCTATATATGGCGCTGCCTATTGGCATACAATGGGCTGTGCTTTTATATTATCCTTTATATTATTTTGCTGGTATTTATTGCGGCGAAGGGGAGTAAGGAGGAGAAGAGGAGTTTTCTCTATCCGGCTGTAATAATGCTCCTCACTGTCTACAATCCCATTTTCCCTCTTATAATAAACAGGTTTTTCGATGTCAATAAGGAGTATTACAGGCTCTTCTGGATAGCTCCCATAGTGCTGCTGCCGTCCTATATGGCCGCAAAGGAGACAGGGGCAGGAAGGCGGAGCAGGGGGGCGAAATGCATTATGTTTGTAGCCTGCACCTTGATTTTTGTAGGCATGGGAACTTTTGTATATAAGGGGGGCTATCCCATGCAGGAAAATATATATAAAGTGCCTAATGAAGTCCTGGAGGTGGCGGACATCATACACCGCAGCGCCAGCGTGAAATATCCCACTTCTATATGTGATTACAATCTTCACATGGAGCTTAGGCAGTACGATGCCTCCATACTCCTTGCGGCTGACCGCACGCAGTACCTGGAGTCTATAACTGATACCTTTCAGGATGAGCAGACACAGCAGGAAAACTACTATGTAAATAAGCTTTTGGCTGTTGTGGCAAGGGGGGTAAGCATACCTAAAGAGGAGTTCCTTGAGAGCCTGGATGCCACAAATACAGAATTTGTGGTGCTGCATTCGGTGAGCCATATGGTGCCATACTTAAAGAGGGCGGGCCTTACGGAAGTCGGCAGGGCGGGTTCCCGCACGGTATTCCATTATGATCTTAAAAATCCCATAGACTACGACCTGGTGGACTACTCATCATTTGAATAGTTACCGTGATGCTGTGGCCAAAAGCAATAAGTAAAAACTGTGCAGTACGGAGTTCAAAATGTGTTTTGCTCCTTGAGTGACCCAAAAAATACGGCAGGAAGATGAAAAATGGAAAAATTATTTAAACTAGAAGAAAATGGCACTAATGTCCGTACTGAGATAACGGCGGGGCTAACTACTTTTATGACCATGGCCTATATACTTGCGGTCAATCCGGCCATACTTTCAGCCTCAGGAATGGAATACGGCAGAGTATTTGCGGCTACTGCCATTGCGTCGGCCATAGCCTGCTTTGTTATGGGCTTTTTAGCAAACCTGCCCTTTGCGCTTTCGGCGGGCATGGGCCTGAATGCCATGTTTTCCTATACAGTGTGCCTTGGCATGGGCTATTCCTGGCAGTGGGCGCTTTCAGCCATATTTGTGGAGGGTATTATATTCTGCGTCATGACTCTCACAAATGTGAGGGAGGCCATGATCACCAGCATACCGAAGAACCTGAAAAAAGCCATCAGCGCGGGCGTGGGTATGTACATAGCATATATAGGCCTAAAGAGTGCGGGTATCATAATAGCGGATGAGAGCAATGTGTCTATTTTGAATCCGAAGTGGTATATGGGTCCTCAGCTGGTGGCAATTATAGGCATCGCCATTACTGGAGTGCTGCTTGCATGGAAGGTAAAGGGAGCGCTGCTTATTGGCATAGTATTAACTGCGGCCATAGGCATACCTTTTCATGTCACCAGCTATGCCGGAGGAGCATTTATTCCTGCTTCTCCTTATTTCTGCAATTTTGCCTTCAGCGAAATATTCAAAAATGGAAAGACACTTATGGATTTTGTCCTGGTGGTATTCACTTTTCTTTATGTTGATATGTTTGATACCTTGGGCACGCTCATAGCCTGCGCAGGAAAGTCGGGCATAGTCAATAAGGACGGTTCTATTCCCAAGGCAAAGCAGGCATTGATGGCTGATGCCATAGGGACTACTATGGGGGCAGTATTCGGAACATCAACAGTGACGACATTTATAGAAAGCTCTATAGGAGTTGCGGAGGGGGGAAGGACAGGCCTCACTGCCATTACTGTGGGCTTCATGTTCCTTATGTCGCTATTCCTCTCACCTATTTTCGGGTCAATTCCCAGTGCGGCTACGGCACCCGCCCTTATTATCGTGGGGGTCTTGATGATAAGCCCGGTTCAGGAGATAAACTTTGAGGATTTCACAGAGAGCATTCCTGCCTTCCTCACCATCATGATCATGGTATGTGGCTCCAGTATCTCCGACGGCATTATGTTCGGCATACTTTTCTATGTGCTGATGAAGCTTTTTACCGGCAGGATAAAGGAGGTCCGGAAGGTGACCGTGGCGTTTGCGCTGCTGTTTCTTTTTAAGGTGGTGCTGGATGCCTTCTAGATGATACAAAGGAAGAAAGCCCGCAGCTAAAGGCTTTTACCGTATGCTGCAGGCTTAAATTTGCATATTGTATGGATCAGATTTTACTTAGCATTGTTCAATGCCTCCGGCTCTAAAGCTTTAGGGCCTGCGGCATTTTCAATATTCAGCTTCAGACCGTTTTTTCCTCTTGAATATAGGAGTCCAGCTTTTCTTCATTGTCTGAGATGTAGAGGCCCTCTTCATAATACTGGTCAGAACCTACATTGTAGAGCTTTTGTGCCAGCTCCTCACTTTTATCAAAGGCGGTATCCGAATTTTCAAGCGCGTCATTGAGCTCCTGGGTAGAAAGCTTATCAAGCTGGAGGACCTTTTTTATATTACCGGCAGCTGTGCGCACCCGCGTTAAGTCAAATTTCTCACCTACTATGGACAGGAACTTTGCCGCAAGCACCTTTGAGAGCTGGTCCACCATCTTTTCCTAGGATGCGCTTCTATTTTGCCCTGAATGCAGTTTTATATAATTGTCGAAATTTTTTCCACCTGTGCGGTTGAAAACATCGCAAATATACTGGATTTCGCTTAAATGTAGGTTAGTATTTTATGTATGATACTTCCTTTTTAACCTATTTAATGATATAATGTAGGTTAGAAA
>JAGBNO010000071.1 GCA_017634355.1 Lachnospiraceae bacterium
GTACATAATGCGCTGTATTTTTGTCCGAGAGGGCTGTTCAAAAATCAGGCGCATAGCGGGCTATGTAACTGATTTTTGAACAGCTCTATCGGGCAAAAAGACAAGCAGAATGTACAAGTTATTCTGTAACAGTTCCTAAGCCCTTTTTGGAAATAAATCTGCATAAAACATGCATACCGGACATTAGGTTCTAAAACCCTGTGTTTATGCAACTATCCAGCAACCCACGAAAAGTCACAAGAGTAAGGTTGGAATGCAGCTGAATATTTACATTCAGCCATGTCCCTGGGCTGGGGTGCTGAATAACAGTTACTGCACTCTTTACATTTTAGAACCCCATAAGCCAAAAGTCAATAAAAAAATAGCACTCTTTTTAATAGAGTGCTAACAATTTTCTGTAGCTCACCTTCTCCTTAAATCCGGCTGTCACGCAGCCTCATCCAAGGAAAATATACTGTCATACACATCAAAAAATCCCCTTTCAGGGCTCTCGCCACTAGACTTATATGCCACACCGTCCCACAATTCTTCATTCAGGTTGGAATGGAGCTTGGACACAAAGCCGTCATAGACCCTGTTGAAAGTCTCCTTTTTACGCTCCTGCACTATCCTGGCCTTATTGGCATCAGTCTCCTCCTCATTGAAATTGCTGACGCACAGGATAAGGTGATATCCATACTCCGTCTCAACTATGCCGCTCAGTTCCCCTGCATCCAGGTTAAAGGCCACTTCCTCGAATTCCTTGGGCATCGTCCCCTTTCCAAAGGAATACCTGCCCTGGTCTGCTTCATTATACTCCCTTACGAGGTCTTCAAAGTTCTCTTCTTTCTGAGCCCTCGAATAAGCCTCTGTAATCTTTGCAAGGGCGGCGGCCTTCTCTTCATCGTTAAAGGGCAGCCTTTTCCCCTCCTCATCCAGCTTATAGGTCTTTACGAGGATCTGCATGACTTCTATGGTTCTGGCTTCGTCATCGCTGATCTCCGGATTCACATCCTTTGTGACCTCGTGGTATATTTTGTCGGCAAGCGCATACTCCGCATACATGCTTTCTGCAAGAAGCGGGTCAGCCTCCATGCCGTTTGGCCACATATCTGGCGAGGCACTGAACTCTTCTGCCGCCAGCGACACCTTCTTAAGCTCTTCTTCGCTTAAAGCTATATCCCATTCTTCCGCCAGGAGGTTCATGCATTTAATCTGCGCAAGCCTCGCCAGGGTCGAGTCCTTTATCTCATCCCCAAGGCTCAGCCCGCCAAGGTTCTGCTTCCATATTTCCTCCCCGAAAACGCTCTGGTACTTATCCGCAGAGGCCTTCATATATACCTCCGCCTCACTTAAGAAGCCGCTCTTACTCTCTATGCGGAATAATTCATTCTCTGAAAATTCCGTAGTAAGCACGACATCTTTTTTCTCCTCCTGCTTTGCGCAGCCTGACAATATACACATCGTGTATAGCGCAAGCATAAAAAACACAAAGAACTTTCCCATGCGAAACCAGCTTTTTTTCATAATATGCCTATAGCTCCCTCAATATCCTGTCAGCGACGATGAGCCCGTTAGCAGAGGCCTGCTGCAGCCCCCTGGTTATGCCGGCTCCGTCCCCCATGGCCTTTAGCCCGCTTATGCTGGTATTGAAGTCCTTATCCACTACCACCCTGTTCGAGTAGAACTTGACCTCCACCCCATATAGCAGCGTTTCATCACTATCCAGCCCCGGAGTTATCCTGTTCAGGGCATAAATCATCTCCTCTATATCTACCATGATCCTATGCGGAAATACAAGTGAAAGGTCGCCCGGCACCGCATCCTTCAGCGTAGGCATGAGATTCACCCTTGCAAGCCTCTCCTCTGTGGTCCTGCGCCTGCGCTTGAAGTCGCCGAAGGTCTGCACCAGTATCCTGCCCCCGCAGAGCATATTGGAGAGCTCTGCTATCTTCTTTCCATATTCTATGGGCGTCTTAAAAGGCTTGGTGAAATTCTTGGATACAAGGATGGCGAAATTCGTGTTGTCCGTCTTGAATTCCTTACTCTTATAGGCGTGGCCATTCACCACTGCCAGCTCGTTTTCGTAATATTCCGTGGCGACCTCCCCTGAAGGATTGGTACAGAAGGTGCGCACTTTGTCATCAAATGTGGGCGTATGGTAGATAAGCTTAGCCTCATAGAGGTTGTCATTCAAAAACTGCATGATCTCGTCCCTGACCTCTACCCTGACTCCTATGTCCACGGTCCCAGACCTCGTATCTATGGAATACTTCTCACATATCTCAGAGAACCATTCCGCCCCCTCCCTTCCAACTCCTGAGACCACATAGGGGGCATAGTACTTATTGCCGTCATCGGCACAAACTCCTGTGACAGCCCCATTCTCTATCACAAGGTCCTTTACCATGGTATTGAAAAGAAGCTCCACCCCTATATCCTTAAGGTGATTCTGTATCCTCTCATAGATCTTGTAGCCCTCTTCCGTGCCCAGGTGCCTTATGGGGCACTCCACCAGCTTAAGGTTAGCCTGTATGGCCTGCAGCCGTATCTTCCTTATCTCCTGTTCTTTTCCCATGCCATAGACATTCTCGTCTGCCCCAAAGGAAAGATAAATCCTGTCAGACTCGTCTATCCAAGCCTTGGTCTCCTCATATCCCAGTATTTCCGGCAGATTCCCGCCTACATCAGGCGACAGGGACAGCTTCCCGTCAGAGAAAGCCCCTGCTCCTGCAAATCCCGTGGTAATAGAGCAGGGCTTGCAGTGCACGCATGCCTTAGTCTTACGCTTAGGGCAGCTCCTCTTTTCTATGGAGCGGCCCTTTTCAATGAGCAGCACCCTGAGATCCGGCCTCTTTTCTTTAAGCGCATAGGCGCAGAATATGCCTGACGGTCCGGCGCCTATTATTATCACGTCATATTTCCCTGCCATAAGTATTTATATCCTTTCTGAAAAGCCCATCCCAATAAAGCGGAAAGTGAATAGTAATATCAGTCGTAACTATCAGTCTTTTATTGTACCACATTCTTTCTTATAGTAAACGACATTAGTGATTGTTGTTTTCCGAGCCTTAAATGCCTTGCTTTTGGCATTTGAAGCTCAGAAAAATACAATTATTTTTGTCGTTTATTACTATACAATGCTTTACTTATTATTTGTATTATCCTATAATGTGAACGTTTTTATGGCAAAATCCGTATGTAGCCGGGTAAGCCGGCAGAAAGGGACAATTAGCATGAAAATATTTAAACGACTGCTGGCAATCGGCGCCATAGCCGGAGCTGTTGCCGGTGCATACTACTTCTGGAAGAATTCCAAGGAAGAGGACAATTTGGATGATCCTGAAAAAGATGTGAATGACGATCTTGAGGACTTCCTTCAAAAAGAGACAGAATCCCAGGATAGTAATGATGAAGAAGCAAAGAGGGAATATGTGCCGCTGAATTTCTCCAAAGAGGCAGTAGATGAAGTAAAAAAGGAAGATGCAGGGGAGTCTGCGCACATCATAGGAGAGCCCCGGAAAAACTATGAAAGCCCCATCGAAAAGGCCGCGGATAATAATACTGTATCAGAATACACGCCGAATTCATTCGCATAAGGAGCCTCGATCGCTTTACAGAAGTTAGTCAGATATTACGAAATGTCACCGCAATAGAGGAGCCGAGTACTTTAGAGTCTAAGTCAGATAATGAAAGGGGGCGAAAACCCCTTCCATTAGAGGAGCTGTTCATAAATATCTTTTCAAAGATGCGAAGTATTTCTCTTCGAGTGTGCTGACCAAAAATCAGGCGCTTATGCGAGCGGCCCATAAATGGGCTATGTAACTGATTTTTGGCCAGCGCGATCGGATAAAAAGACAAGCAGATTGAAAAGTTATTTGTGAACAGATCCTTGCATTTTCAGTGCGGCTTTCTTCTGCTTTTCCCTTGGCTTGTGAGTCTTCTCATAATCCTTCTGATCTTTTACTGTCCTTGCCGAGCTTCTTTTTCAAGTGTCAGATAGTATCTATCATATCTGAAGTTTTTATCAGAGGAGAGCTGCTCAGACATATATTTAGGCTTATCCCTCATGGTCTTATCCTGAATCCAGTTGAGATCAACCCTTTCCAGAAGATTTTCCTTTGTTTTTTTATTCAGCTCATCCAGTTCCGCCTTGGATACCCCCACTTTCTCAGGTTTAACATGCTGCAAAGGCTCCGGTTTCCCTTTTTATCAAGGAGGGACTTGCCGTTTTCATCCCTTTTCAGAGGCAGCATATACTCCAGGAAAGGTGCTGTCAGTTCATTCAGCTCCTTAGTGGAGATCAATTTTTTGACAGATGTATCTGCAAAGTGAATTCCTCCCATGAAGTCAACTATCTCGGCAGTAGTCTTATTCTCATAGTTTCTTTGGTAATACTCCCTGATCTGTGAGGACCTGTCTCCACTTTTATCTCTTAATGGCGGCATTTTTTTCTCCTTTCCGAAGCTGTAATTCACCCGCTATGAATATATACGATTGACTGCGGAAAATCCGCCCATCTTCTTATGCGCATCCCTGCGGTTGCTTTTTTGCGTCCCTTCTTTTGCCCTTTCCTATCCACCGAAGCATCATGGTTTTTCATAAGAGTCTCTCCTTCCGCATCTTAAAGCTTCCCCTTTTCTTTTTCCAAGGAGACCAGTGCGGCGAAGCCCTCATGATCAATCATCTCTCATATCGTCATAAATATGCCATACTTGATAATTTATGGCAATAAAAACCCCCTATTTACCGATTTTAATAAAAAAACGCCACGCCTTTATCTTCAATGAACTAATGATAAAGGTGTGACGTTATCCCTGCTGTCCGGTGGCAACAAGTGTCTTTATTTCCTGCGATTTTATAGGAAACGGATTAAGAAATTCGTTTCCTATATTCTATTTTAGGTTTCTGGTCAAACCAAAAAAGTCTGGACCATATTACGAAGGGACGGACATTTTACAGAGACTATTAACGATAAAAGCCGTGGCTTCCTACAGTTCCTATATACGAGCGGTTCCCCCAGCTGCCGGAGCCCCTGTGGAAGTACAGCGCACCGCCGGACATATCCTGGGCAACGGCTTTCCTTACCGCTTCCTGTGTGGAAGCAGATGGCACGGCATTGGCATAGCGGCTGGAGCGCACAACTGTAAACTGGCCTGGGGCAGTGAGGACGCCGCTCACAGAATTCGGGAACGCAGGGCTCTTCACCCTATTCAGAATGACATTTGCCACCATAGAACGCCCATGCACAGGCTGATGTCCTGCCTCAGCTTCAACTACCTTGCATATAGCCATGAAGTCGGCCGGCGACAGGCCTGCCGTGGTATGGGCAGCCGCATCAGGTGCTGGCGTTTTTGCCACAGTTGCAGCGGCAGAATCGTGTGTTGCCGGAGTTGCTGCGACAGAGCCGTGTGTTGATGCAGTTGCCGTGGCAGAGTCGTGTGTTGACGCAGTTGCCGTGGCAGAGTCGTGTGTTGATGTAGTTACAGCGGCAGAATCGTGTGTTGACGCAGTTACAGCAGCTGCATCTTTATTTTTGAGCTGGGTTTCAGCCTCAGCCCTGGCCTTCGCCTCTGATTCTACCTTCGCCTCTATCTCAGCTCGTTTTTTTGCCTCTGCTTCTTCACGCCTCTTTATTTCAGCCTCGACCTCCGCCTTCTTCTGCCTATCTGCCTCTGCCCTGGCTTCAAGTTCTGCCTTCTTCTGCTCGTCTGCCTCGGCCCTGGCCTCGATTTCCGCCTTCTTCTGCTCGTCCGCCTTGGCCCTGGCCTCAAGCTCTGCCTGCACTCCCTCATCTGAAGCGGCAGCATCTAAAGCCTCGTCTGCCTTTTCCGCACCTGCCGCAACTGTCTTCTGCCCCTCCTGCTTTTCAATCA
>JAGBNO010000072.1 GCA_017634355.1 Lachnospiraceae bacterium
CCCTATTCCGCCGCCGCCTACGGTGCCAGCCATTGCAGAATAGCCTATTAGGGAAATGATGAGCAGCACCACTCCGTTCAGCATACGGGGTATGGACTCCTTCACATATACAAATAGGAGTATCTGCATGTCAGAGGCCCCAAAGGAGCGGGCGGCCTCAATTACCCCCGGATTAGTCTCCCTCAAGGCATTTTCAAATATCCTGGCTATGAAGGGTATGGCTGAGATGGTCAGCGGCACTATGGAGGCCGTGGTGCCTATGGCCTTTCCCACGATCATACGGGTAAAAGGGATCAATATGACTAATAATATGATAAAGGGAAAGCTGCGGAAAACATTTACGATGAAGCTTAGGCTCTCATATATTACCTTATTCGGTTTCAAGCCGTCCGGAGCCGTGAGGGTAAGCACTACGGCCGGTATGAAGCCCAGGATCACGGAAAAGATAGTGGACCAGAAAACCATGTACAGGCTCTGCTGCATGGCATTCAGTATTACTTCCGTCATTCCCGTACTTGTCGAGATTCCGCCCATTATTCCAGCACCTCCCACATAACTCCCCTGTTTTCAAGGAACTCTATGACCTTATCCCTATCGTGGGGGGCCACATTTATTATGAGGCTTCCATATACGCTCTTCCGGAAGTCGTCCAGCCTGGCCCAGCATATAGAGAAATCTATGTCAAGCGCCCTCGCCATCATAGTGACCGTAGGCTCCATATTATTATCCCCATTGAAGAAGAGCTGTATATTTATGCCATATTCGGGCAGGCGTTCGCTCCCCTCCCTCAGGAAATCCTTTATCTCCTTCTCCTCCGGACGCACGAATAGGAGTTCCGGCTTCCCCTCCGAAAGCACTTTTCCATGGCTAAGGAAGGCCACCCTCTCGCATATCTGCTTGACAACCTCCATCTGATGGGTGACCACTATTATCGTGATTCCCATCTCCTTATTTATTTCCTGAAGGAGGGAGAGTATGCCCTTGGTGATCTCAGGATCCAGGGCAGATGTGGCCTCATCGCAGAGCAGGAACTTGGGGTCCAGCACGAGGGCCCTGGCTATGGCCACTCTCTGCTTCTGCCCGCCGGACAGTTCCCTCGGAAAGGCGCGCAATTTATCCGAAAGCCCCACCAGGCTGACAAGCTCCATTATCTTCTTTTTAGCGGCCTCGCCCTTCGTATCCATGCCCCAGAAGCGCATGGGAAGCGCAATGTTCTGGTATACGTTGAGACGCTCTAGGAGGTTGAACCCCTGGAAAATCATGCCCATGCCCTTCTGTATGTTCCGCAGGGATTTCTTGTCCTGCTTCGACAGGGGCACATCATCTACGAATATCTCTCCGGAATCAAAGGGCTCTAAACCATTTATGCAGCGTAGGAGCGTTGACTTCCCAGCCCCGCTCTGCCCTATGATGCCATATATTTCACCATCCTTTATGGACAATGAAACGCCTTTCAGGACAGTAGTGTCCTGAAAGGTCTTTTCAACTTGATTAAGACTTATCATTAATACTCCCCGTATGCTTGGGAACTACTCAAAAATAATTCGCTACAGATCCTTACTTAGGCTCAATGAACGATGATATCACAGAACCCTTGTATTTGTCATCTATATAAGCTTTAACAGTATCTGACTGCAGGGCGGCCTTTAATGCCTTGCTCTTCTCGCTCTCCTCTTCGCCGGAGCGCACAACGACAAAATTCGTGCGTTTCACGCTGGTCTCATCGTCAAACTCCTCTATCTCAAGCGCAGGGAACTTATCCGGAAGAGAGGCGCCAAGGGCATAGTTACCATTTATGGTTGCCGCATCCAGGTCAGGCAGGGAGAGCGGCAGGCTTGCGGCCTCCAGCGGAGTTATCTTGTAGCCGTGGGGGTTTGCCTCCTTATCCTGACTTAAGGTATCTGCCGTATAGTTCTGGTCCTTGCCATAGTCGCCTATAGAATTCAAAAGCCCCTTCTGCACGAGAAGCAAAAGCCCCCTTTCCCCATTGTCAGGGTCATTGGGTATGCCTATCTCCCCGCCGTCAGGGATCTCGCTAATGGCCTTGTATTTCTCAGAATAAATCCCCATGGGCTCTATGTGTACGCCCGCTATGGCAGATAAGTGAAGCCCCGCATCCGTATTCTGCTGGTCCATATAGCCTAATGTCTGGAAATAGTTGGCATCCAGTTCTCCTGACTCCAGGGAAGTATTGGGAAGCACATAGTCCTCAAATACCATGGTCTCCAGTTCCCATCCTTCCTCTGCAAGGACCTGTTTCACGGCATTGTCCAGTATGTCTGCATGGGGAACTGGTGTAGCGCCCACCGTGATCTTCTTGTCTCCACCCGTGCCCTTGCTGTCCGCAGGAGCAGCCTCGGCCTCCGCTCCTTCGGTAGCGGCACCCTCAGCAGCCGCTACGCCGTCTGCCGCTGTTTCTTCAGCCGCGGCCCCACTGTCAGCGGGGGCGGCGGCCTGACTGGCGCCACCGGCTCCGCCGCAGCCTGCCAGAAGCCCTGCCGCCAATGTGGCCGTCAGTAATAAGCTCAGTGTCTTTTTCATAATAACCCTCCTTATTCAAGCAAAACTTACGGAAACGCCGCTTATTGTATCACAACTTGCGCCAGATGAAAACCCTAGTTTTTTGATATGATTTATATGAAAACTTTTTTGCCTTCCACTAAGGGAACTTTTAGCAAATAAATTTAGAAATTGCCTCTCCTTACCTTTAAGAATTCTATCAACCCTATCCACTCATCTTTGCCTTAAACCTATGCCTATTCCATGCCTATTGGAGGTTTCTGATAAAGCTTAAGCTCTATCCAATGCTTTTTTTCTTCCAGATATGCTATGGTTTCAGCAGCATTTTCCTTACGGGCATATTTAAGTGCAGTTTCCACTATTACAGCACCCGCCCCTCTATTTCGGCGATTCTTGCAATATCCGACTAACTCCTGTAAAGCAATCAAGACTCCCTTTTTATTAAGGCGGCTGTTGTGATTCCCGCTCCCGCAAATATGGAAAAATCCCCTATATTGTATACATATTTTCCAAGGGGTATGTAGTCCACCACATAGCGTTTTCTAAGCCTCTCTATGGTATTGCTCATGCCACCCCCCAGCATAAGGGCATAGCCCAGCCGCCTTATCTTCCCTTTTATAAAAGGCAGGAGGCAGAAAAGCATACCCGTGGACAGCGCAGAGATGAATGCCACTCTCTCAGGCTTTGCTTCCATGCGGCTTCCGGCAAAGCCGGAATTCCTGATAGTTCCTTTGAAATGGACCCTGTCCCTGTCTGCCATGGACTTTATTACAAGGTCTGCCCCCGCAATGGCCGCCGACAGGACATAATAGGGCAGGGATTTACGGAGCAGCTTAAGACACGAATCCATAGTTCTTCTTTTCCTCAATGGCGGGCCTCTCTTCTTCTTCCAATGCCATTACCCCTCTCAAGTCTATTATAGGGCCGCCCTTGCCCTCTATGTACTCCCTTGTGATGGTAACCCTGCCAATGTTGTCGTCTTTTGGCACCTCATACATGATGTCCAGCATTATTTCTTCAATAATGGACCTCAATGCCCTGGCTCCGGTATCCCTCTCCATGGCCTTTGCCGCTATGGCCCTCAGGGCATCGTCCGTAAAGCGCAAGTCCACCTCGTCCATCTCCAGCATACGCACATATTGCTTGATAATGGCATTTTTCGGCTCCTTCAGTATATTTACCATCATGTCCTCGGTAAGCCCCACCATAGGGCAGATGATGGGAAGCCTGCCTATGAACTCAGGTATCATTCCGAACTTTCTGATATCCTCTACGGTGACCTTCTTAAATATGTCCTTTTCCTTATCCCATCTGTCCTTCAGCTCGGCATTGAATCCTATGGAAGTCTCCTTCTTCAGCCTCTGCCTTATCACCTCATCGAGATCAGGGAAAGCCCCTCCGCAGATAAAGAGTATGTGGTTCGTATTCACCGTGGCAAGCGGCACCATGGCATTCTTGCTGTTGGCCCCCACCGGCACCTCCACCATTGACCCTTCTAAGAGCTTAAGCATTCCCTGCTGTACGCTCTCTCCGCTCACATCCCGACTGGTGGTATTCTTTTTCCTGGCTATCTTATCTATTTCATCTATGAAGATAATGCCCCTCTCTGCCCTGTCCACATCATTGTCGGCCGCAGAGAGCAGCTTCGACACTACCGACTCGATGTCGTCCCCTATGTAGCCCGCCTCCGTAAGGGAAGTGGCATCTGCTATGGCAAGCGGCACGTCCAAGAGCCTTGCCAGGGTTTTCACGAGATAGGTCTTGCCGCAGCCCGTGGGGCCTAAAAGCAGTATGTTGGACTTCTCTATCTCTACGTCATTCCGGTCTGAAAGCTCTGCCTCTATGCGCTTATAGTGGTTGTAGACAGCTACGGAGATCACCTTCTTCGCATGGTCCTGCCCTACCACGTAATTATCCAGCTGCTCCTTTATGCGGTGGGGCTTCGGTATCTTAGAAAAGTCGAAGTCCTTCCTCATTTCTTCCTTCGTGGACTTCTTTACCTTGCTCCTGCCGGACATTCCCCCCATGAAGTCTGACCAGTTCATGAACTGTATGTTTGGAAATCCCGGTATTCCGAAAGAAAAGCCCGATCCCTCGTTCTTCTTATCCCCCTCTTTAGGCTCCCCTTCTTCTTCATCTGCGCCTTTTTTCCCGTCTTCTTTGTCTCTCATGCCGCCTTCTTCGATATTAGGAGTTTCAACGGCCGCCCCACCGGCCTCCCCGTCCTCCTTAGAAGCCCCTGAATTTCCTTTGGGCCCCTCAGGCATGGTAAAGCCGAACTGCAGCCCGCCCACGGGCAGGTTGGAAAGATCGATATTACTCATCTGATCCATTGCGTTCCTTAGGCAGCCCTCGCAGATATTCATGTTATTTGGCAGATGGAAGAGCTTTCCTGCCTCCGCCTCGCTTTTCTTACAGAGGAAGCAGAAGCCGCTCCCTCCCTGTCTGTCCTTGTCGTCACTCATAAATCATCCTCATCATGCTTAAATAATATTGAAACTGCTACTTCTTTTACCAGCGCAAATCTAAGGATCTGCCGCAAAATAGTCTGTATATCTTGCTTGTCTGGCAGTTCCTAATTTTTCTGCGCCACGCATGTCCCCCCATTTGAAATCAGGGAGCCGCCCTCCGGCACTGTTACCCTGACGGCCTTTTGGCCGGTGGACTTCTCATCAAAGGCACCGGATATCATCACTGTCTCCAGGGTCTCCCCATTTGCGCCTATGACAGAAATCGTGCATTTTCCGTCCCCGTCCGCTATCGTATAGGTTCCCGCCTCCACTGAGACAGACACGCCCGGCATCAGCTTATAAAATGTGACCGCATCCCCCGGAGAGGACTGCATGGGAAGGCTGTCCACGGGGTCATCCCCCTCTGCGCCTTCCGGCGGGGCGGCTCCTCCGGCCCCCCTGGCCCCGCTCCCGAAGATCACAGCCAGATTCTCATTCTGTCCTATGCTGCTACTTCCCATAGTGCAGCCCGACAGCAGGACTAAGAGCATGAAGCCTGCAAAAAGCGTTATCCTCGATCTCATTTTCATAAAAAAACCTCCTAGAATAATGCAGCCATTTTATCATATCTCCAGTGCCATTACTATAAGCGCAGCCAGTTAGGCAGGGTCTTTTCCTCGCTGTCTTTGTCCTTCAGATAGGCTTTTGGGTAGATTACGATGGCGTCAGCCCTGTCATTTAAGAGCCCGGCCCACTCAGAAAATGTAGAGTTGGCGGTAATATTGGCGCGGCAGCGGCTCATGAGGGCCATGTCCAGATAGCTCTTATCCCCGTCATTGCCTGTGACGATAACCGAATCCGTAAGCCACCCGAAGGCGGCTTTGACATATTCCTTGTCATCGGAAAATAGGAAAAACCTGGGATTGGAGAACTTTTTTCGTATTATGTCAACCGCACTCCTGTAATAATCCATGCCCAAATTTATAAAATTCCCATTATACACAGGATTCAAGTAATCCCCCCGCCTCACATGTATGGATACGGATTCACTTTCCTCTATTTCCCTTAAAAACCTTTCCCCCTCGCAATCGAGTGCCGACAGGTCAAAAGAAAACGCCTGCCGCAGCTCCTCAAGGCTTTCGCCATAGTAGCTCTCCCTCACGAAATAGCCTGTGATATAGGTATTCCGACCCGCGGGAATATGGTCTGCCTTTTCTTTAAGCACATCGCAGCTCTCCCGACCGGTCTCCGAAAGCCTTATTGCCTCAAAGTGCCTCCCCGCAAAGAAGCGGGTAGCCCTGTTCACAAGGCGGTTTAGTAAATTTCCCCTGGGCAGCTCCCCAGAGCAACAGTAGGCCTCAAATTCCGTAGCCTTATCCAGGTGAAAGCAGGGATTATCTTCCCTGGAAAAAAGCTTCTCCAGCTCAAAGCCCTGATGTGCGCTGTTCCAGCTGTACCAGCTCACATCGGCCTTTACCCTCTCTAAGGGGTACTTCTTCTTTAAGTACAGGTACATTCCGTACTGGAACATCTGGTTGCCAAGGCCGCTGGTGAAACGCAGGATTATCATTTGCCACCTCTCATGCGCACACGCCCGAATTTCAGATGCAGCCAGTAGCCCAGTGACTGCTTGAAACACTTAAATGCGGCTATGGACGGGTGCTTCAACATCTCTTTGCATACCGCCTTAAACTCCCTGTCCGCCCTCTTGAAAGCGGAATCGCTGAGCCCCACATTCTCCTCGCACCACTGCATCATGGTGCGTTTCAGGGCATATTCCTCCAGGACCAGATTCCTGTCATGCTTCCTCGATGTCCAGCTCTCCCCACCCTTTTTCTCTATTACCCTGTGGGCTGTCATCACCTCGTCAAAGCGGAATATCTTCCCCTGCAGGAGGATAAATAAGAAAATAATGCCATCGTCTATAAAGTCATGGGCCCTATATAATATGCTATAGTCCAGCTTCCCATTATGGAAAAAATTCCTGCACACATTACTTGCGGTCTGCCCCGGCCAGGGTCCTGCCTTTTTATAATCCTCAAAGCTGTAGTCGCCGCTCCAATTATAAAGCGCCTCCTTTGCCGCATGATGGCTCATCTCCCCCCGCTCATTTATTATCTTCAGCCCTGCCGTAGTGCCCATGTATTCCGGGTGGCTATCGAGAAAATCCACCTGCCTCTGCAGCTTATAAGGAACGGTCCAGTAGTCGTCCCCCTCTAAAAATGCAAGGTACTCCCCCCGGCACGCCATGGCAGTCTCATAGACATTGCGGGTGGGGGCTCCCAGGTTCTTATCCCTGAATAAAAGCTTGAAAAGTCTGGGATAGTCCCTCTCATACTCCCTTAAAATATCCCTCGTGCGGTCAGTGGAGCAGTCCT
Organism: Lachnospiraceae bacterium; assembly: GCA_017634355.1. GTDB lineage: Bacteria > Bacillota > Clostridia > Lachnospirales > Lachnospiraceae > NK4A144. The sequence goes on from JAGBNO010000072.1 coordinate 7,349, forward strand.
CTCCCACCACTATCTCGTAAGGGAAGTCCACCTCCTGCATGAGCACGCTGTCCAGCGCCTCCTTTATGAAAGGCTCGTGATTATAGGTAATAAATACCACAGAAAGTTTAGGTTCCATATACTAATTTTACCCTCTTATCTGCCCTCTTGCAAGGTTAAACACTGCTTCAGCCTTGCTAAACAGAGCCAAATGGAATATAATCAGCCCCATGTACCGCCACGAAATGAAATACCTTATCTCCGAAAGGGAGAGAGACCTTATCAAAGAGAGGCTTATGCTAACCGCCTCGCTTGACAGGCATGCCACTGACGGCTTCTATATGATAAGGAGCCTCTACTTCGATGATGCCTTTAAGAGCGCCTACGAGGAGAAAATCTCAGGCACTGCCACCCGCCGCAAGTACAGGATAAGGACATACAATTTGTCCGACAGCGTCATCTCCTTGGAATGTAAGGAAAAGCAGGGAAGTTACATACTTAAGCGCCAGGCCGGATTAACAAGGGAAGAGGCAGAAGCTATTATATGCGGGGACTACGGGCCGCTTTTAAGGGATCCCCATCCCTTAAAAACCGAATTCTACATGCGCTGCATGAGTGATGCCCTCCGCCCGGAGGTATTCGTAGACTACGAGCGCACGCCCTTTGTATATGAGCACGGCACTGTGCGCATCACCTTTGATGAGCACATACGCTCCGCCTGGACCACTTATGACCTTTTTGACAGCGGGACTCCCGCCTTTGAGGTACTGCCTGAAGGCACGCTGATAATGGAAATAAAGTACACAGAGTATCTTCCCGAAGTCTTCAGGGACATACTTCCCCCCGCCGCCTCCTCCTATGTGGCCGCATCCAAGTATGTGCTCTGCCAGGACAGAAGGTTTGGCATACAGGCTTATCCCGTTTGACACCCGCACCATAGAAAAGAGGTAACATGAGCATACGCGCAATGATCAAAAAGTCCATACTAGAATCGGACATGTACAACCAGTCCATTTCATTAAGCACCTTCATGACCATATTTGTGGACATGCTCATAGCATTGGTCATAGGGCTGCTTATATATGAGATCTACAAAAAATACTTTATAGGCGTGGTCTACAGCCGGACCTTCGCCCTCACCCTCGTGGGCATGACGGTCCTCACCTGCATGGTGACACTGGCCATCAGCACGAACATAGTGATTTCCCTGGGTATGGTGGGCGCCCTCTCTATAGTGAGGTACAGGACCGCCGTGAAGGAGCCCTTAGACATTATGTACCTATTCTGGTCTATTACCATGGGCATCACGGTGGGGGCCAGTATGTACCTGCTCTCCGCCATAGGCATGCTCATAATGCTCTTCCTCGTAATGGCCATGCACAGAAGGCAGCAGAAATCCAATGCCTACCTCATGATATTCCATACAAAAGAGGAAGAGGGAGAAAAGGCTGTATTTGAAAAGCTTAAGGGCACGGAGCACGCATTAAGGTCCAAGGTCATGCGGGGCGAGGGCGCAGAAATCACGGTAAGCCTCGACTTATTGGAAAAAGAGCTCTCGAAGCTGGATGAAATAAAGGCTCTCCCCCAGGTATCAGATGTAACCATAGTCCGCTATAATGGGGAGTACCACGGATAAAAGCCCTTTACGCTTCTAGCGGCAGAGACTATAATGATTTTATGGAGGAATATATGAAAGACTTAGGCAGCACCCAAATGTTCAAGGTGGAGAAGGAGCCGGAAACCGGCGTAAAGGTCGTGCTCTCCACCGTCTATGAAGCCCTCAACGAGAAGGGTTACAATCCCATAAGCCAGATAGTGGGCTACATCATGTCCGGCGACCCCACCTATATCACTAGCCACAACAATGCGCGCAGCCTCATAATGAAGGTGGAGAGGGACGAACTCGTAGAGGAGCTATTGCAGCAGTACATCAGGAGCAATAACTGGTGAGATACATGGGGCTGGACTACGGCTCCAAGACTGTGGGGGTAGCTCTCACGGATGAGACAGGCACCATAGCGAGGGGGCTTGAGACCATAAGGCGTCCCGTGGAAAAAAGGCTCAGGCGTACACTCGCCCGCATAGAGGAGCTGATAGTCCTCCACAATGTGGGCGGGCTTGTTGTCGGGCTTCCCCTCAATATGGACGGCTCTGAAGGGGAAAGGGCTGAGAAGGTGAGGGTATTTGCGGATAAGCTCATGCGCCGCACCGGCCTTCCCCTGCACTTCATGGACGAAAGGCTCACTACCGTAGAGGCCTATGAGATCCTGGATAGCGTTGATATAAGGGATGAGAAGTCGAGGCAGGAAAAAGTAGACAGCATAGCTGCCGCTGTCATATTAGAGGACTTTCTGAACCAGTCCCGTAAGGATAGTGACCCAAAATGGAAAAAGTCAGCTTCACATTAGACGGAAACAGTACTAAAGATTTCTATGTGCTGGCAGAGGCGGAGTCTGCCGGTGAGACATATCTTCTGGTGACAGAGGAGGATGAGGGGGACGGCGAGGCCCTTATCCTGAGGGAAGTCTCAGAAGATGAAAATGGCGAATCCACATACGAGGCCGTGGAGGACGACAGCGAGCTTGAAAGCGCGGCCGCCGCTCTCTCCGCAGTGCTCGATGATGTGGAAATCAAGCCATGATTTTTTTACATAAGGCTGCTTACTATTCAGAACCCCCTGCATATAGTTTTTTGAAACAAGGGGCTTTTTACGGTGGGAAGCGCCCTTAAGGCCGAACAAAAATCGATTTTCTTTTTTCGTTTTTTATGTTGTAAGAAATCAGGTTTTCTTCGGCGATGAGAGCCGGTTCTGAATAGTTACCACATTAAGGAGGATTATTTGAAAAAACCGGAAAATAATTCGGGTTCTAAACTCAAGGTCATTCCTCTCGGAGGGCTGGAACAGATTGGAATGAACATAACCGTCTTCGAATACGAGGACAGCATCATAGTGGTGGACTGCGGCATATCCTTTCCTGAGGAGGACATGCTGGGCATAGACCTCTGCATACCCGATGTCTCTTACCTTGTGGAACGCATTGACAAGGTAAAGGGCTATGTCATCACCCACGGGCATGAGGACCATATAGGTGCCCTGCCATATATACTAAAACAGGTAAATGCCCCCATCTACGGCACTAAGCTCACCATGGGCTTAATCGACAGGAAGCTCGAAGAGCACGATATGCAGAAAAATGTCCGGCGCAAGGTGATAAAGCACGGACAGTCCGTCAATTTAGGCCAGTTCAGGGTAGAATTCATAAAGACAAACCACTCCATAGCCGACGCATCTGCGCTTGCCATCTACTCTCCTGCCGGCATCATCATACACACGGGCGACTTCAAGGTGGACTATACTCCCGTATACGGGGATGCCATAGACCTGCAGCGTTTCGGTGAACTGGGCAAAAAAGGCGTGCTGGCCCTCATGTGCGACAGCACCAATGCAGAGAGGCAGGGCTTCACCAAATCCGAGAGGACCATAGGGGCTATCTTCGACACCCTCTTTGCGGAACATCCGAGGAACCGCATCATAGTCGCGACTTTCGCCTCCAATGTGGACAGGGTGCAGCAGATCATAAATACTGCATACCACACAGGGCGCAAGGTCGTCATAGAAGGCCGTTCCATGGTGAATGTCATACATACGGCCCAGGACTTAGGCTACATACAGATACCCGACAACACCCTTATAGACATAGACCAGCTGCGGAACTATCCCGATGAAAAGACCGTGATCATAACCACAGGGAGCCAGGGCGAGTCCATGGCCGCCCTCTCCCGCATGGCTATGGATATGCATAAAAAAATATTCATTAAGCCCAATGACACCATAATCTTCAGCTCCAGCCCCATACCCGGCAATGAAAAGGCCGTGTCGAAAGTAATAAACGAACTGGAGATGAAGGGGGCACAGGTAGTCTTTCAGGATGTGCATGTGTCGGGCCATGCCTGCAGAGAGGAAATAAAGCTTATCTATTCCCTCGTAAAGCCGCGCTACGCCATACCCGTGCATGGCGAGATACGCCACCGGCATGCCCAGGCCACTATTGCGGAGGAGCTGGGCTACGATTCAGAACACATACTCATGCTGCAGACAGGGGATGTTCTGGAGATAGATGAAGGAGGCGCGGCCGTAAAGGACCATGTGCACTCAGGCAAGGTATTCGTGGACGGCCTGGGTGTCGGAGATGTCGGAAATGTAGTCCTCCGCGACAGGCAGCACCTCGCTGAGGACGGCATAGTCATAATAGTCCTGACCCTGGAAAAGGGCACGGGGCAGCTCCTGGCGGGACCCGACATAGTCTCCCGCGGCTTTGTCTATGTCAGGGAAGCAGACGAGCTTCTGGACGACTCCGCGATGTTACTGCAGGACAGCATGGAAGAGCTGCAGAATAAAGGCATATCCGACTGGGGCAAAATTAAGAGCACACTGAGGGACAACCTCTCTGACCACCTATGGAAAAAGACCAGGCGGCGTCCCATGATACTGCCCATCATAATGGAAGTATGATATATGTATGCAAATATAGTCGAAGAAGTAAATGGCTTCGTAGCAATGCTGAAGTCCACGCCCGAATATTTAGAATATGAAAAGCAGAGGAAGTGCATAGCTGACTATCCGGACCTAAAGAGGGCGGCCGATTCAATAAGGGAGCAGAACTTCCACATTCAGACTACGGTGGACAGGGATAAGCTCGCAGTTGAGGTTATGCACCTTGCATACGACAGGAGCGAAATCTACAGGAAAGGCATGGTGCACGACTACCTGGAGGCAGAGGCTTCTTTCTGCAGGCTTATGAGGGACGTGCTGAACGGGCTCTTAAACGGGCTGGATTTCCAATGAATAACATAGGAAAAACTGTACTTTCCATAGTCGGGATACTGATGCGTTTCCTCGTCATACTGGTGCTTGTATTCTTTATATACAGGCTCGTATTTCAGGCATACGACTTCGGCTACAGGGTCTTCTCTGAGCCCCCCATATCCGAAGAGCCGGGCATAGACATAGATGTGACCATCCCCATGGGCTCCGGCGCCATGGACATAGGTGAAATCCTGGAGAACAGGGGCCTGATAAGGGACAAGCGCCTCTTCTTTGTACAGGAGCGGCTGTCTGCTTACCACGGCAAGCTGGAGCCGGGCACTTACACCCTCAACACCTCCATGACGGCAGAGGATATGATAGCAGTAATGTCTGCTGCCGAAGAGGAAGGGGAAGAAGAAGACGGCTCTTCCTCAGCGGAAAAAAGCTCTGATGATAAGTCGGATGCCGGTAAATCGGATGCCGATAAATCAGATGCCGCAGAGGAAGAAACAGCCGATACGGCAACTGACGAGGCAGAGGGCAACTGATCCTTAGGAGCTGTGGACAAGCAAGATGACTAGTACTAATTGTCTGCAGATCCTTATAACAATAGAAAGATTCTTACGAGGAACAAATGGAAAATTCAGAAATGAGCCTCCTATCTGTGATAGTTCCATGCTGGAACGAGGAAGAGGCCATACCTTTTTTTTATGAGGAGTTTTCCCGTGTCAGGAAGCTATTCGGGGAGCGTTTTCCCAATATAAGCTTTGAGCTCCTTTTTGTGGACGACGGCTCTTCGGACCAAAGCCTAAAAAAAATCAAGGAGCTGAAGGAAAAGGACTCTGCGGTGCGCTATGTCACTTTTTCCAGAAACTTCGGGAAAGATGCCGCTCTATTTGCAGGTCTGGACAATGCAAAGGGCGATTATGTGGTATGCATGGACGCAGACCTGCAGGATCCCCCTTCTCTCCTCCCTGAAATGTTCGAGGCGGTCTACAGTGGCGGATACGACTCTGCGGCCACAAGGAGGGTCACCCGCAAGGGCGAGCCGCCCGTGCGCTCTTTCTTTGCCCGGCTTTTCTATAAGCTAATGAACCATATATCCACCACAGAGATAGTGGACGGGGCCAGGGACTACCGCATAATGACGAGGCAGATGGTGGACGCCATACTCTCCATGAAGGAGTACAACCGCTTCACCAAGGGCATATATGGCTGGATAGGCTTCAAGACAAAGTGGATAGAGTTCGAGAACGTGGAAAGGGTGGCCGGAGAAACCAAGTGGTCCTTCTGGAAGCTCTTCCGCTATGCCATGGAGGGCATAGTCGATTTCTCCACCGTCCCCCTGACCCTCATACTCTGGATAGGGGGAGTCTTCTCCCTCCTGTCGGGAATATCCCTTATAGCCTGCCTTGTCCTCTATGTCAGGGAAGTATTAAACAGCGTTCCACTTATCCTCTCCGCCATAGCCTTCTCATTCGGTCTGCAGCTATTCTTCTTGGGGATAGTTGCCCACTACCTGGCAAATACCTACATGGAAGCCAAGGGCCGGCCCCTCTACATAGCAAAGGAAATCACATGAAGCTTATCATACAGATCCCCTGCCTAAATGAAGCGAAGACCCTTAAAGTTGCCCTGGATGACCTCCCTAAGCAGATAGAGGGCATAGACGAGATCGAGTATCTCATAATTAATGACGGAAGCAGCGACAATACTGTCGAGGTCGCCAAGGACTGGGGCGTCAATTACATAGTGAGCTTTGTAAATAATAAAGGCCTCGCCAAGGGCTTTACCGCGGGGCTGGATGCCTGCATAAGGAACGGTGCCGACATCATAGTGAATACAGATGCCGACAACCAGTACAGGGGGGCGGACATAGAGAAGCTGATAAAGCCCATACTCGACGGCAAGGCTGAAATAGTCATAGGCGAACGCCCTATAGACGACACTCCCGACTTTTCCCCCATAAAGAAGAAGCTGCAGCATTTAGGAAGCTTTGTCGTGCGCATTGCCTCAGATACTGACATTCCCGATGCGCCCAGCGGTTTTCGGGCTTTTTCCAGGGATGCCGCGATGCATTTAAATGTAATCAATAATTACACTTACACCTTGGAAACCATAGTGCAGGCCGGCCGCAACCAGATGGCCATAACCTCGGTTCCCATAAATACGAACCCCGAACTCAGGAAATCCAGGCTCTTCCACAGCATGGGAGCTTATATAAAGAAGTCCATACTCACGATAATCAGGGCCTTCATGATGTACAGGCCCCTTATTTTCTTTAGCATAGTGGGCGGCATACCCTTCTTCATAGGCCTGGTGCTCGGAATACGCTTCCTCTACTATTACTTAAAGGGCTATGGAAACGGGCACATACAGTCCTTAGTATTTGCAAGCACTCTCATGATGCTGGGTTTCACTACATTTATGATGGGACTGCAGGCAGACCTCATAGCGGCCAACAGGAAGATATTAGAAGACATACAGTACAGGATGCGCAGGCTTGAAGTCGGCGGGGCGGGCTCTGCAAAGGACAAGGCAGGCGGCCATGGCTAATAAGAATAAAAAGCGCATAGTCCTTATAGGCCCAGTCTTTCCCTATAAGGGTGGCATTTCCCACTATACAGGGCTGCTCTCCCGCACCCTTAACGAGCGCTATGAATTCCGCTTAATCTCTTGGAAAATGCAGTACCCTAAGCTTCTTTTTCCCAGGGAACAGAAGGACTACGGGAATGACGGCTTCAAGGCCGAAAATGCCGAATATCTCATTAATACGGCAGATCCTATCAACATAAAAAAGGTGGCATCCGACATAGCCAGATGGAGGCCCGACCTCGTCATACTTGAGTGGTGGCATCCCTATTTTGCACCCTGCTATATGCTCCTTCAGCATTTTATCCCTGCGAAAACCCTCTTTATCTGCCACAATGTCTTTCCCCACGAACGCTTCCCCTTAGACAAATGCCTCACAAGGCTTACACTGAAAAAGGGGGATTTCTTCATACTTCACGCCGAAAAAGAGGCAACAGAGCTATGCACCATTATCCCTAAGCCCAATTACAGGGTCAATGTGCATCCCACTTATGAGGCCTTTGCCCACGGGGAAATGCCGGACCGCATTTATAACGGGAAGACCCTTCTCTTTTTTGGCTTTGTCCGGCCTTATAAGGGCCTCTCGGTGCTGCTTAAAGCCATGCAGGCCCTGCCCGATGTAAAGCTCCTTTGTGTAGGGGATTTCGACGGAAAAAGGGGTAAATATGAAGAGGAAATAGAGGAACTTGGCATAGCCGGCAGGGTAGAGATAACTGACGGGTATATCCCCGACACCGAAGTGAAGTACTGGTTTTCCCAGTGTGATGCAGCCGTCCTCCCCTATACCTCAGCCACACAGAGTGGCATAGCGCAGATAGCCTTTGGCTTCCGTAAGCCTGTCATAGCCACTACGGTAGGCGGCCTGCCGGAAGTTATAGAGGACGGAAAGACAGGAGTGCTCTGCAAGCCTGACGACCCTGTCGATCTGGCCCGCGGCATAGAACGCTTCTACGCAATAAGGGACGAGGTGCCCTTTGCAGAGAATATAGAGACAGAGTCAGGGCGCTTCTCATGGGAAGCGCTTGCGGATACTATACATGAGCTCGCCTTTGGGGTGGAATAGGTCATAGAGCTTCCTCTCCAAGAAGCCTAAGAAGTAACAGATATCGAATATGCCGTCCTCCAATGCGCCGGTATGCAGGTAATGCCTGTTGTATATCTTGAAGCTCTCTTTGAAATGCACAAAGGCTTTTGCCTTTGACGACCTGTATATTTTCCTTATGCTGGCAGAATGTAGATGTTCGTAACGGCAGTCCCTTAGCACTGCCTCGCTGTAGCCGGCCTTTTTTAATCTATATGCCAGCATGGCTTCCTCGCCATAGAGGAAGGTCCTCCTGTCGAATCCATGGACTTTAATATAAGCCTTGGGCGACAGTGCAAAAAAAGAGCCCTCCACTACATCTACAGGCACGATATCCCTACAGTCACTTAGGATCTGCCTCCTGACCCTTTTTTTATGAAGGGTAAAAGAGATGAGAAACATGCTCAAGAGGACCTTAGGGAAGGTGGGCAGCTCCCAGGCATTATAGCCCTGCCGGACCAGTGGGGCGACAAGCCCTATTTGCGGATTATCCCTAAGGCACTCCGCCATTTTCATGGCAGTCCCTTCGTCGAAAGAAACATCGGGATTTGCGAGGAAAAGCACATCGGGGGAATAATTCTTCAGGGCATAGGATATGCCTAGGCTGTTGCCGCTTGCATAGCCCCCGTTAGTCTCTGCGCTTACGACTGCCACCCTGTCGGATGAGAGTGCCTTCAGCCTCTTAATGGAGCCGTCAGTAGAGGCATTGTCCACCAGAACTATATTCTCAGGCATACTATACTTAAGTATCTGTCGGACTAGCTTCAGCGTACGCTCTGCATCGTTGTAGTTTAAGATTACTATTGCACTTTTCATATTGGTCACCGAAAGGATATTACTTATGGTTTTTGTCACGCTATTCACCCGTTTAAAGAATGTGCATCTCTTAAAGGATGTCGGAATGATTCCCTACATGCTGCATAGGGACTACGGAGTTGACAGTACCATAGTATCTCTCAAAAATGAAGAGGAATATCCTTTTTTTTATAAAGAGGTGAAGGGGCTAAAGCATGAGTTCCTGCCCCACGACAGACTGTCTCCTACTGCGGCCGCCCTTAAATATGTCTGGAATAATGCGAAGAAAATAGATGTACTCAATGTCTACCACTTAAACCTCTCGTCCTTCCTCTGCCTCCTAATCTACCGCTTGAGGAAAAAAAAGGGAGGGAAGGGATATCTGAAGCTCGACATGGACTTAAAGGGCTACAAACGGCTCTTCATGCTAAATCCCGTGGGACTTGTAAAAAGGCTTACCATGGACCTGTCGGATATAGTCTCTGTAGAGACGACCCTGCTCTACAACAGGCTGAGAAAAAGGTACGGCAAAAAAATCCTCTACATACCGAACGGCTTCTATGCCACCGGCAAGGAGCCCTTAAGGGAATTCGGGAAAAAGGACATCATCCTGACTGTCGGAAACCTGGGAAGCTACCCCAAGGCCACTGACACCCTGCTCTCCGCCTTTGCAGGCGTCTCCTACGGCAATGACTGGAAACTGGTCCTGGTAGGCCCTATAGAGCCCTCTTTTAAGCCCTTCTTAAAGAACTTCATGGAAAAGCACAGGGACTTACAGGACCGCATAATATTTACTGGGGAGATAAGGAATAAGGACAGGCTGGACAATATATACCGTATGGCAAAAATCTTTGTGCTGCCCTCCAGGAGCGAGAGCTTTGGCATAGTGCTTCTAGAGGCAGTTGCAAGGGGGGATTTCCTCATTACCACAACTGCCGTGCCCGCCGGCAGGGATATCTACAATGACGGAAAGTTCGGTTTCATTGTACCGCCCGATGACATCCCTGCCCTGTCGGGCTCCCTTATAAGGCTTATACACTCTCACGCAGACTGGGAAACCAGGGCCCGTGAGATAGCGGACTACGCCTGGTACGATTTCCGTTGGGAGCCTATCATTGCTAAGCTCCATGATGCGCTGAAAAGCTAATGCCGCCAAAATGGCAGCTTGAGGGCAGGCTCATCAGCCCAATCTCACAGTGCGAAGCTCCCGCTCTCATCTCCTGCCACATAATACGCCCTGCCCTCTTCGGGCTTGACATAGAGGGAGATGGTCTGGGCTGCACCGCCTGCGGCCTCCCTGGCCCTCCGCATAAGCTCCTCGTAGGTCACCGACATGTCGCCGTACTGCAGTTCTATATTGACTGCAATTTCGCCTGAAGCAGGGGCCTTGTCTGTTTTGGACGCTTTTGCCCGTCCGGAATTCTTGTCTGCTTTAGCTTTTTTTCCTGTTTCCGCAGCTTTCGCAGCATTGCCTGATTTCCCTGCCTTCGCAGCCTTTGCTTTATCCTTTTTTACTGTGGCGGCAGCAGCTATTTCATCTGTTTCTCCCTTTAGGTACTCCTTGCTGCAGCCAAGGGTCTTCGCCAGTTTCTCATATATGGCCTCGTTCTGGGGCGCCTTTACAGCCCCTCTCTCATAACGGCCAAGCGACACATCGCTTATTCCTATTTTTTCCGCAACTAACTTTTGGCTAAGGCCCTTGTCTTCCCGCAGCTTTTTGATTTTCTCACCAAATTCCATCTGTTTTCCTCTCTGTTCAGCTTTTAGCAAACGAATATAGAAATTGCCTGATCAGGAGCAGCTAATGCCTGTTTTTGGCATTATTAGCTTCTGATAGTGCAATTTCTTAGGAACTGTTCAGAAATAACTTGTACATAATGCGCTGTATTTTTGTCCGAGAGGGCTGTTCAAAAATCAGGCGCATAGCGGGCTATGTAACTGATTTTTGAACAGCTCTATCGGGCAAAAAGACAAGCAGACTGTACAAGTTATTCTGTAACAGTTCCTTAATTCGTTTCCTAATAAAAGACGCGTCTTTTATTTCTTCTTGCCCTTAGCCGCCTTCTTGGGTTTCGCCGCATTCACGGCCTCCTTCAGGGCTGTGCCGGCCTTGAAAGCAGGAACTGTCGAAGCTTCGATTTTTATTTCTTCGCCTGTCTGCGGGTTGCGTCCTGTCCTCGCCGCCCTGTCGGAAGTCTGGAAAGTACCAAAGCCCACAAGCTGAACCTTTTCTTTGTTGCTTAGCTGATCCGTCACGACCTTTACGAAAGCATTTACTGCAGCCTCCGCATCTTTTTTAGTTATACCAGCTTCATTTGCAATAGCTCCAACCAGTTCTGTTTTATTCATATCATTCCTCCTTAAAAAACAGACCCTGCTGCCACATGCCCATCGACAGATAGACTTGTATTATTTCATGTTGATGAGCATAACATCATTTCTGCAGCATTATGCAACATAGTAGCATTGTATCAGCCTAAGCCAGTGCTGACAAGTGTTATAAGCAATTATTTTCGACTTTCTTAGAAACTGTTGGTAACTATTCAGCACCTTCACGCCTCGGAACGCTCCTTAAGTTCCTCTGTGTGGGTATTCAGAGGCGCTGAATAGTTACAAATCGACAAGGATCTTTAGAAATTAGCTGTTGAGCATAAGCGCTTTTACTTATATAATGGTAAATATTCAGTTTTGAAGCTGCTGCTTCTGACACCAACATCATATAGAAATAGGACATACCGCAGATAAGGCAAAATGAGGTGATCATGCAAAACAAAGTCTCTGTCATAACAGTCTGCTATGACGAAGAAAAAAATATAGGCTCTACCCTGGATTCCATACTTTCACAGGACTATCCAGGCCTAAGCTGCATAGTGAAGGACGGCGGTTCAGAAGACGCCACCTTGGACATAGTCCGTAAGTATGCGGAGGCCTTCGATGAGAGGAATATACCATTTACCATCATAAGCGGGAAAGATAAGGGCATTTATGACGGAATGAATACCGCCGTGCTCCAGGCTGAAGGGGACTGGATATTATTCCTGAATGCGGGCGACAGGTTCTATTCCAAAAAAGTCCTGTCGGAAATATTCATTGCAAAGGACTGGAGCCGGACTGACTTGATATACGGCGACACGGCAGAGGAGGAATACGGAGAGCTCCACCTTTTCCGGAAAGCACCCGAAAGGATTGCAGAGCGTATGCCCTTTTCCCACCAGAGCTGCTTTGTGCGAAAAGAGTGGCTGCTTAAATATCCTTTTAAGCTTAAATATCCCATAGCCGCCGACTATGACTTCCTTCTCACGCTGCATTTTGAAGGAGCCGTCATGAAGGATTCGGGAGCGGTCGTATCTACAGTGTCGAAGGACGGAGTGTCCTCAGTTAAGCTTATAGACACTTACAGGGAGAGCCTCAGGGTGAAAAAAAGCCACGGCATAGCCCTCCCTTCCAAAAAAGAGTTCCGTAAGCTTATTTTTATGCTCCGCATTAAGCAATGGGGCATGGACCACTTTCCGGATAGCCTTAAGCATCTCATAAGAAAGATACAGTGGTCCATAAGGGGACAGAGGAGGCTTAAATGAGCCTCAAAGAAGAACTCCTCTTTCCCATAGAGAGGCTCTATAGAAGCCTTATTTATCCCTTCAAGCGTTTAAGTCTGGAAAAAAAGACCAGAAGCATACTCTCCCCCGGCTCATACATTAAAAATGCCAAGCTCTGCGGGAGGAATTACTTAGGACGCTTTACAGCCTTCAGGGACGGGGAACTGGGCTATGGCAGCTATATAAACCACCATGGCGACTTTACCCACGCTATTATAGGGCGGTACACTTCCATAGGCGCATACGTGTCTACAGCTGTCGGAAGCCACCCCCTAAAGGGGCATATAGCCATGCACCCAGCCTTTACAGACCCCGACTGCCCCTTCGGCTTTACCTTTACCTCGGAAAAGAGCTTTACAGACAGCCACGGCTATATAAATATAGGGAACGATGTCTGGATAGGAAATAACGTGCTCATTCTGGACGGCGCAGAGATAGGCGATGGGGCCGTAGTCGGAGCCGGAGCCGTGGTTGCGGGCACTCTCCCGCCCTACAGCATCTCCGTAGGAGTACCGGCAAAGCCCATACGCTACCGCTTTTCTCCGGAGGAGATAGAAATCCTCCTTAAGGGGAAATGGTGGGAAAGAGATGAGGATTGGATAAGGGAGCACATTAAAGACTTTTCTGACCCTAAGAGGCTTAGCCTGAGGTACTTATATGAGTAAATATGTCCCCGCCATAGTAGTCGTAGCCTACAATAGGCCCATTTCCCTGAAACGCCTGCTGCAAAGCCTTAATGATGCGGCTTATCCGATGCAAGGCATACCTTTGGTACTGAGCCTCGACAAAAGCGGAAATACCGAAGTAGAGTCGGTAGCCCGCTCCTTTGAATGGAAATACGGGGAAAAGCGGCTAATTACCCACAGTGAACGCCTGGGACTTAGGCTGCATGTACTGTCCTGCGGGGATCTGTCGGAAGAATATGGAAGCCTTATAATGCTGGAGGACGATCTTTTTGTCTCGCCTGCATTCTATCTCTTCGCCTCTGACGCGCTCTCATTTGCATCAGAGAATAAAAGAATCGCGGGCATCTCCCTATATTCCCACGCCTTCAATGTATTTGCGAGGCTCCCCTTCACGCCTATTGACGACGGCTACAGCAACTGGTACTTCCGCTTTGCCTCCAGCTGGGGACAGGCCTGGACCAAGGAACAGTGGAGGGGCTTCAGGGACTGGGTTTCCTCCATGGAGGGTAAAGACCTTCCATTAAAAACCCTCCCCTCCGACATAGCCCGTTGGGGAAATGAATCCTGGCTTAAATACGCCATGGCCTATCTGGAAGAAAAGGAGCTTTTTTATCTCTATCCAAGGATTTCCCTTACGACCAACTTCTTCGATCAGGGCGAGCACGCCAAAAATTCCGTGACAGATCTGCAGGTGCCCTTATCGGGTATTGCCCACAGGGACTACCTTTTTTCCAATCCGGAGGACTCCAGGGCCATATATGACCCATATTTTGAAAACATGGGCCTAGACTACCCCTGCGACCTGTATGGGCTAAAGTACAGGGACGGCAACATCAAAGGAAAATTCTACAGCACCCTCTCCCTTCCGCATATCTCCCTGAAAAGCTACGGACTTAGCCTCAAGCCCATGGAAGCGAACATTCATTTTTCCATGCCCGGAAATGAAATTAAGCTGTATGACAGCTCTTCTGCGGCTCCTGCAGGCCGCTCCAGCAAGGGCATTCTGGAAGAATACTTCTATCCGGGACTGAACAAAAGGAAACTACTAAACTTGTTACAACACAGGTTATTTAAATGAGAGATATATTAAAAAAACTGAACTACATCTTCGACAGCCGCCAGAAGCGCAACATGTTTCTTCTGTTCGTAGCCATAGTCATAGGGGCTATGCTGGAGCTTCTTGGAGTATCACTTATCATGCCCCTCATACAGCTAATCTCCACTCCTGAGGCTGTAGAAGAGCCGGGGCTATTAAACAGCATCTATACCGCCCTCTCCATGAAGAGCATAAATGAATTTTTCCTGTCCCTGTCGGTGGCCATAATAAGCCTCTACTTTTTTAAAAATGCCTTCCTCTCCACCCGCTATTATTTCCAATATACCTACATATACAGAAACCAGCTGAAGTTCGCGGGAAAGCTCATAGACTGCTATTTGAAGAAGCCCTACACCTACCACTTAGACCACAACAGTTCCGACATGATAAGGAACATCATGCTGGACACCGACAGGCTTTTCCAGCTCATACTCTCATTTCTGAATGTCATGAGCGAAGGGACATTGTCGCTCATGCTCGGCATTTTTCTCGTAATGACAGACCCCTTTATGTGCATAGCTGTCGGCGGCATACTCATAGGCTGCATGGGACTATTCCGTCTCCTTACAAAAGAAAGGGTGCATGGTTATGGGAAGATGAACCAGGAGTACGACGGAAAGATGCATAAGGCCATAGACCAGGCGCTGGGCGCTGTCAAGGATATAAAGATACTGCACA
>JAGBNO010000073.1 GCA_017634355.1 Lachnospiraceae bacterium
AACAGTATTTAGCTTTGATAGCAACTAGTGCTTCATGCGATAATTACACGAATATTTTTAAATAATCCTCCTAGGTTTGCGCCGCCTTTAAGGGCGAAGGAATTTGCCGCGATGCCGCTTTCAACCGAGCTATTGAAAAATCAGGCAATTTCTAAATTCGTTTCCTATAAGATGAATTAAAAAGGGACGGCCATCATTTCTCCAATTAAAGAGTCCGTTATCTGTGTATCAATATAGGATAACGGCAATACCTTCTCCGGATCATCTTTAATACTTGAATCCGCAGGAATTTCCTCGCATTTTTCGTCTATAACATCCGCAGGTAAAGATATGTCATCTACAACCAGAGAACGATTCTTGACGATCTCATCCCTCTTCTTATTCGAGATAATGAGCTGTTGTTTTATCGTAGGCTTTCCAAACTTACCAAAAGTCTTTTCTATATAATCCGGTGTCATTACCACTATAGACTCAATCGTCCCATCTATTGTCTTAAATTTCATACAATAACGGCCCGTCTTTCTGTGACCGTAAAAGACAATAGTGTCAATATGCATCAGGTGCTTTAGGACAGTGGATCTTGACTTGCCTGCAAAAATCAGCAAAGCTATAATAAAACTATTCTTTTACATCTTTTAAGGCATGAAGCCCTTCTGCACAAAAAGCAGACAGAAGCATGT
Source organism: Lachnospiraceae bacterium (assembly GCA_017634355.1). Lineage (GTDB taxonomy): Bacteria > Bacillota > Clostridia > Lachnospirales > Lachnospiraceae > NK4A144. The sequence goes on from JAGBNO010000073.1 coordinate 681, forward strand.
AAGTTATGTGATGACAGATCCTTGCGTCATCTACTATGGGAATCATACAAATAGAGGGGCTGAATACTATAAATAGTAAGTCGGATATTTAGAACATACTATTCTAAAAGAGGAGGCGGTTATGGCAAAAACAATCGCAATGGGCGAACAGGACTTTGCGTCACTTATAGAAAAGAATTGCTTTTATGTGGATAAGACTGATTTTATAAGGGATTGGTGGGACAATAAGGATTCCGTGACCCTGATCACTCGCCCACGGCGTTTTGGAAAGACCCTTAATATGAGCATGCTGAACTACTTTTTTTCCAATAAGTATAAAGACAAAGGCGGTCTTTTCGAAGGGCTTAAGATTTTCAATGAAGATAGGTTCAGGGAACTACAGGGAAGCTACCCCGTGATATTCCTAACCTTTGCGGGGGTCAAGGCAAATAATTTTATCGATTCTGTCAAGATGATAAAAGAACATCTTATAAGGGTTTTTTTCAAATATGATTTCCTGTGCAACTATGATGGATTTAATTTGCCTGAAAAGAACGCATTAAATAGCATACGTGAGGATATGGACGACGTGAAGGCAACCATGTCGCTAAATCTTCTCTCTGCGCTGCTTGAAAAATACTATGGAAAGAAGGTCCTCATCTTCCTGGACGAGTACGACACCCCCCTGCAGGAAGCCTACATAGGAGGCTACTGGGACGAGATGTCCGCCTTTATCAGAGCCCTTTTCAACAATACCTTCAAGACCAACCCCTCTCTGGAGCGGGCTGTGATGACAGGGATCACGAGGGTCAGTAAGGAATCCATTTTCTCAGACCTCAATAACCTTACCATGGTAACCACCACCTCTGACAGATACGCCACTGCCTTCGGTTTTACCGAAGAAGAAGTTTTTAATGCTATGGATGCGCAGGGCATACCTGCGGAAGAGAAAAAAAATGTGAAGTTCTGGTATGACGGCTTCACTTTCGGCAAGGTCACAGATATTTATAATCCTTGGTCCGTGACTAAATACCTGGATGAGGGAGAGTACGACACCCACTGGGCGAACACCAGCTCCAATGGGCTTGTGGGGAAACTCATAAGGGAGGGAAATCCCGACATCAAAATAAGGTTTGAGGAACTGCTGGACGGCGGCTCTATAGAGACAGGGATTGACGAGCAGATTGTCTTTTCACAGCTGGACGAGGAAGAGGATGCCATCTGGAGCCTGCTGCTGGCCTCAGGCTATCTCAAGGTTGACCATATAATCAGGGAAGATGTAAATGATGATCCTGTTTACGTCCTTACGCTTACAAACTTTGAAGTAAAGAAGATGTTCTCAAAAATGGTTGCCGGCTGGTTCTCAAAGGGGAAGTACCTGTCCAAATTCGTTACAGCTATGCTAAAGGGCGATGAAGAGGGAATGAATGTCTACATGAATGAAATAGCCCTAAATACCTTCAGCTACTTTGACGCCGGCGGCAGGCCTTCAAAGAAAAAAGAGCCTGAACGCTTCTACCACGGCTTCGTCTTAGGGCTCATGGTGGACAGGGCAAAGGACTACACTATCAGGTCCAACCGAGAGAGCGGCTTCGGCAGGTACGATGTCATCATGGAGCCAAAGGACATAAATAATACTGCCGTAATAATGGAATTCAAGGTGCAGAATGAGAGAAATGGCGAGAAGACCCTTGATGACACCGCCGATAATGCCCTCTTGCAGATAGAGGAAAAGCATTACGACACGGAACTATTGCAGAGAGGCATAAAGGCAGAGAACATCCTGAAGTTCGGCTTCGCCTTTAAGGGGGAAGAATGCCTTATTAAAAAGGGAGACTGTTGAAAGCCCCTCTCATGCTCTATTTTTATCCCCCTTTTTACCTTTGTGTGTCCCCTAAATCTACTTGTACAAATTGCACAAAAGAAAAACATGCCGGTCTCTGCCTCCTAGCACGTCATCTTACATTGTCTAGACATGAAAACCTAAGTCCTCTCCTATCTTATTCATAAGCTCAATGAATTCCCTTCTGGCAGTGTCGAGATCACGGTCATTGTCATACACATAATCGTAGGCTATGTCCTCTACCCCGTCGTCTGAGGCATTGCCCCAGTCCCCCATCCTGTCATTCCGCCTTATAAGCAGGGTGACACAGGGACTCTCCACCTTGGACTTAAACTTCTTTATCTCCTCTGCTTCCCTGATATGGGCAAAAAAGAGCTCATTGCCGTTCTGCAGAAAGGCATGGTACTTTTCCATGAGATAGACAGTGGGGAGATCATTATATTCCGCAAAAACCCGCTTAAGGTCCGACAGGAATTTACGGGATCTGCTATCCTTATCTCCCTTCCATCCATATTTGGAGGCTATTTCCTTTATGGGGTCTATGGAGGAGTGGCTTTCAGACTTAAAGCCCTCGGCCGCAAAACCGCAGAGCGTATCCTTGCCGGCGCCTCCCCGCCCATTTATGATAATAACAATTTTCATTTCCACATCTTCCTTATACATAATAGCAAAATATCCAGCATAGGAAAAAGCATCCCCCGCTGCCACAGCATACTACTTTTATTATAAATGATAAAGTATTTTATGCTACTTGCGCTGAAAGCTTTTCCGTGCTAAAATCCGTCTTTGTGATATATCCTTGCTCATGTTGAGGGCATGAGCCGGAAGACCAAAAGGAGGAAATGTAAATGAACAAATATGAGTTGGCCGTTGTCGTCAGCGGAAAGCTGGATGAGGAAGCCAAAAACGGAGTGCTGGATAAAGTAAAGGCTTTAATAGAGCGCTTCGGCGGGCAGATCAGCAGAGTGGATGAGTGGGGAAAGAAACGCTTTGCCTATGAAGTCCACAAAATGAAGGATGGGTACTACAATTTCATTAAATTTGAAGCAGAGCCCACAGCTCCTGCTGAGATTGAGTCCCGTATGCGCATAATGGACAGCGTGGAACGCTATCTTCTGGTTATTGACGATCAGGAAATGGTTGAGGTAAAGCCTGAAGCTGAAGAAAACACCGAGGATGAAGCTCCGGCGGAAGAACAGCCTGCCGATGCAGGAGAAGATGAGTCCGATCCGGATGCAGAGGCTTAAAACCTGGTATTACACGATGACGGCGGCTTTTTCCAGAAAGAGAGGCAAGAGATTTGAATAAAGTGATTTTAATGGGACGCCTTACAAGAGATCCGGACATCCGCCACACACAGGGAGATAATCCCGTGACAGTCAGCCGCTTCACGGTGGCAGTAGATAGGCGGTTCCGTAAGAACGGAGCCGAGCAGCAGGCCGATTTCATAAGCTGCGTGGCTTTCCGGCAGCAAGCCGAATTTATGGAGAAATATATGCACAAGGGCACTAAGGTAGTGCTCTCCGGCAGCATACAGACAGGAAGCTATACCAACCGCGAAGGCCAGAAGGTCTATACCACTGATGTGGTAGTGGATGAAATCGAGTTTGCAGAGAGCAAGAAGGCTGCAGATTCTTATGATGCCAATTCCCAGGGCTATGTGCCACCACAAGGCAACGGTGGCGGTTTTTCAGACGGGGATGGGGCAGATGATGGATTTATGAACGTGCCCGATGGCATTGACGAGGAGCTGCCTTTCACTTAATTAGCTATAGCAGGCGTTTTAGGGTTTCTTAATTCGTTTCCTATACTAGGCTTTAGAATTATTAGGAGGAATACTATGCCATTCAATAAAAATAATGACCGTGCCGAAAGACCCGCAAGGAGGGGCGGCGGCATCCGCCGCAGAAGGAAAGTCTGTGTTTTCTGTGGCAAGGATAGCTTTATTGATTACAAGGATGTAGCAAAGCTTAAAAAATACATCTCTGAGCGCGGAAAAATTCTGCCCCGTCGGGTCACAGGAACCTGCGCCAAGCATCAGAGGGCGCTCACGGTGGCCATAAAGAGGGCTAGGCACATAGCGCTGCTGCCTTACACAGTAGAATAAATACTTCAAAAAAACACCCAGATTTGTTTTCGTACAAATCTGGGTGTTTTTTCTGCAAACTCCTAGCTATATGCAACATTCCAGCCAGATGACTTGAAATCTCCCTCGCGCTTCCTACCCTATATGCAACATGCGTGTAGCTATCTGGAAGTAGATCGTAAGCGTCACCGCATCTATAATAGTAGTGATAAAGGGCGACGCCATAACCGCAGGGTCGAAGCCCAGCCGCCTGGCCAGCATGGGCAGGGCGCTGCCCACCACATTGGCGCATATCACTGCCATTATCAGAGTTATGCAGACTATGAGGGCCACTGTTATGGTCACCTGGTCTACGACTATCAATTTGACAAAGTTGGCCAGAGCAAGAGTTATCCCACAGATAATAGCCGCACAGAACTCCTTCCAGATGACCTTGGCCAGATCGGTAAAAGATATTTCATTTAAGGAAAGGGCGCGTATCACGGTCGTAGAGGCCTGGGAGCCGCAGTTTCCGCCAGTATCCATAAGCATAGGGATAAAGGCTGTAAGTATGATATATACGCCCAATGCATTCTCATAGCTGGTTATTATGCGGCCCGTAAATGTGGCAGAAACCATGAGCAGGAGCAGCCACCCCACCCTCTTCTTCCAAAGCGTAGCCACTGTCATTTTAGGATAGGGCTCATCCGTGGGGATAATGGCGGCCATCTTCTGTATGTCCTCAGTGGCCTCTTCCTGTATGATATCCACTATATCGTCTACGGTGATGATGCCTACCAGCCGCTTTTCCGAATCCACCACGGGTATGGAATTGAAATCGTAACGGGATATGAGCCTTGCGACCTCCTCCTGGTCCGTCATGGTCTCAACGGAAATCACATTCTCTTCCATCACATCCCTTATCATGGCCTCAGGATGGCTTAAAATCAGCGTCCTTAAGGGAACTATGCCTATGAGCCTGCGCTTATTGTCCAGAACATAGCAGGTATTTATGGTCTCCCTGTCCAGACCCGTCTTCCTTATCCTATCTATGGCCTCGGAAACAGTCAGATTCTCCCTTAAATCCATGAACTCCACGGTCATTATGGAGCCGGCGGAGTCCTCCGGAAATTTCAGCAAATGGTTTATGTCCCTGCGGGTCTCAGGGCTGCAGTTGGACAGCAGCTTCTTTACCACCGAGGCCGGCATTTCCTCCATAAGGTCTGCGGCATCGTCAGCCATAAGGCCGTTTATAATGTTGCTGGATTCTGCATCAGTTAAGGAAGTGATGATTTCCTGCTCCACATCCGTTGGCAGGAAAGCAAAGACATCGGCCGCCATATCCTTAGGCAGCAGACGGAAGACCCGTAGCTGTTCTTCTTTATTTAAACCCTCCAGGAGTGAGGCCACATCGGCCTCATTTAGGTCGGAGAGCCTTGCCCTAAGCTCATTATATCGCTTTTCCTCAAGCAGTGACTTTATTTCTTCTATATTAATAAGCATGGGTTCTCTCCTCTATTGCGATGGTTTTTTTCAATATCTGACTAACTCCTGTAAAGCAATTGAGGCTCTTTCCTTACTTTTTCTTCTTGCCCTCCCCAAAAGTCACTTCTGAATAGTATTCAAGGAGACAGAGCCTAAGCAGCGCCAAAGCCTCTGTGACGGCATCATTCCTTATATCCTGGCGGCTTCCTGTGAAATGGTATTCCTTGACCACCGTTTTTTTCTGGACCGTGCAGCCTATATACACTAAGCCTACCGGCTGCTTTTCCGTTCCGCCGTCAGGCCCTGCTATGCCCGTGATGGCTATGCTGCAGTCCGCCTTGGTAAAGAAACAGGCGCCCTTGCTCATTTCCTTTGCGACCTGCTCGCTGACTGCCGTATATTTATTAAGCGTACTTCGCTTCACTCCAAGGCACTTTCGCTTGGCCCTATTGGAATAGGTAATAAAACCCACCTTCAATACATCTGAGACTCCGGGCACATTAATAAGCCTTGCGGTAAATAGCCCGCCTGTACAGCTCTCCGCCGCAGTGACAGTAAAATTATTTTCCTTAAGGAGCCGTACGACAGAGTCCTCCAGGGTCTCATTTTCATCAGTGGAATATATGAGCTCCCCCAGACGCCCCTTAATGTCCTTAACTACAGGTTTAAGGATTTTCTTCGCAGACAGGTCGTCCTGGGCATAAGCCTTGAGGCTTATGGCAGTCTCGCCATTTAAATCGCTTATGCGTATCTCCGGATTCTTCAACTCAAATAGGTCGGCTGTTATCTCTCTCACCTTTGCAGGGTCTATGCCTACAAGTTTAAGCGTCGCGCCCGCGGTTTTCTTTTTGTCTTCCATAAGCCCTATTCTTCCTTCATTACATCCTTATTCTGCACTATATAGACGCCAAGGGATATGATGGTGAGGATAACGGCTATCCACTGGAAGGCCACCGTGAGCATCCGGACGGCAGGAATGTCCAAGTCTGCGATCACGAGGCAGATCATGACCATCTGCGAGGCCGTCTTGAATTTCCCCCAATAGTTGGCGGCTATGACACTTCCCTTTTCTGCCGCCACGAGGCGGAAGCCGCTTATCACAAAATCCCTTACCACTATTACTATAGTCATCCACGCAGGAAGCTTGCCCATAGAGCTTAAGCATATCAGGGCAGAGCAGACCAGCATTTTATCGGCCAGGGGATCCATGAATTTGCCAAAATTTGTGACCAGATTGTACTTCCTGGCAATTTTTCCATCCAGGAGATCTGTGAGACTTGCTATGATGAAAATCGCAAGGGCTATCCATTTGGAATAGTCCCCTGCGCAGTTTGTGAGTAAGATCGCTACAAAAAAGGGAACCAGTATTACCCTGAGTATGGTAAGCTGGTTTGGTATGTTCATTTTCACAATGCGCCTCCTAAAGTACCCCCAGGGCTTCACCTATGAGGTCGTATTCTTTTGCATCAATAACTCTGGCTTTAAGAAAATCCCCGCTCAAGATTTCCTTGGAAATCCCATCCTCAGGAAGGAAAAGCAGCCCATCCACATCGGGGCAATCCCTGTAGGTCCTGCATACATATATGTGGTCCTCCGGAATCCTGCCATCTACTATTACTTCGAGTTCCCTGCCTATCTGTGCCTCTGCGGTCCTAAAGGCCACCTCCTGCTGGGCCGCCATGAGCTCATCCCGCCGCCTTTTCTTTATTTCATCGGGAATCTGCCCTGACATCTCAGCCGCAGGAGTACCCTCTTCCGGAGAATATGTAAATACCCCCAGACGGTCAAAGGCCATCTCCCGAATAAAGTCAAGGAGCTGTCCATGGTCTTCTTCAGTCTCTTCGGGAAAACCTGTCAAGAGCGTGGTCCTAAGGGCAATTTCGGGAATTTCCCGCCTTAGCTTATGGACCAGCGACTCTATGTCTTTTCTGCTGGTCCTGCGGCCCATTTTCTTAAGTATGGGATCCGAGGCGTGCTGCACAGGCATATCCAGATACTTGCAGATCTTCTTTTCCTCTTTTATGACCTGTATAAGTTCATCATCTATTTCTTCAGGATAGGCGTACATTATCCTTATCCACCGTAAGCCCGATATCCGGCAAAGCCTGCGGAGCAGCTCAGGAAGCGCCTTCCTCCCGTAAATATCCTGTCCGTATACCGTAGTCTCCTGGGCTATGAGTATGAGTTCCCTCACACCGTGCCCTGCCAGGTATTCGGCGTCTTTAATAAGGCTATCCATGGGAATGCTGCGGTATGCGCCCCTGACAGAGGGGATAATGCAGTAGGTGCAGCGCTTGTCGCAGCCCTCAGCCACCTTTAGGTACTCATAGTATCCGGGAGTGGCTATGCTCCGTTCCCCAGGGCTGAATACCAGCCTGTCCCTGTCCTCGCGTATTACGGGGGACTGCCCTTTAAGAGCCTTGTCAAGGGCCTCCGCTATGCGGTCAAAGGCAGTTGTCCCAATCACGGCATCCACCTCTGGAAGCTCTGTCTTTATCTCGTCCGCATACCGCTCTGCAAGGCAGCCCGCAAGTATGATGGCCTTGAGGACGCCCTTTTCCTTTAGGCGGCTCATTTCCAGAACCGTTTCTATGCTCTCTTCCTTGGCATCTCCTATAAAGCAGCAGGAATTTATAACTATGGCATCGGCCTCTTCCTCATTTTCTGTAAGAATATAGCCCTTATCCTTAAGGATTTCCATCATCTGCTCTGCATCTACAAGGTTTTTGTCGCAGCCTAGGGAGATGAAATGGACTTTTGCCCCGCTGTCTCTTTTCATTCTTTGCTATCTTCTTCTTCGTCCTTACTCAGAATCTTCAGCTCCCCCTGGTAAAGCTCCCCTATGGCTACAGACAGCGGTTTTCTGCCCTTGGGGATGATAAGCGGCTCGCTGCCCGAAGTGAGCTGTCTTGCCCTCTTGGCCGTGGCAAGGACTATGGAATAACGGCTGTTTACGATGGGAGCCTCCCCATCCTCAACCTCCGAATTGACAACCTTCATTAAATCTGCATAAGACGGATGTAACATTAAAACCTCCTGAACTAATCTTGCATCTATTGTAACTCATCACTGCTCTTTAAGCTCTCTGCGTATGCGTTCTATAAAGGCGGAATTCCTCTCCGGCGTATGGGCGGCGGCATTTATTATGCCATGAAGTTCCTCAGCGCATTTGTCAGAACTGCCATTTACAACTATATAATCATATTCCTCTATTCCCTGCGACTCTTCTACAGCCCTTTTCATGCGGGATATGATAACGTCCTCAGTCTCTGTGCCCCTGCCCGTAAGCCTGCGCTTTAATTCTTCTGCGCTTGGAGGCAGTATAAAAATGAGTACTGCATGGGGGAAGGCCTTTTTAATCTGCATAGCCCCCTGTATCTCTATTTCCAGCAGGACATTCCTGCCTGAAGCCAGCTCTTTCTCCACAAAAGCCCTGGGAGTGCCGTAATAATTAGACACATATTCAGCATATTCCAGCAGCTCATTATTTGCAATCATTTTTTCAAATTCTGCGCGGCTTTTGAAAAAATAATTTACCCCCTCCTTTTCCCCCGGACGGGGGGAGCGGGATGTGGCAGATATAGAAAGGGAATATCCTTCGTACTGCTCTGTGAGTTTTCCTATAACGGTCCCTTTTCCGGCGCCGGCAAAGCCGGATATTACTACCAGCAGGCCTTTTCTATTCATACATTCCCCTCCTGGAAACGCTCCAGCAGTGTCTCCGGAAGCAGCGCCGAAAACACAACCTGGTTATTCTCCATCACCATTACCGCCTTTATCTTCCGCCCATGTGTTGCATCTATGGCAGTGCCCTCTTTTTTTGCATTCTGCATGAGGCGTTTTGCCGGAGCTGAGTCCGGCGTGACTATGGCTATTATTTTATCAGCATTCACTATGTTGCCAAAACCTATGTTTATGAGTTTGCTCATAATTACTCCAGGTTCTGCACCTGCTCCCGTATCTTCTCTATGCCCGTCTTGATATCTATGGCAGTGTCGCTTAAAAAAAGGTCATTCACTTTGGAAAGGGTAGTATTGGCCTCGCGGTTCATTTCCTGGGCGATGAAATCCAGCCGCCTCCCCACAGAGCCGCCATCCCTAAGTGCCTCCGCCATGGCTCCTATATGGCTTTTCAGCCGTACCAGCTCTTCATCTATACAGGACTTATCCGCATAGACAGCGGCTTCCATGGCAATTCTAGTCTCATCTATTCCGGCGCTGCCCAAAAGCTCCTGCATTTTTTGTTTAAGCTTCTCACGGTACTCTTCCTGTATGGCAGGAGCCCTTTCCTCGACCTTTTGCACCTGGACAGACATCTCTTCAATTTTAGCAAGGAGGTCAGCTTTAAGCTTCTCCCCCTCTGTTTCCCTGGACTTCACATGCTCTGAGAGCGCTTCCCTCACGCAGGGCTCCAGCTCCTGCCAGAGCAGTGCGCTGTCTAAAACCGCATCCTCCATGCTGAGCACGTCCGGAAAGCGTGCCAAAGTAGAAGTGCGTATATCCATTTCCAGATCGAAGTCACTGGCCATCTTTTTCAGGCGGTCCATGTACTGCCTTGCAAGGCCTTCATTGTAGCACACAGAGCCGGTAGCTCCGGAATTGTCTATGAAGCCTATGAAAATATCCACCTTGCCGCGCTCTAAGTATTCCTTGGCAATGCTTCTCACTTTCGGCTCATAGCTGGAAAGAACCCTTGGGAGCTTGACCGCGAGCTCCAGATAGCGGTGGTTCACGGCCCTTACCTCTACCGTATACCGCCTTCCACTATATGATACTTCGGACCTGCCAAAGCCCGTCATGCTTCTAAGCATTCCATCCTCCATGCTAAGGAACTGTTACAGAATAACTTGTACATTCTGCTTATATTTTTGCCCGATAGAGCTGTTCAAAAATCAGTTACATAGTAAGGAACTGTTACAGAATATTTTCCATAATACACGCCACGATTTCATTCTGTCAATCTAAAATCAATATTCCGCTTCAGAAAACAAAAATAGCCTGCCCGGCGACTGCCCGGCAAGGCTATTTTTTAACTATTGCTATTCAGAAGCGCCTCACGCCTTGTTCTCAGAACCCAGCACGTTTATTATCTTATCGTGTACGATTTCCTTTACGTAAGCCCTGCCGTCGGTGATGTACTGCCTGGGATCGAAGTGGTCCGGATGTGCCTGGAGATGTTCCCTGATGCCAGCAGTCAGGCCCAGGCGAAGGTCTGAGTCTATATTGATCTTGCAGACAGCCCTTTTTGCGGCTTCACGCAGCTGATCCTCCGGAATACCGACCGCATCCCTGAGGGCGCCGCCATTGGCATTGATTATGTCCACATATTTCTTCGGAACAGAAGAAGAACCATGGAGGACTATGGGGAATCCAGGCAGCTTCTTCACTATCTCATCCAGAATGTCCAGACGGATGTGCGGAACCGTGCCGGGCTTGAACTTATAGGCCCCATGGCTCGTGCCTATGGCTATTGCCAGTGAATCCACGCCTGTCTTTTCTACGAACTCTACCACCTTGTCGGGGTCTGTATACTGTGCATTCTCGGCGGCAACATTCACATCATCCTCTACGCCAGAGAGGGTACCCAGCTCAGCTTCCACCACTACGCCATGCTCGTGGGCATATTCAGCCACCTGCTTTGATACGGCAATATTTTCCTCAAAAGGCCGAGAAGATCCATCTATCATGACAGAAGTGAATCCATTGTCCACACAGGACTTGCAGATCTCGAAATCTGCACCGTGGTCTAAGTGCATGGCAATGGGGATCTCATTATTGGTCGCCTCAACCGCCGCTTCCACTAAATGCTTCAGATATGCAGGCTGTGCGTACTTCCTTGCGCCTGCGGAGGCCTGAAGGATAACAGGGGAATGTAATTCCCAGGCGGCCTCCACTATGCCCTGGACTATCTCCATGTTATTCACATTGAATGCCCCAATGGCATAGCCTCCGTTATAGGCTTTTTTAAACATTTCTGTTGTGGTTACTAATGGCATATCTTTCCCTTCCTTTCTGTAAAACTACATCTATATACCAACGCGCTCAGCTAAATCCGCGTAGGCTTCTGCTTCCAGCGCAAGCCTGTCCCCTTCCTGCAATTCGGTCTTCTCTTCCTTGTCGTCTATGCAGGGGAGTTCCACATCCATAGGCACCATGATCCTCAGTGCGCCCCTCAGGTTCATGAGTTCGGCCTTTTTGGGCTTTCCCCCATACTCCCCGTCCAAAGTCCAGGGCACGGGCCGGTCTGAACAAAAGCGGATGCGGTCAGTCTTGAAATTTATTATAAAAGAATTCGACTCTTCACCGCCTATGGTCGCCAGTGCTTTATTATGCAGGTCCTGTGGGTTCTGCGGAGACCTCACAAGAGTTACCTCAAAAAGGCCATCGTCCAATAGCACATCCGGACCGGTCACGCTCTTTATTCCGCCTACGGATAAGGAATTACTGACCATGCCAAAGAGGAAATCGTCTTCCAAAATAACCCCATCGTGGTCCACAGTCATGTGGCAGGCTTTGACCTGGGGAAAACGAAGAATGGCTTCCAAAATATAGGCTAAGTGGCCGAAGGTATGCTTTAGCTCAGAGTCCGTCTCGTATGAGATATCAGTGAACATCCCAAAAGCCGCCACATAGACAAAAGAACGCCGGTTGAAGCGCCCCATATCGCAAAAAAGCTCCCTTCCAGTAAGCGGAACCTTCGCAGCTTCCAGCATATCGTTCGGGATCTTCAGTGACATCCCAAAATCATTTGTGCTGCCGGAAGGTATATATCCTATGGGAATGCGCTCACTCCTGTCTCTACGGAGCATCCCGCCTGCCACTTCGGCAAGTGTCCCGTCCCCGCCGGAGCAGACCACCAGGCTATAGCCTGCATCTAGCTTCTCTATGACAGAGAAGGCTTCTCCCCTCTTCTGTGTGGGGTGAACCGTAATCCGGTAACCGGCATCTGCGAAAAGCTCCACTATTTCAGCAAGCTTCACCCGTATTTTCTGAGTGCCGGCATGGGGATTATATATAAAAAAGAGCATTTTGGCCATAATAAAAAGCTCTTTATTTAAGCAATCTGTCCGGTCAGATAGTTCCCTATATGCTCTGCCGCCTTGTCTTCGTCAGATCCGTCGGTCACCACCGTGACCTCATCTCCGTTTTTCAATGCCAAGGTCATCATCCCCATGATGCTCTTTGCATTCACGCGCTTGGTTTTGTGCTCTATATATATACTGGCCTCGTACTGGCTGGCCACCTGTACCAGCATAGCCATGGGACGGGCATCCACACCCTCCTGCAGGGACACCTGCACCGCCTTTGTTGTCATAAAAGAAATCCTCCTTACCCTGTATGTCCCGTGGACTACGGACCTGCAACGAATTAACTTAGTCATCTGACTAAGTAATTCTGATACAGTTCCTTAGGCACTATACAGTGCCCTAAAGAGAGCTCTTGCGCATATCATCTGCTATCTCGCTAAGCTTCCGCAATCTGTGATTTACCCCTGATTTACCTACTGGAGGGTTCAGGTGAGCTCCCAGTTCAGAAAGCGGTTCATCAGGGAAATTAAGCCTTATTTCCGCAATCTCCCTAAGCCCTTCCGGCAGGGCCATAAGCCCCTTTACCCTTTCAATATACTCAATGTCATTTATCTGACGCCTTGCGGCGCTCACAGTTTTCCGGATATTTGAAGTCTCGCAATTTACACGGCGGTTCACATTGCCCCGCATTTCCTTCAATATCCTGGTGTTTTCCATCTCCATAAGGGACAAGGGAGCCTCCAGAATGCGGAGCATATTGACTATATCATCTCCCTCTTTCAAATAGACTATCATGCGGCCCTTCCGCTTGCCCACCTTGCTGTTGATCCCAAAATGATGTACGAGTGCGGAAAGGAATTCTGCCTCACCGCTTTTTTCACAGACAAATTCCAAGTGATAGGAACGCCCTGGATCCGAAAGGAAACCTGCGCCCAGGAAAAAAGCCTTTAGAAAAGCCCTTTTGCAGCAGCTGGCTTCTATGATCCTTTCATCTATATAAATATGTTCTTCTTGCAGCTTCAGCATCTTTCCTGCCTTAGCCGCCGCATCCCCCAGAAAGCCTACCGTATAGCTAGGGAAACGGCCCTGCCTCACGGAGACATTAGGGTATATACTACATAATTTCAAAAGTAATGTAAAGCAGATTTTTGAGATTTCCAAATTCTGGCTGCGGAAAATGAGACGGGACTTTTCATACTCCCCGCAGATCTGAAATAGCCCTGCCAGAAAGGCTATCTGGCAGTGCCTGGCCTCCGGAAGGTGGCGGATAAGCTCTGCTTTTACCCCCTTGGAGAAGGACATTTTAACCTGCCCTCCGGGCATCTTTATCTATATCCCTGTGCTCGATCTTAATGCCGTATTTTCCGTTCTCCGACAGCCTCTCATACAGGCGGTTCGCAAGGGTCACGCTGCGGTGCTTGCCTCCGGTGCAGCCTATGGAGATTACCAGCTGGTTCTTCCCTTCTATAACGTAATTAGGTATCAGGAAAAATAGCATATCCACTAATTTATCCAGAAACTGCCCCGCTCCCTCAAAGCCCATGACATAGTCCTGCACGGCTTTGTCATTGCCGGTCTGGTTCTTCAGCTCATCTATATAATAGGGATTGGGCAGGAAGCGCACGTCGAAAACCAGGTCTGAATCGCTGGGTATGCCATACTTATATCCAAAGGACAATACTGTAATGAAAAGATTCTTATAATCTTTATTCTTTGAAAAAATATTGTCTATCTCAGCCTTCAGCTCCCTCGTAAGGAGCCTGCTGGTATCTATGATATAGGAAGAATTATTCTTAAGGAACTTTAAGAGCATGCGTTCCTCTCTTATTCCATCCTCCACCCTGCCATCTGCCACCAGAGGGTGGGCCCTTCTGGTTTCCTTGAATCGCTTTATCAGCACATTGTCCTCGGCCTCCAAGAAAAGTATGTCGTATGAATAGCCCTGCTCGCTTAAAAGCCTTAAGCCCTCTTCCACCTGCTTCAAGCCCGTGCGCACATCTATGCCCACCGCGACCTTATTCAACTCGCTATTCGGCGCAAAAGCCAGAGCCGCAAATTTGCTTATTAAGGGCACAGGCAGATTGTCCACGCAGAAATACCCCAGATCCTCCAGCATCTTCAGCGCAGTGCTCTTTCCTGCGCCGCTCATTCCGGTCACTATGATGAATTTCATTTTTCTCTAGAATTCCCCCGCCATACACACTTCAGGCTCCAGTTCCACGCCGAAGCTATCCCTCACCTTTTCCTGCACCGCTTCTATGAGCGCCCTGATATCTGCCGCGGTCGCGCCGCCTTTATTTATGATAAAGCCACAGTGCTTTTCAGATACCTGCGCCCCTCCTATGCTAAAGCCGGAAAGCCCCGCTTCCATGATAAGCTTTCCCGCAAAGCTGTCCTTTGGCCGCTTAAAGGTACTGCCCGCGCTGGGGTACTGAAGGGGCTGCTTTTCCTGCCGCTTCTCTTTCAGTTCCTGCATGTGGGAGCCGATTTCCTGCCTGTCGCCCCTTGACATGATAAATACGGTCTTCAGGGCTATATAGTCACTCCTCTTAAAAATACTGTCCCTGTATCCGAACTCCAGCTGCGCTCCCTGCAGCTTAGAAACTTGCCCATCGGGAAGCAGGACCTCTACAGACTCCACTATATCTGCCATCTCTCCGCCATAAGCGCCTGCATTCATGACCATTGCGCCCCCTACAGTCCCCGGAATGCCCGACGCGAATTCCAGACCGGTCAGGGCCGCATCGAGAGCCATTTTTGACACTGACGAAAGTATGGCTCCCGCATCGGCTGTTATGCGGTTTTCCTTAATGGTTATATCGCTTAAGCCCGGAATGAGATGCACTACCACGCCCCTTATGCCCTTATCCCCTATGAGCATATTGCTGCCATTTCCTAGGACCAGTCTGGGTATGTTTTCCCTGTTCAGCCCGATTATCAGTTTCGAAAGCTCCGCCGTATTCCCAGGGCATACAAAGAAATCCGCGGGCCCGCCCACCTTGAAACTGGTATGCCTGTCCATAGGCTCATTTTTTTTAATCCTATCGTCGGGGACCAGGGTTTTCAGATATTGATATAGTTCTCTTTCCATATTTATGCCAGCACCAGCCTCGCCGCACCATACATGCCACCGTCATTTCCAAGGGTTGCCAGCGCAAAGCGGGTGTCCATGCTGGCATGGAAAACGTACTTTTCAAAATTCTTCCTCACATAAGGTATAAGCACATCGCCTGCAAGGGACATCCCCCCGCCTATTATGATTAGCTCCGGATTCACTATGCTGGCGAGATTTGCCAGAGAGCTCCCCAGATAGTAGCCGAATTTTTCAGCGACCTTTATGGCAAGGCTGTCCCCCGCCTTCACTGCATCCCATATAGCCTTTGCGTCCGGCTCTCCGTACCGCAGGGAGCTTTGTGTATCCGGATATGCCTCCAGTTCCCTCCTTAAAAGCCTTACCACTCCTGTTGCGGAGGCGTATTGCTCCAGACAGCCCGTCTTGCCGCAGTTACATATCTCTGTCTCACCCTCCTGCACAAAGGTATGGCCTATTTCTCCGCCGGAACCGGTGAATCCCGCAAGGATATGGCCGTTTATAATGATGCCGCCGCCTATTCCTGTGCCCAGCGTCACCATTACTACGCTGCCGCAGCCCTTCCCGCTGCCCACCCAGGCCTCGCCCAGGGCGGCTACATTTGCGTCATTTGCGGCCTTTACTTCCGTAATCCCTCCCAGATAATGCGAAAGCTTTTCTTCCACATTGAAAGTATCCGGCCAATGGAGGTTGACGGCCTTTCTTATTACGCCATGGCTATCTACAGGGCCTGGCAATCCTACGCCTACGCCCTTCAGCTCTTTTATCGGGATCTGCCTGTCCTTTATCTTCTGCAGAACGGAAAGAGCAATGTCCGGCAATATGTCCTTCCCGTTATTTTCTACCCTTGTGGGAATAGACCATTTCTCAGCCATATTCCCGTCATCAGTAAAAAGCCCTATCTTTACCGAGGTGCCACCCACATCAATGCCTATCGCATACATAAGCCTTTTCCTCCTCCCGGCTTTTCCACAGCAAAAGCCACGCTCACACTAATCCCTCTTCTGCAAGTTCTCCTGTACCCTTTTATACAGCTCCTGGGCCGCATTGTAGCCCATCTTCTTCTGGCGGTAGTTTATGGCCGCAGTTTCGCATATAATGGCGAGATTCCTGCCCGGACGTATGGGAATATTCTGGCAGACCACCTTTTTGCCCAGATATTCCGTATATTCCTCATTGAGGCCCAGCCTGTCGTAGTCCTTGTCCTTATTCCAATCCTCCAGATGTATTACGAGGTCTATGCTCTGGGTCTCCTTCACGCTGGTAGTTCCATAGAGAGCCTTCACATCCACTATGCCTATGCCCCTAAGCTCTATGAAGTGCTTTGTGATATCAGGCGCGGAGCCTATCAGTGTGTCCCCGCTCACCTTGCGTATCTCCACCACGTCGTCGGAAATGAGCCTGTGCCCCCTCTTGATAAGCTCCAGTGCGGCTTCGCTCTTCCCTATGCCACTCTCGCCGGTTATCAGCACACCCTCGCCATTCACATCTACCAGTACGCCGTGTATGGAGATGCAGGGAGCCAGCTTGACTTTCAGCCATCTTATGGTCTCAGCCATGAAGTCCGACGTGGAGATATTCGACTTCAGCACAGGCATGTTATATTTTGCGGCATACTGCATAAAAATGGCGTCAGGATCCATGGCCCTGCAAAAAATAAATGCCGGCTCCTCCTTAGAGAGAAGCAGGTCATATATTTCACGCTTTCTCTCGTCAGACATAAGCTCCATATAGGAGTATTCCACATGGCCTATGATCTCCAGCCTCTGCGCATCGAAATGTTCAAAGAAGCCCGTGAGCTGCAGTGCGGGACGGTTCACATCCGGCTCTGTGATCTTCCTCTCCCCTATATCTATCTCCGGAGTGAGGTTTGTAAGGTTCATCTTGTCTATGAGATCCTGTAAGTAGACTGTGGACATGGCTGCCTCCCGATCATTATCATGCTATTCAGCGCCCCGCTCCTCCGAAAGCGCAAACGGACATTCCAAAAATGGAGTCGCCTTGCGCATTTTCACGGCATCAGGCACGCTCAGAGTGTATATACGGCGCTCAAAATGTGTCGCTGGCAAATTTTGCGGCGCAGGCGGTCAGAAGCGCTTTGCGCCCTGCCCGCCGCTGTCCTCTGCTATCGGATGTTCCTTAAAGAAATCGGCAACTGCCTGGGCGGCCCTGCCATTCATTTCCGGCACATCCTTTAGCTCCTCCTCGCTTGCGGCCGCTATGGCCTCTATAGAGCCAAATGAACGCAGCAGGGCTTTCCGGCGTGTATCCCCTATCCCCTGAATATCGTCCAGCACGGAATGCAGCTGTGCTTTGCCGTGGAGGGAGCGGTGATACTCTATGGCAAAGCGGTGGGTCTCATCCTGTATGCGCGTGACCAGCCTGAAAGTCTCCCCATGCGAATCTATGGGCAGCTCGTTATTATCGAAATATATCCCCCTGGTCCTGTGGTGGTCGTCCTTCACCATGCCGGCGACAGGTATGGAGAGTCCCAGCTTATTCAGGACATCCAGGGCTATGTTGACCTGCCCCTTGCCTCCGTCCATGAGTATAAGGTCCGGATACCGTGTGAAGGAGTCCAGCCCTTCCTCATCCCCCTCTGCCTGAGTGAGCCTTTCAAAACGCCTTGTCAGCACCTCTTCCATGCTGGCATAGTCATTAGGCCCCACCACTGTCTTTATCCGGAATTTCCTGTAATCGGACTTTTTCGCCCTTCCCTTCTCAAAGACCACCATGCTGCCCACGGATTCAAAACCGCTGATATTTGAAATATCGTAAGATTCTATGCGCAGGGCAGAGTCTATGCCTATAAGCTCTGCCAGGGCCATGGCCGCCCCATAAGTCCTCTGCTCTTCCTTTTCCAGCTTTTCCTTGTCTGTGCTTAATATCAGCTCCGCATTCTTTTTTGCGAGGAGTATGAGCCTCTCCTTCATTCCCCGCCTGGGGGTAAAGAGCGTGACTTTGCTGCCCTTCTTCTTAGTCAGCCACTCTTCTATAAGCCCCCTGTCCTCGATGTCACATTCCAACATAACCTCCTTGGGGATAAAGGGCGTGCCTGCATAGAACTGCTTCACGAAGCTGCCTATGACCTCCGCTTCTGTCTGGTCCTGTACTCCTGTCATGTAATAGTGGTCACGGCCCTGCAGCCTGCCTTCCCTTATGAAGAAAATCTGCACCACCGCATCCTTGCCATCGCCGTAGAGGGCTACTACGTCCCTGTCCTCATTGCTTCCGGCGGCCGTGATCTTCTGCTTCTGCGCCACAGCCTTGACGGAATTCAGAAGGTCCCTCCACTGTATGGCATCCTCATATCTGAGCTCTTCCGATGCCTTATCCATCCGCCCTTTGAGCATATCCAGTATGGGCTTGTAGTTTCCGTTCAAAAAGTCCAGAGCCCCATCCACCGACTCCCTGTAGGCCGTCTCTGTGACTGTGCCGCTCTTGCAGGGTCCCGAACACTGCTTGATGTGGTAGTTCAGGCAGGGCCGCTGCTTATCCCTGTCCCTGGGCAGGACGCGGTTGCAGGTGCGGAGCGTATAGATTTTATTAATTAACTCTATGGTATCCCTTACAGCCCAGGCCGAGG
Source organism: Lachnospiraceae bacterium (assembly GCA_017634355.1). Classification (GTDB taxonomy): domain Bacteria; phylum Bacillota; class Clostridia; order Lachnospirales; family Lachnospiraceae; genus NK4A144. The sequence continues at coordinate 19,757 of JAGBNO010000073.1, forward strand.
TATAAGGGCCGAAGAGCCTTGCCCTGGACTTGCCTCCCCCTGTGTCCCCCTGGGGCCTGCGGGCAAATAATATCCTGGGAAAATCCTCCTGAACGGTGACCTTTATATACGGATAGCTCTTGTCATCCTTCAGCATGGTATTGTAGCGGGGACGGTGCTTTTTAATGAGGTTGCTCTCCAGCACCAGGGCTTCCAGTTCGGAATCCGTCACTATGTACTCAAAATACTGTATATGCCCCACCATTTTCTGTATCTTCGGGCTCTTTTTTGTGCTACGGAAATATGAATGTACCCTGTTGAAGAGATTGACAGCCTTCCCGACATAGATGATCTCGTCATCTGCGGCATGCATTATGTACACACCGGGGCTTTTGGGGAGACGCTTTAAGTTTTCTTCTATGTCGAATTCCATAGGGTCGATTATAGCACATTTTCCTCTAATGTGATTGACTTTTTTGAAAGAGTATTCTATATTTAATCTGTTTTCCTGAAGGTTCGGTTTGTTCCATTTTTAGAGCCTCTTTTTAAGAAAGCTTTGCACATTCTGTATTACTAACGAAGGCTTCAATAAGTGGAAGCCCATTCCGGAAGGAAGATCATATTGTTAATGTTTTAAGGGAGGAAAAAGACATGAAAAAAAAAGTTCTAAGTGTGCTCTTGAGTGCCGCTATGGCTGTTTCTCTTACGGCCTGCGGCGGTGCGGCCCAGACAGCCCAGCAGGCGGCAGGCGATGCCGCAGGCGCGGCTGCTGATGCGGCCAGTGCGGCAGCTGACACCGCAGCGGATGCGGCGGCTGATGCGGCAGATGCAGCGGCGGACACAGCGGCTGATGCGGCCAATACGGCGGCGGATGCAGCGGGCAATGCAGCTGATGCGGCAGCTGACGCAGTAGCGGATGCGACTGGCGCAGCCAACGCAGACCTTGCAGACAAGAAGGTCGGTGTATGTATTTATCAGTTCTCTGATAACTTCATGACCCTCTTCCGCAATGAGCTCAGCAGCTACCTTGTCAGCAAGGGCTTCTCAGAGGCAAATATCACCATCCAGGACGGCGCCAATGACCAGGCCACCCAGACCAACCAGATCGACACCTTCATTACCGACGGTGTGGACGTGCTCATCATCAACCCCGTCAACTCCAGCTCAGCGGCTACCATTACTGATAAAGTAACTGCCGCAAACATCCCTCTTGTATACATCAACCGCGAGCCCAATGCCGACGAGGAGAAGAGATGGGAAGACAACAGCTGGAATGTCTGCTATGTTGGCTGTGACGCGCGCCAGTCCGGCACCATGCAGGGCGAGATCATTTCTGACCTCGGCATAGATGCCATCGACTTAAATAAGAACGGCAAGGTAGACTATGTTATGATCGAGGGAGATCCTGAGAATGTCGATGCCCAGTATCGTACAGAGTTCTCCGTAAAGGCTCTGACAGACGCAGGCCTGGAGGTCAACTGCTTAACAGACCAGGTTGGTAACTGGGATCAGTCACAGGGACAGACCCTTGTAGCAAATGCTCTGGCACAGTATGGCAACGATGTAGAGGTAGTATTCTGCAATAACGATGCCATGGCCCTCGGTGCGCTGCAGGCTATACAGGCCGCTGGACGCACCGTTGGCACTGACATCTTCCTCGTAGGCGTGGATGCCCTTACAGAGGCATGCGAAGACGTACTTGCAGGTACTATGACCGGTACTGTTTTCAATGACCACATCGCACAGTCCCACAGTGCGGCAGATGCGGCCATCAACTATCTCACCGGTGGCACCAACGAGCACTATATCGGCTGCGATTACAAGAAGGTCACCAAGGACAATGCGCAGGAGATCCTCGACAGCCTGAAATAATTTAATCTAAATACAAGTCCTATAAGGTGCGAGTACGATGACACGTACCCGCACCTTTTTTCAAAAAAACAATGCTGGGCTCAAAAGCAATATGCCAGGCCTGTTTGCAAAAGCATAGTTTTGACCCCGGCATCTTATTACAGAAAGTCACATAGCAGAGGAGGTATTTATGGCGGAATACAAGCTGGAATTAAAGGGTGTGAGCAAATCCTTTCCCGGCGTCAAGGCCTTGGAAAAGGTTAATTTATCTGTCCGCCCGGGAACAGTGCATGCTTTGATGGGGGAAAATGGTGCCGGAAAATCAACTTTGATGAAATGTCTTTTCGGCATCTATAGCATGGATGAAGGGCAGATTTTCCTGAATGGAGAACCTGTAGAAATAAAAAATCCCGATGACGCAATGAAAAAGGGCATAGCTATGGTGCACCAGGAGCTGCAGCCGGTCCTAGCCCGCAGCATATCAGAAAATATGTATCTGGGACGCTTTCCCGTAAAGCACTTCGGCCCCCTGCAGGTCATAGACCACAAGGCCATGAACCAGGAAACGGAGAAATGGCTTAAAGAGCTGGGGCTGGATTACGACCCCAAAGCCCTGCTCGGCTCTCTTTCCATAGGGCAGATGCAGATGGTGGAAATAGCCAAGGCCGTCTCCCATGACGCAACCATTATCATTTTTGACGAGCCCACATCTTCTCTCTCGGATAAAGAAGTAGATTTCCTCTTCAAGGTCATGAATGACCTGCGGGACAGGGGCGTCGCAATGATATATATTTCCCATAAAATGGATGAGATCAAGCGCATTTCCGATGATATCACCATCATGAGGGATGGTACTTATGTCGGCACATGGGCGGCAGATGCCCTGACGACCGATGAGATCATTGCCAAGATGGTGGGGCGTGAGCTCACAAATATTTATCCTGAGCACAATCACGAAATAGGCGATGTAATTATGGAAGTTGACGGCCTCACCAGCATACATCCAAAATCATTTAGAAATATCAGCTTCAAGCTTAAAAAAGGAGAAATCCTTGGTTTCGGCGGCCTGGTAGGCGCACAGCGTACAGAGCTTATGGAAGGGCTCTTCGGCATACGCCATCTGGCCAGCGGAACTATAAAGATACATGGCAAAAATGTCACAATTAAGAAACCTGCCGATGCCATGAACGCCGGCATAGGAATGATCACTGAGGACAGGCGCGGCACCGGCATAGTAGGTTGCCTCTCTATTAAGGACAATGTGGGAATAAGCGTTTATAATAAATTCCTGCAGGCGGGCTTCGTATTAAATCACCCTGCCATCAATAAGGTAGTGGACGACAGCATAGAGAAGCTGCGAATCAAGACCCCCAGCATGAAGGAGCTTATACAGAATCTCTCCGGCGGCAATCAGCAAAAGGTCATAGTCGCAAGATGGCTTGCGAACGACCCAGACATTCTTATCATGGATGAGCCCACCCGCGGAATTGATGTGGGGGCCAAGCACGAAATATATGAGATAATGGAAGAGCTGGCACAGCAGGGAAAGGCCATCATAATGATCTCATCTGAGATGCCTGAACTCCTCGGCATGGCCGACAGGGTCTGTGTCATGTGCGATGGCAAACTCACGGGGGAGATAGATAAGAAGGAAGAGATGACCCAGGAAAAAGTAATGAGTTATGCCACGATGTTTTAAATCTAATACTGGGGTAATTACCTTTTAATTAAAAAGCCCCCAAATATTCTTTCGGTTTGGAGGAGCCTCAATTGCTTTACAGAAGTTAATCAGATATTGCAAAATGTCACCGCAATAGAGGAGCTGAATACTGTAAAAGTGTAAGTCAGATATTAGAATATGCTATTCTAATAGAGGAGGTACAAATGAAAAACGCTAGCAACAAAAAAATCGCTGATTTTCTCATTAATAACGGTGTTATTATCGTTATGTTCGTGCTGGTCATATATACCGGCACTACATCCAAAAACTTCTTTACTATAAATAACTTCCTGAATCTTTTCTCTAATATGTCCTACCGACTGGTCATTGCCCTCGGCATTGCGGGCTGTGTCATCACCGGAGGCTGCGACCTCTCAGCCGGACGTATGATAGGCTTTGCCGCCTGTCTGGCAGGTACGCTTCTGCAGAAGCTTGACTATTCCGGCAAGTTCTTCCCCGGAATGGCACCCTTAAATCCTTTTCTGGTGCTGCTCATAGTTATGCTTGTTTCAGCGGCTTTTGGTGCGATCACAGGCTTCTTTATCGCCTATCTCTCCGTGCCGCCCTTTATCTCCACGCTGGCAATGATGGAGATCATCTACGGAATAGGGCTCATCTATACAGGCGCTACCCCTCTGGGAGGCTATGTCGAGTCCTACACCCTCTTCTCCAGCGGTAAATTCCTCGGTATCTCATGGCTCATCTGGATAGCAGTGCTCGTAGGCGCTATCACCTGGTTCATCTTCAATATGACCCGCCACGGCAAATATATGTATGCCATAGGCGGAAATCCGCAGTCCGCTGAGGTTGCCGGTGTGCCCGTGAAGCGCAATCTTGTCATCATCTATTCCAAAGCTGCCGCCTTTTATGCACTTGCAGGCTTTATGCTCGGAGCAAAGGCTGGCGGTGCTTCCATCAATACCGGACTTGGATACGAAATGGAAGCCATAGCAGCCTGCGCACTCGGCGGTGTCTCCGTCACCGGTGGCCGCGGTAAAGTTTCATCTGCCGTAATAGGTGTGGCAGTTCTGGAACTATTAAAGGTTGCCCTGCAGTTCCTCGGTGTGGATGCCAATGCCCAGTACATAGCCATAGGTATAGTCATCTTTGTGGCAATATCGCTGGATATCCGTAAATACGTGGCAAAGAAATAATAATGCAGCTATTCAGTGCCTCTGACCGCCCGCACCGAGGCGTGAAGGTGCTGAATAGTTACAAATAACAGTCTTTTAACTTGCCAAGAAGAAACAAGGGCAGTACCTTGCAATTCCCCAGCTGGTCCTGTCCTTGTTTCTTGCCAAAAAGGCAGGCCTATATATCAAAGAAAGGAACTTTATGACCAAAGTAGACATTATTTCCGGCTTCCTCGGAGCCGGCAAGACGACACTTATAAAAAAGCTTATTGCCGAATCGTTTAAGAATGAACAGGTGGTGCTGATTGAAAATGAATTCGGTGAAATAGGCATAGACGGAGGTTTCCTAAAGGAAGCCGGCATCAATATCACCGAAATGAACTCCGGCTGTATCTGCTGTTCGCTCGTAGGTGATTTTGGCAAGGCTTTGAAAGAGGTCGTCGATAAATATCATCCCGCAAGGATCATCATAGAGCCCTCCGGAGTTGGAAAGCTCTCCGATGTGGCCAAGGCCGTTGAGAATGTAGATGCGTCCGCAGGGCTTCAGGTAAATGCCCTGGTGACCGTGGTAGACGGCAATAAGGCAAAAATGTACATGAAGAACTTCGGGGAATTCTTCAATAATCAGGTGGAAAATGCCGGTACCATAGTGATAAGCCGTTCACAAAAGCTCTCACAGGACAAGCTGGACACACTTTTGGAGCTGCTAAAGGAGCACAATAAACAGGCGGCTATAATCACCACCCCTTGGGAAGAGCTGAGCGGGGATAAGATACTGGAAGTCATGGAAAACGGGCAGGATCTCGTAGAGAGCCTTATGGCCGAAATACGCGCCCTCCCTATTGATGAGCATGAGCACCATCACCACGATGATGAGCACGAGCACCATCATCACCACGATGATGAGCATGAGCACCACCACCACGATGAGGAGCACGAACACCATCACCACCACGATGAGGATGAGCACGAGCACCCTCATCACCATGATGATGAGGGGCATGAGCACCATCACCACCATCACCATCACGGGCATGACGCTGATGAAATCTTCACGAGCTGGGGCCAGGAGACCGTCCATAAATTCAGTAATGACAGCTTAAAGAATATATTGGAAGCCCTTAAAGATGGCGAGGAGTACGGCATAATACTTCGGGCAAAAGGCTATGTCCCGTCAGCAGATGGGGAAAAATGGTTGCACTTTGACTTAACCCCCGGCGAATATGAGATAAGGGAAGGTTCTGCCGACTACACGGGCAGGCTCTGCGTCATCGGATCTGAATTAAAAGAAGACAAACTTAAGGAACTATTCGGGCTATGATAAAAAAGAGAGAAATTCCCCTCTATCTGTTCACGGGTTTTCTGGAGAGCGGGAAGACCAGCTTCATTATTGAGACCCTGAAAGAGGGACAGTTCGAAGACGGGCTTTATACTCTCTATATCCTCTGCGAAGAGGGCATAGAGGAAATAGATAAGGAGCTTTTAAGCAGAAACCGCTTCGAAACCTATGTCATTGAGGAAGAAAAGGACATTAGCCCTGATCTGTTTAAGGGGCTGGAAAAAGAAAAGCGGCCGGACAGGGTAATCATTGAATTCAACGGCACCTGGGACCTGGATGCCCTTATAGAAGCCCTGCCAAAGCAGTGGATAATAGGGGAAGGAATATGCACGGTGGATGCTTCCACCTACGAAAATTATCTCAATAATATGAAAATGCTCATGCTGCAGCAGTTCATATATGCAGACCTCATACTCTTTAACCGCTGCAGAGAGGATATGGACCTGGCCATGTATAAGCGCACGGCCCACGCAAAAAACCGCAGGGCACAGGTGGTTTTCGAGATGGAGGACGGCAGCATAAATAATTCCGTAAAGGAAGAGCTGCCTTACGATATAAATTCCCCCGTAATAGAAATAGGCGATGAGGACTACGGGCTCTGGTATCTGGATGTATTTGACAATCTGGATAATTATATAGGGAAAACCGTCCGCTTCAAGGCCCAGGTCTTTAAGCCCCCGAAGCGAAAGGAAGATATTTTCGTTCCCGGACGTTTCGCCATGACCTGCTGCGCAGAGGATATACAGTTTGTCGGCTTTCCCTGTAAATATGCAGGTGCCGGCAAGCTCAAGGAAAAGTCCTATGTAAATGTCACTGCGGAAGTCAGGTTCGGGAAGCAGCCTGGCAGCGAGGAAAGAGTGCCCGCGCTCAGGGCAAGCCTTGTGGAGCCCGCCGCCCCTGCGGAGGACGAGCTGGTTTATTTCACCTGATCTATGAGCAGGCGCCAGTATGGTCTTTTAATAATACTGCTCCTTTTTCTTGCGGCCACTATTGCATTCTTTATGCAAAGGGCCAGAAAGAAAAACGGAATTTTTATATTCACTCTGATCACAGCCTTTCTGCTGCGGCTATTCTATATCCTGTACACACCCACCTGGGAGCGTCAGCACGATGTCGTGGGATTCGGCAATGCAAAGGGCATAGGACAGGCTGCGCTTATAGAATGGCTTTATCAGAACAGGCGTCTGCCGGATTTTGACCCCAGGAGCCGCTGGGGCTTTTTCCAGCCGCTGCTGCACCATTTCCTGGCCGCATTATGGCTTGGTTTTAATCAGCTATTGCATTTCAGCTATACGCAAAGCTGCGAGAACATACAGTTCCTGACGCTCTGCTACAGTATATGCTTTACAATATATGCCATTAGGATATTCAAGGAAATGGGGCTCTCCGGCGGCGGCTTAACTCTTGCTACAGCTATTACCGCCCTGCATCCGAGCTTCATACTGATGTCAGGAAGCGTCAATAATGACATGCTTACGCATACGCTCAGCGCCATGGCCATATTCTATGGCCTGCGCTGGTACAGGAATGAGGGAATAGGTAATATAATAAAATGCGCCCTCTCCATAGGGCTTGCAATGATGGCGAAGCTATCCGGAGTGCTTGTAGCCCCGGCCATCGCCTTTCTCTTTTTATTTAAGCTAGTAAAGGGCGGCAGGGAAAAGCTGACGCATTATATAAAAGAATATGCCATATTCGCTTTTGTCTCCCTACCCTTGGGGCTATTCTTCCCACTGCGGAATTACTTTTTATTCAAAGTGCCGCTTATGTATATGCCCCATGTCGGGGAACCTGTGGGGCAGTATAGCCTGTTTGAGAGAATATTTGATATAAGGACAGATACTCCCTTTACCCATCTCATAGCCAATGGGAATAAGTATGATGAATTTAATGTTCCTCTCGCCCTTATGAAGACTTCCCTCTTAGGCGAATACGATTACAGTATAAAGAATGGCTATATGCTGCCCTTTTGCTGGATTCTTCTTATAAGCGGAACGCTACTTGCGCTTCTTGCGCTCTTAGCTACTGTAAGATATACTTTTATGGGCTGCCGCCCCGAAAATGCCGCATTGCGCCCCGCTAAAGGGACAGTTTTCATACCGGATGCCGCATTAAGGGCTTTTTGGGGCATAATCTATCTCGCAGCTATGTTTTTTTATCTAAGGCTGGCATTTTCCGTGCCGAATTTCAGTTCCTCTGATTTCAGGTACATTGCCTACCTTATAGTGCCGGAAGCTATGTTTCTGGGCTTTCTTTATGAAGAGCTGCCTAAGAAGGGATTAAAACACATATTATCGGCATTAACGGGCTTATTTTGCCTATCCTCGGCGGGAACTTATTTTTTGCTGGGCCTGCCTTGATTTATTAGGGGTTTTTAATTGCAAGAGGTATTCACAAGGTATTTTTTATGAAAATAATACACTGTTCAGACATACATCTGGATGCGGCCATGGGCAGCTACCTTAGCCAGGAGAAGGCAGAGGAAAGGCGTAATGAGCTCCTGCTTACCTTCGTCCGCATGGTCCGCTATGCCGCAAAAAACCAGGCAGAAGCCGTGCTCATCGTAGGAAACCTGTTTGACGGGGAACATATCTCACAGGCAACCTTAAGTATTGTGGAACAGTGCATCTCAGGCAATCCGCATATCAGTTTTTTCTATGCTTCTGCATATATGGACCAGGACCCTTTCATCAGGGCAATGTACGGCAAGTATCCAAATCTTATTTTCTTTTTAGAAGAACGCACCTACAGGCTTAAGGGTAATATAGTGATTTCTGCCCCTTTTTCCCCGGATGAGCTCGTCCTGGATCCAAGCGATGTAAATATAGTACTTTATCACGGAATGATACAGCCCGCCCATTGGAGGGGAAGAAATATAGACTATCTTGCGCTGGGCTATTACCATGAACTGCAGGAGGGTTCTCTTGGAATACGGGGAAGATATTGCTACTCCGGCTGTCTGGAGGGCAGGGACTTTGAGGAAACTGGAGATAAGGGCTTTGTGCGGCTGGATATAGAAGGCGGAGTCTTAGACCCTGTCTTTATTAAGGCGGCAAAACGCGGATTCCATATTATCCCTATAGATATCTCAAATTTACAGGGTCCGGAGGAGCTTGACCGGTGCATTGCCACAGCCCTCACGGAAAAATCCATCCCAAATTCTGATTTTGTACGCATACAGCTAATAGGCGGCAATACAAGGGCCGATCTGCAGCTTCCCTATCTGGAACAGCGGTATGCAGGCCATTTCTACTTTTTCCAGATTGTGCCCACGCACGCTGAAGCAGATATAAACAATTCTTTCCCAGCATACGATATCAGCTTAAGAGGTGAATTCATCCGACTAGTGACCGAATCCTCCCTGCCGGAATCCCAGAAAACCATGGTAATCCGCACAGGAATAGCCGCACTGGAGGGGCGCAGCATCACTGAGGGAAATCTATGAAAATACTTGAGTGCTATATAGAAAACTTTGGCAGGCTTCATGGGATGAAATGCCGCCTCAACGAAGGCCTGAATTCCTTGAATGCAGACAACGGCTGGGGAAAAAGTACCTTTGCCTCCTTTATTTCCGCCATGTTCTATGGGCTTGAGGAAAAAAGGATCTCCGGCCAATATGATCCTAAGGACCACCGCAGGAATTATAGTCCCTGGCAGGGCGGGAATTTCGGCGGATACCTGATCTTTGAAGCCGGCGGCAAAAATTTTCGGGTCAGCCGTTTCTTCGGGGAGCGGCAGGAGGACGACCTTTTTGAGCTCATAGACCTCTCTACAGGGCTTCCTGCAAGGGAATTTAGCCCTGCCCTGGGACAGGAGCTATTCGGCATTGATGCTGATGGCTTTGAGCGCAGTGCCTATATCCCGCAAAATTCGCCTGAAACCGGCGGCAATGAAAGCATACATGCCCGCCTGCTTGGGATGCTTTCAAATGATGCAGATTTACTGCACTATGACCAGGCAATAGAACTGCTTTCCAGAGAAAAGGAAACTCTGAATGACAGCCTTAATCATGGCAGGAAAGAAAAGCTCGACCAGGAACTGCGCGAGCTTAAAGCCTCCCTTTCAAAAGCCAAAGAGGCTGAGCAAAAGCGTTCTGAATTAAAGGAATCCCTAAAGGCCATCGTAGAAGAAAAGAATAAATGCAGGATAGCAAAGGAAACCGCCGAGCATGACCTGAGTTCTTTTATGGAGAACAACAATAAGGGAAAAAAGGCCGGCGCTGCTTCTGTTCCTGCCATAATACTTATAATAATAGGCATACTCTCAGGGGCCATGGGCGCTGTCACGCTCATAATGCTTTCAGGCTTCATTCTTCAGGGCATTCTCTTCATTGCAGGAGCCCTGCTGTCAATAGGCCTTGGCATTTCCTTTATCCTCTCCAGGCAAAAGGCCAACCGCAAGTTGTCAGAAGAGGGCGATGCGCTTCAGAACAATGTAAAAATAAAGCGGGAGTCATACGAGGCCGCCCTGGCCAATGAGACCAAGACAAATCAGGAAATAAATGAGCTGTCAGAAGAGGCTGACAAGGCAGAGTCGCTTGAAAATAGGATAAAACAGACAGCCACTGAAGCAGAGGCTCCATCCGATGACCAGAGTGAAATGCTTTCCATCTTAGATATCACTGCCAAAATGCTGGGACAGGCAAGGAATTCCCTCTCCGGACGCTATATGGACAAGCTTCAGTCCCAGCTGGCCCTGTACCTGAAGCAAGTCGGCCTATCCGAACACGCCGTAGGGCTGGATATGGACTTTCGGCCATCTGTGGAAGAAATGGGCAGCTTCAGGCCCATACAGGCTCTTAGCTATGGCACGAGAGACCTGACCTATCTCTGCGCCCGCTTTGCGCTTGTAGATACCCTCTACGATGCCGATAGGCCATGTATTATCCTGGACGATGTCATGAACAATCTGGACGATAACCATTTCTCAAAAGCAATGGCTATGGTAGAAAGCATGGCAGAGAATTACCAGATTATTTATCTCACCTGTAATACGAACAGAATGCCCGAAACAGCTGACAAATCGGGCTCTGCAGAATAAAACACCAAATGGGCGGCCGCAACACAGTTGTGGCTTCACCACGAACAAAAGGAGGAAATATGGGAGAGTCAATGGAGGATTACAAGGAAGAGCTTCAGCAATCATATAAAAAGCTGGAGGAAAGCGATGTAGATTCCGGCAAGGTCGAGACCGAGGAAGAGGCGGAACACAATATGACCTGGAACAGACTGAAAGAGCTTAAGGACACTAAAGAGAGCATCAAGGTCAAAGTAAATGCCATGGTAAACGGGGGGCTTACTGCCTATGTGGAAAATGTAAGGGGCTTCATACCGGCATCCCAGCTTTCCTTGGAATATGTGGAGAATCTGGACGAATATCTGGGAAAAACCCTGGATGTGCGGGTAATAACGGCAGATCCAAACAAGAATAAACTGGTTTTATCTGCAAAGGCTATATTAAAAGAAGCCGCTGACAAGAAAAAGCAGGAAAAAATTGACAGCCTCATGCCCGGCACTGTTATGGAGGGCACAGTAGAGTCACTGCAGCCCTATGGCGCATTCATAGACTTAGGCGATGGCATCAGCGGCCTTCTGCACATCTCCCAGATCTCTGAAAAAAGACTGAAGACCCCCGGCGAAGTGCTTAAAGAAGGCCAGTCCGTCACTGTGCGCATCTTAAAAGCAGAGAACGGAAAACTCTCCCTGACAATGAAAGCCGTCCATGATTCCTCAGAAAATAAGGATGGAGGTGTTCAGGATGATTACAAACTGCCTAAGAGCAAACCCCTCACCACCTCCCTTGGAGACTTATTAAAGAATATAAAGCTTGAATAGCCTCGCTCTGATAAAGACAGGCTCCTAAGTAAAGCCTGTCTTTACGTTGAGAGGAGGGAATCTATAATTTCATAGATTTCTTCACGACCAGACTTATCTTTAGCGGAGAAGGGCTGCATTATAAGCTCTTCTCCCTCTCTTAAAGGCGCTCTGGAAATCAGGGTATCTCTGATTTCCTGCAGAGCCTTTTCTCTCTGCGTTTTCTTTAGCTTGTCTGCTTTAGTTACTATTACATAAGGCGTATAGCCATTTCCCCTTAACCAGTCATACATCTGAAGGTCGTCGGGGGATGGGGTCCTGCGCATATCCAATAAAAGGAAAATAGCCCTTAAATCCTTCGACGAGTGAAGGTAACGCTCAATCATCTTTCCCCACGAGGCCTTGAAATCCTTGCTGACCTTGGCATAGCCATAGCCAGGCAGGTCCACAAAATAGAACTCTTCATTTATATGGTAGAAGTTTATAGTCTGCGTCTTTCCCGGAGTTTCAGATACCCTTGCATAGTTCCGCCTGTTCATAAGCGCATTTATGAGGCTGCTTTTCCCCACATTGCTGCGGCCGGCAAAGGCTATCTCAGGCTGCCCATTCTGGGGCAGCACCTTTGTGCTTACTCCCACTACACATTCAAGGTCAACCTTCTTTATGACCATCTGTCTTCCCCTTTTTGGAACGCTTCTTCTTGCTTGAATCTGGCTGCGCCTTCGCCGGCAGCTCTGTAAGGGCCTCGCTTAATACCTGGTCCATACTCTCCATATAGAGAATATTTATTCCCTCTTTAATCTCCTCTGAAATCTCCTCCACATCCCTGCGGTTCTTTTCGGGCACGAGCACGGTTTTGATATGTGCATTCTTTGCGGCCAAAATCTTTTCCTTTAAGCCCCCTATGGGCAATACCCTCCCACGAAGCGTGATTTCTCCAGTCATAGCGACCGTTGCCTTTACCTTGCTTCCGGTAACAGCACTGAAAAGCGCTGTAGCCATAGTTATGCCGGCAGAAGGCCCATCCTTAGGCACTGCCCCTTCCGGTATATGTATATGGAAATCATGGTTTCTATAAAAGCTCTCAGGTATGCCATAGACAGGGCTCACAGAGCGTACATAGCTAAGGCCTGCCCTGGCCGATTCCTTCATGACATCTCCCAGCTGGCCCGTAAGCACCAGCGCCCCCTTGCCGGGCATGATATTCACCTCTATCTCAAGGGTAGTTCCTCCCACGCTGGTCCATGCAAGGCCCCTTACTATGCCGACTGCGTCTTCTCCCAGCTCGTCTTCCGGCAGGTATTTGGGCTTGCCCAGATATTCTTCCAGATTTTTTGCAGTGACCTTTAATGACTTCTTTTCGCCCTTGTAGACTATCTTTGCAGTCTTTCTGCAAAGCTCACCTATTCTCCGCTCCAGCTTCCTGACACCGGCTTCACGGGTATATAGGTCTATGATAGCATTTATGCCGTCGTCAGATATTTTCAGCTGCGAGGACTTTAATCCGTTTTTCTTTAACTGCTTACGGATTAAATGCTCCTTTGCTATATGGAATTTCTCATTCTGCGTATAGCCTGAGACCTCTACTACTTCCATCCTGTCCAAAAGCGGCACAGGTATCCCCTGAGTGGAATTCGCCGTAGCTATAAAGAGCACATCTGACAAATCGAGCGGCGCTTCTATATAATGGTCCCTGAAATGCTTATTCTGCTCGGCGTCCAGCACTTCCAGAAGCGCAGAAGACGTGGCCCCATGGTAATCGCTGCTGAGTTTATCGACCTCATCCAGCAGAATGAGCGGATTCCTCACGCCTGCCTGCTGCAGCCCTGTGGCAATGACCCCAGGCATTGCCCCCACATAGGTTTTCCTGTGTCCCCTTATCTCTGCTTCATCCCTCACTCCGCCAAGGGATATGCGTATATATTTTCGCCCCAGTGCATCCGCTATTGATTTGGCTATAGAAGTCTTTCCGGTTCCGGGCGGTCCTACCAAGAGGATAATGGGGCTCTGACCCTTTTCCGTCAGGTTCTTTACCGCAAGGAATTCTATCATCCTCTCTTTGACCTTCTCCAGCCCGTAGTGGTCACGCTCCAGCACGTTCTCTGCATGCTCCAGGGACTTATTGTCTGTAGACAGCTTGTTCCAAGGTATCTCTAAGAGAGTCTCTATGTGTATCTGGTCCACTCCGCTCTCCGAAGACCCCATGGGTATATTCCTGAACCTCTCTATCTCCTTGTAAATCTTTTCCTTTACTTCTTTGGGGGCATCCAGCTTATCACACATCTGCTGGTACTTATCTGCCTCATTTTCAGGCACCTTATCCCCCAGCTCTTCCCTTATGTAGCGAAGCTGCTCCCTCAGGAAATAGTCCCTCTGCTCCTGGTCTACACGCCCTCTGACTTTTTCGGCAAAATCGCTTCTTATACGGGCGATATCTATCTCCTGAGCGAGGATTTCCCTCACCTTTGCAAACCTGTCCTTATAAGAAACTCTCTCCAGCACCTCCTGCTTATGCTCGAAATCCAGAGGCATATTGGCGATCACGGCATCCATTAGGTCGCCCAGGTCCGGAATCTCCGAAAACTGCCGCCCTACAGCCTTTCCAATGCGGGGGAAGAAAGAAACAAATTCGGAAAAGAGTTCTTCTATTTCCCGCCTCATGGCCTCTGCCTCTTCTGCGCTCACATCCTGGGCCTTTTCCTTAGGGAAGGTGCGTATCTGGACATGGAAGTACTCCTTCTTTTTGGAGAAACGCACGACCTCTGCCCTTTCAACCGCCTCCACCATTATCCTGACTATATGTCCGGGCATTTTTATAACCTGGCGTATCTTTGAGAGCGTGCCCATTTTATATAAGTCGTCCTTGCCGGGATCCTCTACGCTATAATTTTGTACAGCAGTGATAAAAATCTCCTGATTTTCCAGCATGGCCGCATCTACTGCAGAAAGGGCCCTGTCGCCGCTTATGTCAAAATGTATGAGCACATTTGGCAGAATCACCAGATTCCTAAGCGCAACACAGGGGAGTTTACGGGCTGGATTTTTTTCGGCTGTGTCAGTATTTATATTCTCTTCCATAGTATTTCTCCGTGATTTTTATCTTTTCCTTAGACAATCAAAACACCCTATCGTAAAAACAGGGCGGAGGCCATGCATCCACCCTGTTCAAGAACAGATTCTTATTCACGAAAATGGCTTACTGCGCCTCTTGCTGCTCAAAATGCACCACCAGGGGCTTGCTAGTGCCCTCCACCGCTTCTTTTGTCACTATCACCTCAGATATGGAGTTCTCTGAAGGTACATTGTACATTATATCCATCATGACCTGTTCCAGTATGGAACGCAGTCCCCTCGCTCCGGTCTTGCGTTTCAGGGCCTTATCCGCAATGGCTTCCACGGCCTTGGGTTCTATGGTGAGCTTCACATCATCGAGGTCCAAAAGCTTCACATACTGCTTGGTAATGGCATTCTTGGGCTCAGTCAAAATCCGTATCAGGGCTTCCTTGTCCAGATTGTCGAGGGCCACCGTTACAGGCAGCCTTCCTACAAGCTCAGGAATAAGCCCGAACTTATTGAGATCCCCCGGCTGCACCTGATGGAAAAGCTCTCCTATCTCCTTATCCTTCTTATAGCCAATCTCGGCATTGAAGCCTATGGACTTCTGGTCCAGCCTTGTTTCAATTATCTTATCCAGGCCCTCAAATGCGCCGCCGCAAATAAAGAGTATATTCGTGGTATCTATCTGAATAAGCTCCTGATGAGGGTGCTTCCGTCCTCCCTGGGGAGGCACAGAGGCAAGCGTGCCTTCCAAAATCTTTAGCAAGGCCTGCTGAACGCCTTCTCCCGACACATCGCGGGTAATGGATACATTCTCCCCCTTACGGGTGATCTTGTCTATCTCATCTATGTATATGATCCCGATCTGCGCCCGCTCAATCTCATAGTCTGCGGCCTGTATGAGCTTGAGGAGTATATTCTCCACATCCTCGCCCACATAGCCGGCCTCAGTTAGGCTGGTAGCATCGGCTATGGCGAAAGGCACATTTATGACCTTGGCCAGAGTCTGGGCCAGCAAGGTCTTTCCTGTGCCCGTGGGGCCCAGCATCAGTATATTGCTCTTCTGCAGCTCCACATCGTCACTAGCCGCATGTTCTTTGTACAGTATCCTTTTATAATGATTATATACGGCTACTGAGAGAACTTTCTTTGCCTCATCCTGCCCTATTATGTAATCATTCAGAAATGCATTGAGTTCCCTGGGCTTCAGTAGGTTGATCTGCATTTCATTTTCAGGCTCCTGGGGCTGCTCGTCCTCCATCTCCTCTTCTATGATATCAGCACATATAGCTATGCACTCATCGCATATATATGTGCCGCTGGGGCCGGAGATCAGCTTCCTCACCTGATCCTGCGTTTTGTTGCAGAAAGAACACCTTATTTTTCCTTCAATTATTTTTGCCATTTATCTGTTAGACTCCTTCAGATCCCTCAGATTCCTTGCGGCTTACAATGACCTTGTCTACCAGGCCGTAGGCCTTTGCCTCTTCGGCATCCATCCAGTTGTCCCTCTCCGTATCTGCCTTAATAACCTCATACGGCTGCCCTGTATTTTCAGCAAGCATACGGTTCAGTCTTTCCTTGGTGCGCATGATATGTTTTGCGCTTATCTCTATATCTGTAGCCTGTCCCTTGGCCCCGCCCAAAGGCTGGTGTATCATGACCTCGGCATTTGGCAGTATCAGCCTTTTGCCCTTTGCGCCGCCGGCCAGAAGGAATGCGCCCATAGAGGCCGCCATCCCTATGCATATAGTGGAGACATCGCACTTTATGTAATTCATGGTGTCATATATGGCCATTCCTGCGGTAATCATCCCGCCAGGGCTGTCTATATAGAAATGTATGTCCTTATCCGGATCCTCGGCCTCCAGAAAAAGCATCTGGGCTACCACAAGCCCCGCCGTCACATCATTTACCTCGTCCCCTAAAAAGACGATCCTCTCTTTCAGCAGGCGGGAGTAAATATCATAAGCCCTCTCGCCTCTGTTCGTAGTCTCAATAACTGTAGGCACTAACATATTTTTTACCTCTTCACTCTTCTTTCTTCGGCTCTTCTTCCACAGACTCCGCTATCACCAGATCTGCCGCCTTCTCTATTGCGATGTTCTGGCGCATGGTCTTCCCTTCGTCATCGTCCATTATCTCATGCACCTTGTCTTTATTCACATGATACTGCTTAGCCAGCTTCTCCATCTCAGCGTCCATATCTTCCTCGCTGACCTCTATGCCCTCTTTATCGGCTATGGCCTTAAGCACCAGCCTGCTCTGTATATTCTTAAGGGCCTGCTCTTTCATATCGGCCCTGAGTCTTGCCTCCGGCATATTAATGTAACGCAGGTACAGCTCCATTGTGAGCCCCTGGGCCATGACATTCCTGCGGTAGTTCTCCATGAGCTGGTCTGTTTCAGTCTCTACCATGGCATCGGGGATATCCATATTGGAGTCCTCTACTATGGCTTTGATAAGCTCGTCCTCTTTCTGCGCCTTTGCCTCCTTTTCCTTCCTCTCTGTAATGCGCCTGCGCACATCCTCCCTGTATTCATCCATGGTCTCAAACTCAGAGACATCAGAGGCAAAATCATCGTCTAACTCCGGCATTTCCTTTGTCTTGATGCCTTTCACCGTCACATGGAATACCGCGGCCTTGCCCGCCAGGGATTTTTCATGGTAATCCTCGGGGAAGGTAACATTAATATCCGGCGTATCACCTATGTTCTTGCCTATAAGCTGCTCCTCAAAATTGTCTATGAATGAGTGAGTGCCTATCCCAAGGTCGTAGTCCGTGCCCTCGCCTCCCTCAAATGCCTCTCCGTCCACCATGCCCTTAAAGTCTATGGTGGCAATATCCCCGTCAGCTATGGGCCTGTCCTCTACAGGCACTATGCGGGAGTTTATCTCCCTCTGCTGCTCTATTTCCTTTTCCACTTCTTCATCAGTAGCGACGCTGTCCACCGCCGTGCATTTCAGCCCCTTGTATTTCCCAAGCTCCACGCTGGGCTGAAGGGCCACCTCAGCCGTAAAGATAAAGGGCTTGCCGCTCTCCATCTGCACTATGTCTATCTTGGGCTTTGAAGTGATTTCCAGCTCATTATGCTCCTCTACTTCACGGAAATATACAACGGGGAGCAGGTCATTAGCCGCATCTTCATAGAATATCGTCTTTCCGTACATCTTCTCCAGAACAGCCCTGGGAGCCTTGCCCTTACGGAAGCCTGGCACACTTATACGGCTCTTCTGCTTCTGATAAGCCTTCTGTACGGAACTTTCAAATTCCTCAGCCGTAGCCTCTATGGTGAGCTTTGCCATATTGTGTTCCAAATTCTCAACCTGTAAACTCATAATACTTTCCAAACCTCCATAATCTCAAGACTATTATAGGAAACGAATTAGTTTGCTATACCCAATGAAAACCCTATGAGACGGCAACTTGTGTAGTATAGCATAAAGGCTTTTAAATATCTATACCGCATATTTCTTTTTTGGGCAAGCGAATGCCCGCTGCCAAAGGGGAGAAATTAAGAAGCAGCGGGCATCCTGAAATTGAGGGTAGAAGTTGAAAACATCTCAACTACTGATGTGAAAGCCTATCATCTTACATAAGCCATGTCAACACTGAAAGGCAAAATTCCAGTAGTGTTATACTATACTGCCAGTCCCGATAACTATCCGGCCTCAGTACACCAGGTTCATTTTTAGCAGTGCCTCGCTGCGCTCGGTACTTTGACAGTTGAATAATCATTGAATCGCTTGGAAACCGCCACATGGCGGCTTTTTTTATGTCAAGAGGAGGTTGACATTTTGTTGTATATGTTGTATATGTTGTATATAGGCAATCAATTCGATACTACATAG
>JAGBNO010000074.1 GCA_017634355.1 Lachnospiraceae bacterium
AACTTACCTAAAGCAATTGAGGCTCCTCTATTGCGGTAACCATTTTCAATATCTGACTAACTTCTGTAAGGCAATTGAGGCTCCTCTATTGCGGTGACCATTTTCAACATCTGACTAACTTCTGTAAAGCAATTGAGGCTCCTCTATTGCGGTGACCATTTTCAACATCTGACTAACTTCTGTAAAGCAATTGAGGCTCTTGCCTGCTTGCACTACATTATAGCATTGTTATTCCGTAAATGGGAGAGTGCTTTTTTTAGAAAAAGTTCGCTGATTATTGGCTAAGGGGACAGTGAGGAGGAGAGGATATTGAACATGAATATCAATACCCTTGGGGCTTTTTAGTGTGAAGAATGCCCCGTCACTGAGAACGAAGTGCGAGATTAAAGCAGTGGCCTTGAATTCCATGATGGCTGCAGTATCTTTTTATCAGGTCAGAAAAGATGGATTCCCTGCTGGCCCTGGTGATCCCTGCCATGGCAGTGCGGCATAGGGAAGGGTTTCTGTCCTTGCCTAGCCTGCAGTGATTGTGCTACGGGGCAGAACAGTATTATAATAAGAAACGAATATGTTTAGAATTAAGTATATTTCAATCCGTCTGCAAGGGGATTACAAGACAGGATGGGTGTAGACAGTAAAGACGGGAGCAGACGGAATTACCTCAGTCGGGCATGCCGGGGTACGGGACCATAGCGCAGTTATATATTCGCTCATACACGGCAGCGGACTAATGATGATCTGGGCTAAGGGCCATGCGGATTTGTGATGGGTATACAGAACAATCTGATACTTTCGGGCTTTGCATCTGATCCGTTGATCCTGCCCACGGCTGAAGTCGTCTGCAATATTTCCTATTTCGCCTCCGGTGTCATAAAGGGGGCCGCAATTCTGGGCATTGCTTTTCTACCTAGCGCAGCCTGTGATTTTGCCATTGTGCGGGATGGAATTGTCAGAGGATATATCCAGAGGGGTGCTGCTGTGCCTGATAAAGGGAGTATATTTATAAAAAGCAAACTTACAATTCATCGTAATTAAGGGGGGATAAGTTTGAAAGAAATGCTTGATAGCATTTCTTTCAAACTCAACATTGGTGCCGCTTTTCGTCACCAATGTTTCTTATCACATCGGAGAAATTGCCTTCGCAATTTCTCCTCATGTGCCGCAAAAAACGCGGCAGAAAGAGGTAAAAATGGAAAAACGCGTAAGCCGCACCGTCTCCATAGGGGACAGGGCCATAGGAGGCGGAAAGAATATACTGATACAGTCCATGACTAATACGAGGACGGAGGATGCTGCCGCTACTATAGGGCAGATACTGGCCCTTGAGAGGGCGGGCTGCGACATAGTGCGCTGCACGGTCCCAAATGAAAAAGCCGCCGAGGCCTTCAGGGAGATAAAGCGGCACATACATATACCGCTGGTGGCGGACATACATTTCGACTACCGCATGGCGCTTCTCTCCCTTCAGAATGGGGCGGACAAGATACGCATAAACCCTGGGAACATAGGCGGCAGGGAGGGGCTTGAAAAGGTTGTTTCCGAGTGCAGTAAAAGGAAGGTGCCTATAAGGGTGGGCGTCAATTCCGGCTCGCTGGAAAGGGAGATAATAGCAAAGTACGGCGGGGTGACCGCAGAGGGCCTCTGCGAGAGCGCATTAAATAAGGTAAGGCTCATAGAGGAGCTGGGATACGGGGAGATAGTCATTAGCATTAAATCCTCTGATGTAATGATGTGCGTACATGCTTATGAGGAGGTGGCTAAAAAGACCGATTACCCCCTGCATATAGGGATAACGGAGGCCGGAACCCCCATGAGGGGCGGCATCAAGTCGGGAGTCGGCTTAGGCATACTTCTCTACGAGGGCATAGGCGACACTTTGAGGGTGTCGCTTACGGGAGACCCTGTCGAAGAGGTGGAGGCCGCAAAGGTGCTGCTTCGCAGCCTTGATATGTACGAGGGCGGAGTAGAGGTGGTGTCCTGCCCAACCTGCGGGCGCACGAAGATAGACCTCATAAGTCTTGCGAAAGAAGTCGAAGAAATGGTAAGGGGAGTGGATAAGAAGCTTAAGGTTGCTGTAATGGGCTGCGCCGTAAACGGCCCAGGGGAGGCAAGGGAAGCTGACCTGGGAGTGGCCGGAGGAGACGGGGAAGGGCTTATTTTTAAGAAGGGCGAGATAATTAAAAAAGTGCCGGAGGGCGAGCTGCTAAGCGCATTTAAGGTGGAATTCGACAAGCTGTGTGCGGAGAAGTAAGATGCAAAGAGATTATACGGAAGAAAAAAGAGATTTCTACGAAGTTTTCCCTACACTCAGGTTAAAGGGGGAGCTATTGGACCTGGGACGGGAGTTTAAGGTCAGCAGGATAAAGGCCAGCTCCAACAGAAGCCAGTTCCACATATATGTGAAGGCCGAGAGGCTAATAGGCTTTAGCGGCATAAGGCGGCTGGAGAGGGAGATGGAAAAGCAGCTCTTTCCGGGACGCAGTGTCTTAGTGCGGCTGCATGAGAGCTTTAACCTAGATGGCTACTGCCTGGAAAAACTAATGGGGGAGTATGCCGCTTCCATAAGCGAGGAGCTGAGGACGGAGTTCCCGCTTATGTACCAGCTCTACAGGCATGCAGACATAAGTATCCATGACGGCTGTAAGGTAATGCTTGCCCTGGAGGACAATCTTATATCCAGGGACGAGGCAGAGCACCTTGCAGACTACTTAAGCCGCATCATAAATGAGCGCTGCGGGCTTAGGGCAGACCTCAGATTCCGCTTAAAGACAGGGGAAAAGCCGGCAGACAGGATAAATGAAGAAAAGTGGCTGCAGCAGGAGATGAGGGCAGTTACCGAAGTGCTTAGGAACTCAGCGATAAAGGAGGGTAACTCTGCCACAGGCCGTGCTGAAAGGCAGGACAGCCCTGACAGTCAAAGGCCTTGGCAGGGGCGCCGCATGGGACGGGGCAGGGCCTTCGACAGGAGAAAGCCCCTGAGCCCGGATCAGATCTGGGGAAGCAGCGTGGACGGCGAAATAACCCCATTAAAGGATGTGGTAGGGGAAATAGGGAATATAAGCGTCCGCGGTGAGATAATACGCTATGAGGAGATACTTACAAGGAATGAAAAAACAATAGTTACCTTTGATATCACTGACGGCACGGATTCCTTAAGCGTCAAGCTCTTCCTGTCCAACGATGAGGCGCCCGAATTCAGGGAGAGGCTTGCCCTTCCGAAGATTAAGGGCGGAAAGAGCGGCCTCACCGTGAAGGTCAGGGGGTCTGCGGCCTATGACGACTTTGCGAGGGAGATAGTGTTAATGCGCGTTCGGGGCATACAGAAATCTGTACCTATAAATATGCCCCGTATGGATTCAGCTGAGGTAAAGCGTGTGGAGCTCCACTGCCATACGAAGATGAGCGAGATGGACGGCGTGAGCGATGTGAAAGACATATTGCACAGGGCCGACAGCTGGGGCTGGGATGCCCTTGCGATAACAGACCACGGCGGGGTGCAGGCATTCACGGAGGCTTTCCACGAACTGCCAAAGCTAAAGAATAAGGACTTTAAGCTCCTCTACGGTTGCGAAGGATATCTCGTGGACGACAGCGCGCGCATAGTGGAATTTTTATCCGAGGGCGAAGATAGGGACAGGAGCCTCAGTGGCGCTTATGTGGTATTCGACATAGAGACCACGGGCTTTTCCGCTGAAAAGAATAAGATAATAGAGATAGGCGCAGTGCGTGTCGAGAACGGGGCTGTTACAGAGAGGTTCAATGAATTCGTGAATCCCGGCATCCCCATACCAAAGGAGATCACTGATCTCACGGGCATAAAGGACGAAATGGTGTCGGAGGCAGACCCTATAGAAAAAGTGCTGCCTAAGTTCCTTAAGTTTACGGAAGGGGCCGCCATCGTTGCCCACAATGCCTCCTTTGACTGCGCCTTCATAGAGAGGAATGCAAGGAAGCTGGGACTTAGTTTTGAAAAGACCATAGTAGACACCGTGGCGCTCTCCAGGCTCCTGCTGCCCGACTTAAATAAGTATAAGCTGGACAAGGTGGCGGAGGTACTGGGAGTATCGCTGAAAAACCACCACAGGGCCGTGGACGATGCGGCCGCTACGGCGGAGATTTTCATTAAGCTCTCAGAAAGGCTTAAGGAGAGGGGCATAGAGAGCTTAAGCGGGCTTCTTTCCATAGATAGGATAGACAAGGAGCTCTTAAAGAAGCTTCCCACCTTCCATGTGATAATAATAGCGAAGAACGAGACCGGAAGAGTGAACCTGTACCAGCTGGTGTCGGAGGCCCATGACCAGTTTTTCTATAAAAAGCCCCGCATACCGAAGAGCCGCTTAAGCGCCCTCAGGGAGGGGCTTATCATAGGCTCCGCCTGCGAGGCGGGAGAGCTCTACCGTGCCTTGGAGAGAGGCTCCATGGAGGAGGAGATAAGTGAAATTGTCGAATTCTATGACTATCTGGAGATACAGCCCATAGGCAACAATAAGTTCCTCCTGTCTAAGGAAAAGAGCACGCTGAATACTGAGGAGGACTTAAGGGATGTAAACAGGCGCATAGTCTCTCTGGGTGAGGAGCATGCAAAGCCGGTGGTCGCGACCTGCGACGTGCATTTTTTAGACCCTGAGGACGAGATATTCAGGCGCATAGTAATGAACTACAAAAAGTTTGCCGATGCAGACAGACAGCCGCCCCTGTTCCTTAGGACCACAGAGGAAATGCTGGAGGAATTTGCCTATCTCGGAAAGGAGAAGGCAAGGGAGGTGGTAATAGATAACCCCAGGAAGATTGCTGACATGGTGGATAGGATTTCCCCTGTCCGGCCCGACAAGTGCGCCCCTGTGATAGCCCATTCTGACGAGACCTTAAGGAATATATGCTATGAGAAGGCGCATGAGATATATGGCGAGAAGCTGCCCAGGGAAGTTGAGGATAGGCTGGAAAAGGAGCTTAAATCCATCATTGGCAATGGCTATGCGGTCATGTATGTAATAGCCCAGAAGCTGGTCTGGAAGAGCAATGAGGATGGCTACCTCGTGGGCAGCCGCGGGTCCGTGGGATCTTCCTTTGCGGCATTCCTCGCAGGGATAACAGAGGTGAATTCCCTTCCGCCGCACTATATCTGCCCCAGGTGCCACTATTACGACTTCGACTCTGAATTGGTACAGTCATACGCATCCCGCAGCATGTGCGGCTGCGACATGCCGGACAGGGTCTGTCCCGAATGTGGTGAAAAGCTTAATAAGACGGGCTTCGACATACCCTTTGAAACCTTCCTTGGCTTCAAGGGGGACAAGGAGCCGGACATAGACCTGAATTTCTCAGGGGATTACCAGAGTAAGGCCCATAAGTACACGGAGGTAATATTCGGGGCCGGCCAGACCTTCAGGGCTGGCACCATGGGCACTGTGGCGGAAAAGAATGCCGAGGGCTTTGCGAGGATTTATGCGGAGGACCACGGGGGGCATAAGCGCAGGGCGGAGATCATACGCATGGCGAAGGGCTGCGAGGGGGTGCTTAGGACTACGAGCAAGCATCCCGGCGGCATAGTCGTGCTGCCCAGGGGTGAGAATATCTATTCATTCACGCCGCTGCAGCACCCAGCGAATAAGCTGGACGACGACATTACCACACATTTCGAGTACCACAGCATAGACCATAACCTCTTGAAGCTCGACATCCTGGGCCACGACGACCCGACGATGATAAGGTTTTTGCAGGATGCAACAGGTGTGGATCCCTTAAAGATCCCTTTGGACGATGAGAAGGTCATGTCGCTTTTCTTAAGCCCGGAGGCTCTTGGCATAGAGAGGGCCGACATAGACGGCTGCCATACGGGGACTCTGGGCATACCGGAATTCGGCACGGACTTTGTCATAGGCATGCTTAAGGATACGGAGCCAAAGACCTTTTCAGACCTCATACGCATATCCGGCCTCTCCCACGGCACCGACGTCTGGACGGGGAATGCCCAGTCCCTCGTTAACGACATGGGGCTTAAGCTGGAGGAATGTATCTGCTGCCGTGACGACATCATGCTTTACCTCATCAATAAAAAGATGGACCCGTCCCTCTCTTTCAAGACCATGGAATCTGTTCGGAAGGGCAAGGGCCTCACGGACGAGATGAAGAAGGCCATGATAGAGGCAGGCGTCCCTGAGTGGTACATAGAGTCCTGCTTAAAGATACAGTATATGTTCCCCAAGGCCCATGCCGCGGCCTACGTGATGATGGCCTGGAGGGTGGCCTGGTACAAGGTCTACAGGCCTCTGGAGTACTATATAGGATACTTCTCCATAAGGGCGGATGCCATAGACTATGCGAAGATGTGCATGGGGCTCGACAGGCTGAACGAGGAACTGGAGCTGCTGCTTGCAAAGAAGAAGGAAGTGGGCAAGAAGGAGCTCTCGGCCACGGAGAAGAACAGCATAAAGGATATGAAGCTCGTAAAGGAGATGTATGCGAGGGGCATAGAGTTCACGCCCATAGATTTAATGAAGGTGGACGGCAGGTATTTCTCCAAGGTGGACGACAGCCACATCATGCCGTCCCTCCAGAGCCTGGGCGGCATGGGAGGGCACGAAGTGGACGACCTCATGGCTGGCCTTGCCAGAACTAAAGATGACGGCCCCTTCCTCTCCTTAGAGGACTTCATGGCCCGCACCGGCTGCTCCAAGAGCAAGGCCGCCCTCCTAAAGGAACTGAATATCCTGAGCGGGATACCGGACACGAACCAGCTGTCGCTTTTTGATATGTGAGGGGGTATATGGGGGATCATAAAACTTATGCATATTTTACAGCTCATATAGATAAGGATGGGAAGACTCAATCTGTAAGAGAGCATGTGATGAATGTGTCAGCATTATCTATGAACTTTGTGAAAGATCTTGGGATTGGAAACATAGGAAAACTTGCGGGAATCATCCATGATGCAGGAAAGCTGTCAAAGGAATTTGATGATTATATAAATAAACGCAATAATTATAAGAGGGGAGACATAGACCATAGTTTCGCAGGCGCAAGATATATCTGTGAACTTGCGGACAAGTCTGATAAAAGAAAATATTATAATGTATCCAGGATGATAGCGCGAATAGTTTTATCGCATCATGGTCTGCATGACTGGATTGATGAAGACTGCAGGGATTATTTTGCCAAACGCTTGTCAGAGGATAAATTCTATGAGCAGATCAATAAAAATATCAGAACTATTATAAGTGATGAGCAACTTGTCAGTCTGCTTGATAAAGCAGATCTGGAGTATAGAAACATACGTAAGAAGCTCAATAATCTCTCCAAAGATAATGGGGAATTAGACAAGACAGAATTCGCTTTTTATCTGGGAATGTTTGATCGGCTCATACAGTCGGTTCTGGTGGATGCCGACAGGACTGATGCCGCAGATTTTATGGCAGGGAAAAAACAGGGGAAAGAGTTTGACACCGGCATATTATGGAATGATATGCATAAAAAACTCATGCAAAAGCTCAATGCATTTTCAGAGAAAAAAGATTTAATTAGCAGAGGGCGTATGGATATTTCAGAACGATGTTCGGCATTTTCAGAACATCGGGTCGGTATATGCCGCCTTATAGTTCCTACGGGGGGCGGAAAGACGCTTTCATCACTTCGATTTGCGGTAGAATATTGTAAGAAATATGGAAAGATAAAGATATTCTATATAGCACCTATTATGTCTATACTTGAACAGAACAGCGATGAAATAAAAGCAATATCTGGCGAAAAAGCACTTATTGAACACCATTCAGACGCAGTAGCAAGTATTGATTCTAAAGAAGAACTCCATGAATATGAATTGCGCTCTGAACGCTGGGATACTCCGATAATAGCGACAACAATGGTGCAGTTTTTGAATTCTCTTTTTTCAGACAAAATGGCATCTGTCCGGCGTATGCATACTCTATGCGATTCTGTGATAATTATAGATGAAATTCAATCACTTCCGAAGAAGTGCGTACATCTGTTTAATCTTGCAATGAATTTTCTTAAGGAAATATGTGGAACTACAGTAGTTCTTTGTTCCGCTACACAGCCTCCACTTGAGGATATGCGGCATAAGCTGCATATAGATAAGCTGAGCAGTATGACAGGTGACTGGCGGGAAGAT
>JAGBNO010000075.1 GCA_017634355.1 Lachnospiraceae bacterium
CCCTATTTCCTGGGGCGTTAAGACAGCGGTGGGCTCGTCAAAAATGAGTATGTCCGCCCCCCTGTAGAGCATTTTTAATATCTCCACCCTCTGCCTTGCGGAAACGCTCATTTCCGAGATAACATCCTTAGGGCCCACATCCAGCCCATAGACCTTTGAAACCACCGCCACATCTTTTTCCGCCTTGGCCATATCCACGGTGGGCAAAAAACCGAAGAGCTTCTTTTTAGGCTCATTCCCCAGAATGATATTCTCTGTAACCGTATAATTGGACACCAGCTTAAAGTGCTGGTGCACCATGCCTATATTGAGGCCTGCGGCATATCCGGGGCTTGTAATATTCTCTTTCCGGCCCCGAATATAGATTTCGCCGCTGTCAGGCTCATACATACCGAAGAGCATACTCATAAGCGTGGATTTCCCCGCCCCGTTCTCGCCCAGAAGGGCAAATATCTCGCCCTCCTTTATCTGCAGCGTGACATCGTCATTTGCCACAATGCCCGGAAAACGCTTGGTCACATGCTTCATTTCAATAATGTATTCGTAAGACATATCAAAGCCCCGTAAAGCTCTCAGGATCCTCTCCGTTGAAATTCGCCGCAGGAATGATTTCCCCGCTCTTTACCTTCGCAAAAGCCTCGTCCATGGCCTTTATGGTCTCAGCTTTAAGCTGCTGCCTGCCATCTGCGCTCACATAGCCCGTGGAATCGGTATCTGCGCCAAGGAGGTAGTTACCGCCCTTGAATGTGCCGTTCTTTATCTCGTTCAGCTGCTTTTCCACGTTCTTGTCCATGATCTTTAAGGCAGATGTCATGATCACATTCCCCTCAGACCTTTCGCCGTCGTCATACTGGTCCACATCGCAGCCTATGTAATAGACGTCCTTTGCCTCCTTGACGGCAGTGAGGACGCCATTGCCCGTGGCTCCCGCCGCGGTAAATATCATGTCAACCCCTTCTTTGATGAGGGCCTCGCCTATGACCTTGCCTGTGGCCTCGTCTCCAAAGCTGTTGGCATAGTTGCCGCCCACATTTTTGCCGTTCACGTCAGTGCCCGCATAAGAGGCTAGCTCCACTAACTCTGCCTTCGCTCCCAGATGCTTATTTGCATAATTTACACCCGACTCAAATCCGTACTGGTAATTCACATTTGTGGGATAGGCTATGCCGTTCACTACGGCGACCTTCCCGCTCTTTGTCTCCAGAGCCGCCGCCAGCCCCGCGCAGAAGCCGCCCTCCTGCTCCTTGAACGACATGGCGTAGATATTGTCTACCTCGGCCTCATTGCCTTCCTCGTCAGTAGGATAAGTATCTACCAGTATGAACTTCACATTCGGGTTTTCCTGCGCTATGGAAGTAATGCCGGCAAACTGGAATCCGCAGCACACTATTGCGTCATAATCCGCAACTATGTCGGCCACAGCCTGCACGGCCGCCGCCACGTCACCATTCTCTTCTTTTACCGGTGTGACCGTGGAATTAGGGTTCTCCTTTATGAAGGCCTGTATTCCATTGTAATTATTCTGGGCAAAGCTGCCGTCGTCCACGCCTGAGCCAGAGCTCACTATGGCTATTTTCAGCGCATCTCCGGCAGGAGCAGCGGCCACAGTGCCGCCTTCAGCTGATTCTGCGCCTTCTGCGGTGCCGCCGTCCGCGGAAGCCTCTGCGGCATCACCTGCACCGCCGCCCTCTGCTCCACCGGCGGCGGCATCCCCTGCCACAGCTCCTCCGGCCGCTGCGCCTTCCGGCGTACCTGCGCAGCCTGCGATCAGCACGGCTGACATTATTCCCGTAAGCAATACTGAAATCACTTTCTTCATAAGACAATTTCTCCCTTCAAAACCTTTGCAAAACCATAAAGCTCTGTGGCTGAAAGCCTTAAAAAACTGCACTGCAGCTATTCAGGCCCGCCACATAATGCTACAGAACAATTATATCAAAAATCAATCTGCTTTGGTATATGCCTTTACACGGTAACTATTCAGAAACTGCCTCACAGAATTCCTTATATTCCACCTCATCCATGGGCACGTCTATATTATTGTAGATAATGTTCTTCTCCAGCTCCCTGACGGCCTCCATCACATCCTCAGGCACATTGGGGTTTGATTCCGGTATGCCCACGGCGTGCTCTGCAAGGCCGTACTCCATTATGCGCCCGTCTATATTGTCCCCCATGGCATACTGCACTGATATATTGGAAATCGCCACATCCACCTTCTTCACTGCAGATGTAAGCACGTGGGCGGGGTCCAGGTAGGACTGGTCGCAGTCCACGCCTATCACATACTTATCCTTAAATCCTGCTGCCACTATTACACCTATCCCTGCGCCGCCGGCCACATGGAATACCACGTCCGCCCCGCCGTCATACATCTTCTCAGCCACATTTCTGGCAAGGCTCGCATCCTCAAAGCTATTTATGTATTCCGTAAGCACCTCGGTCTCCCTGCCAAGGTCCTTGTCCGCCTGCTTTACCCCTGAGAGATAGCCATAATAGAAGGGCTCTAAAGGCTCCACGTCCATGCCGCCTATGTAGCCCACCTTGCCAGTCTCTGATACGGCCGCCGCTATATAGCCCACAAGGAAAGCCGGTTCCTCCGCCCTGAAGGTGGCGCAGGTCACATTGGGCGGCATCTTCTCGTATGCGAAGTCCACTATTCCGAAATGGATGTCAGGCCTTGCGGCGGCGGCCTTCATTATGGCATCCTCGAAGTGGTAGCCCACTCCCCAGACCACCTCATTGCCCTGGTCCGCAAGCCGCATTAAGCTGGGCTCGAAATCCTCCACACTTTTCGACGCAATATAGCTGACCCTCGCATCCATATTCTCATTTAAGAATTTAAGCCCCTCCCATGCGCCCTGATTAAAGGAGTGGTCATTTATGCCGCCCACATCAGACACCATTGCGAAGGACATTTTGGCATCTTCATCGCCCAGGGTAACTACCGCAGATGAAACGGAGATTGAGGGCTCTTCTGCCCCTGCGCCACCTTCCTCTGAGGACATTCCGCTGTCCGCGCCCTCATTATTATCCGCCGCCTCTTTGGCATCGTCTTTCTTTCCGCAGCCTATAAGCATAAGGAAAAGAAAAAGCGCAAGCATTAGCCTTGTAAGTTTTTTCCGCATATTCACCCTCCTTAGTATCTGTCCATAAATAGCTTTTCAATCTGCTTGTATTTATCTCCAATTGCGCCGGCCTAAATATCAGTCCGGCTCATTTATCCCATTACCGGTCTGCCTCTCCCAGAGGTCCGCATATTCGCCGCCCTTTGCGATAAGGTCCTCGTGTGTCCCGTCCTCCACTATTTCCCCGTCCTTCAGCACCACTATGCGGTCCAGCCTGGACACCGTGGAAAGCCTGTGGGCTATTACTATGGACGTGCGGTTCTCCATGAGATTCACAAGGGCCGCCTGTATCAGCTGCTCGCTCTCAGAATCCAGTGCGCTGGTGGCCTCATCCAGGACAAGTATGGGGGCATTCGTGAGTATGGCCCTCGCTATGGCTATCCTCTGCCTCTGCCCTCCTGAAAGCTTCACTCCCCTTTCTCCTGTGATGGTGTCAAAGCCCTCCGGCAGCTTCTCTATGAATTCCAGAGCATTTGCGTCTATGGCGGCCTGCCTTATTTCTTCAAAGCTGGCCTCCGGCCGCCCATAGGATATGTTCTCCGCAATGCTTCTATGGAACAGGAGCGGCTCCTGCGGCACATAAGCTATCTGCCTCCTAAGGCTCACCTGTGTCACCTTGGAGATTTCCTGCCCGTCCACCAGTATGCGCCCTCCCTGTATGTCCGTAAGCCTTAATAGCAGCTTCGTGAGGGTGGTCTTCCCTGAGCCTGATTTGCCTACGAGCCCTATCCTCTCACCTGACTTTATGTGCAGGGAGAAATCCTCGAAAACATCTGTTTCCACATTTCCGTCCGTATAGGAAAAGGTCAGATCCGAAAAATAAATATCCCCCCTGTTTACAATGAGGTCCTTAGCCCCCGCCTCATCTGACACGAGCCTTGGCTCGTCCAGTATTACCGTCATATCGTGGGCGTCTCCGAAGCAGCGGTTAATGGTCTGCATAACAGATGTCAGCATATTGAAGCGGAGTGTCAGATTATTGGTATAGGAGAACATCATTACCAATGTTCCCGCGCTAATTCCGAACCAAGCGTTGCCACCTGCAAGGAAGAAGGTCAGGATTCCCATTATCACGACTATCATGGTTGAGCACACCGCCCCTGCGAAGAGGGACCCCCTCATCCTTTTGGAATCGCTTAAGTATACCTCTTTATTTATCTTTTCAAAAAGACTTTTTTCATACTCCTCCCTGCCGGAGGTCTTCACTGCAAGTATATTGGTAATGCTGTCAGAGAGCTCCCCTGATAGCCTGTTCTGCGCCCCCGCGGTCTTGGAATTCAGCTTCAAAAGCCTCTTAAATATAAGGTACACCACCAGTATATAGACCGTGAGGAATACTATGAGTATGAGCACATACAAAGGCACCAGCGGAAACAGTATGGCTATGATAAAGACCACGGTTGCAAGGGCCGGTATCACCGAATAGGTCACGGTCTGCATTAAATCGTTATATGCGCTGGAAAACTTGCTGGTCTGGCTCACAAGCGAGCCCCCGTAACGGTTGTTGTGGAAGGTCATGGACTGGTTCGACAGCACATCAAAGCAGAGCGTGGAAAGATCGTAGTAGACCAGTATCTGCAGCCGCCACAGGCTGTAGTCCTGAAGCTTGCTCGCCACCTGCCCCAGCACGTTGCAGCCTATCATTAAGAGTATGCTGGGGCCGAAGACGGGAAAGACCTCCGATACCGTCACGGTCCTTGTGGCGAGAATATCCAGTATATGGGCGATGATCAGCGGATTCCCGAATGTCAAAAAATAGGCATAGCCTGTGGAGGACAAGATGTCCAGTAAAAAGTATGGCCAGTGCCGCATCGTCGCCTTGCCATAGTAATAGAGCGTCCTGGAAGTTACAGCTTTCTGCTTCTTTTTCATGCTTTTAATAAGTTCCACTCCTTGGTAGTTGCCTTAACTCTTATGCACCTTAAGCCTCTGAATACGGCTGAAGCTAGCCACACTCCCTCCCTGTTTTTGCGGCTTTTCGCCGGGTGCTGAACAGTTAGATAACAATATGCTTAAGTGCACACTTGCAATTCATTTGATTTAGTATTATAATAGACAGCGTTTTACGCCACCATGGCTCAGTTGGTAGAGCGACGCATTCGTAATGCGTAGGTCAACGGTTCGAGTCCGTTTGGTGGCTCTTTTATATTAAAGCTTCCCCATCCAAACGAGGGAAGCTTTTTTGTGCAGGCACCTCAGCGAACGCCCATCAGAAAAACCTTAGGCCAGCTCCCCCATATAATAAAAGCCCCTGCATTCCTTAAGCTTTACCGGCACTATCCTCCCTATCAGCCCGTCTTCCCCCTTGAAATGCACAGCCGTATTCTGCCCCATGCGGCCCGTGACGAGGCTTAGATCCTTTTCGTTCCTGTGCTCCACAAGCACCTCCACAGTGCGGCCGGTGAAACGCTCCGCCTGTGCGGCGGCAGTTTCCTGTACCTTTTTTAATACCCTGTCAAAATACTCACGGGCTACCTTAGGTTCTATCTGGCCCTCCATATCGGCGGCCTTGGTCCCGCTGCGCTTGGAATAAATGAAGGTAAAGGCTGCGTCAAACCTTGCCCTCTCTATGACTTCCAGAGTCTCTTCCAAGTCCTCCTCTGTCTCCCCAGGGAAGCCGACTATAATATCAGTAGTTATCGAAATGTCCGGCATGGCGGCCCTCATTTTATCTACGAGGGAAATAAAGCCCTCCTTCGTATAGTGCCTGTTCATGGCCCTGAGTATGCGGCCGCTCCCCGACTGCAGTGCTAGATGTATGTGGGGGCAGATTTTTTTTGACTCCGCCATTACAGCTATAAGCTCATCCCCCACATCCTTGGGATTAGAGGACATGAACCTTATCCTCTCTATCCCCTCCACCTTTTCCACTTCTTTTAAGAGCTCCGGAAAAGTGACTGGATTTTTTATACCCTTTAATCCATAAGAATTGACATTCTGCCCAAGGAGCATCACTTCTTTCACACCATCATGCGAAAGCCCCTCTATTTCCCTTATAATGTCTATAGCCTCTCGGCTCCTCTCCCTGCCCCTGACATAAGGCACTATGCAGTAGCTGCAGAAATTGTCGCAGCCATACATTATGTTAACCCCGCTCTTGAAAGGATATTTACGCCTTACGGGAACTCCTTCCAGCGCCCTCTCAGGCTCTGCCCTAAGCTCCATCACCCTCTTTTCACCGGAAAGCAGCCTGTACATGAGTTCAGGGAAATCCGAAAGATTGTGGGTCCCGAATGCGATGTCCACCTCTGGATGCTCTTCCCTTATCCTTTCAAAAATCCCCTTTTCCTGCATCATGCAGCCGCAGAGCCCTATCAAAAGGCCCTTTTTTTCCTTTTTTAAGCCCTTTAGCACTCCCAGGCGGCCAAAGACCCTGATGTCTGCATGTTCCCTCACGGTGCAGGTATTATAGAGGATAAAGTCGGCCTCCTCCTCTGAATCCGTAATGCTGTAGCCCATGGCCTGGAGTATGCCGGAAAGCTTCTCTGAGTCCCTCTCGTTCATCTGGCAGCCAAAGGTCTTCACTGCCGCATATAACGGCCGCCTAAGCTCCATCTCTCTATCCTGTAGGAGTGCCGCCGCCTTTTCTATCATATCCATTTGAATGTTTTCTGTCTCAGCCATATACTCCTGCCGTCCTCTCGGCCATCTATAGGAAAGAAAAATATAAGAAATGAATTAACAAATAGTTACATATATTCTATGAAAAAACCCGCAAACGTCAGTGTTTACGGGTTTTTTTTCGACTTTGCGTGATATAAACTTTTTAGTGCGGAAGAAGGGACTTGAACCCTCACAACATTGCTGTTACTAGATCCTTAGTCTAGCTCGTCTGCCAGTTCCGACACTTCCGCATAGAGCACTATAAAATTTGCTCACAACTCTACTGATTATAATACTTTAGGCACTTATTGTCAAATAGATTTTTTATCTTTTAATCATCCTCTTCTTTGCCCTTGGGCCTGTACTGCTCATCCCCGCTCTCAATAAAAAGGATAAAATCATTTATCTCTTTTTCAGACCATCCGGCCGACCTCAGACCCAATATTAATCTGGAAACTTCCTGCATATTCATTCAATGTCCTTCCCGCCCTTTTTATGCAGGGACCCGTTCGGAAACGGAACGGGTCCCATGCTTATATACACATCAATAAACTATAGTTCCG
Organism: Lachnospiraceae bacterium; assembly: GCA_017634355.1. Taxonomy (GTDB): domain Bacteria; phylum Bacillota; class Clostridia; order Lachnospirales; family Lachnospiraceae; genus NK4A144. The sequence continues at coordinate 7,295 of JAGBNO010000075.1, forward strand.
TAAAGAACAAATTTCTCAGACCAGCCCCTGAGCCTCCATGGCCTCAGCGACCTTCTCAAAGCCTGCGATATTCGCGCCCACCACAAAGTCTCCCTTGTGCCCGTAGCGCTCAGCGGCATCCGCCACCTTTTTGTATATGCCTGTCATGATGTCCTTGAGCCTTCCGTCCACTTCTTCGAAGGACCAGGAAAGCCTCTCAGAATTCTGTGACATC
>JAGBNO010000076.1 GCA_017634355.1 Lachnospiraceae bacterium
ATGCACTCAGTGATATTCAGGACAAAGCTCCTTATAGATTGCGGGCTTCAGCTTCCGGAGCATACTTTCTATGTGGACAATCTCTTTGTCTTTGAACCCCTGCCCTATGTGCGCACCCTCTACTATCTCAATGTGAATTTTTACCGCTATTTCATAGGCAGGGAGGACCAGTCTGTCAATGAGAGTGTGATGATAAGCCGCATAGACCAGCAGATAAGGGTCAATAAGCTTATGATGGATTACCTGTCGGACAACAATGTGCCAAACCGCCGCATAAGGAAGTACATGATAAGCTATCTGGACATAATAACGGCGATTTCTTCAATTATGCTGATAAGGGCGGATACAGAGGAGGCGCTGGAAAAGAAGGCTGAACTATGGCAGTACCTGAAGGAAAAAAATCTCATTCTCTATTGGAAAATAAGGCACAGCATACTGGGCAGGGCTGTAAATCTGCCGGGGAGGTCCGGCCGGAAGCTGTCCATAGGTGGATATAAGCTGCTGCACTGGTTTGTGGGATTTAATTGACCTATGAGCTATAGGAAACGAATTTCTTAATTCATTTCTTAATAAATCGCCAAAATATGGCATATATGGAATGTCAATGAGGATTTCTGCTAACCTTGACTAAGGGCGGCTGACTGTGATAACATCAACTCACTATGTCCAAGCTAAAGAATGTGAAAGTGCTTTCGGCCTCAGCCCTGCTGGTGGCGATAGCAGTAGTAGCGGGTTTTTTTAAGATAGTGCTGACACCGGCCATTGAAATACGCTTTGTCTCCTTGCCCATAGCTGCGGCAGGCGTACTTTTCGGGCCTGGCATAGCCGCGGCTGTGGGGGCGCTTTCTGATATAGGCGGATATATAGTGAATCCCACGGGTCCGTTCTTTCCGGGCTTCACTATAAGCGGCATGGTTTCAGGCCTTATCTTTGGGATCTGCCTACATAGCCCCAGAAGGGGTGTGGGCATAGCCCGCATCCTTACGGCGGAGCTTTTGCATACTGTCATCGTGGGCATTATCTTAAATACTATCTGGCTCACAATTCTCTATAAAAATGCTTTCTGGGCCCTGCTTCCGGCCCGTATGCTAAAAGAGCTTGTCATGCTGCCTTTAAATACATTTCTGCTTTTCTGCGTTATCAAGCCCGTATCGCGCATATCCTTTTTGAGAGAGGCATGAAAAAAATGGATCTGGAAGAGGCTATAGCCTATATAGAGAGCATCCCTAAATTTTCTCCTAGGTCAATAGTAAATGGTACTGCAAGTTACGACCTGATAGGCGTGACAGAGCTTCTGCACAGGCTTTCGGACCCTCAGGATTCCCTGCGCTATGTGCATATAGCGGGAACCAATGGCAAGGGTTCGCTTGCCTCCTTTCTAAGCTCCATCCTTATGGAGAGCGGCTTGAAGACCGGCCTCTATACCTCCCCTTATCTCAATAATTTCACGGAGCGCATAAGGATAAACGGCATTGAAATTGGCGCAGAGACCCTTTCAAGGCTCACGGAGCGGGTTAAAACAGAGGCAGAGGCTATGGAGAGGGAGGGTTTTAATTATCCTTCAGAATTTGAAATTGTCTGCGCCATAGCCTTCCTATGGTTTAAGGAAGAGCACTGCGACATCGTGGTGCTGGAAGTGGGGCTTGGTGGGCGGCTGGATGCGACCAATGTGATAAAAACGCCGCTCCTGGCCGCAATTACCACAATAAGCCTGGACCATACTGAAATCTTAGGGGATACCCTGCCTGAGATCGCAGCTGAAAAGGCGGGCATTATCAAGGAAGGCGGCAGGGTGCTACTGTATCCGCAGATACCGGAGGTAAGGAAGGTATTCGAAGATATCTGCAATAGAAAAGGCGCATTGCTCATAGATGCGCTTATGCCTTCTGAAGCGGGATATCAGAACTTTTCGCTAACTTTTCCAAGGGAGTTTATGGAACGCGTTTGGGAAATTGCAGGGAATGTGCCTGAAGCCGCGATTACAAAAGATGCGGATAAGGAGCAGAGCTATGGGACAGGGGAGAAGCATGAAGAGGCGGCAGGGCCTTCCGGAACTGCTTTGGAATTTAAGGAATCCCTGGAATTAAAGGATCTGCACATATCGCTTCTAGGCAGGTATCAGATAAAGAATGCGGCAATGGCTGTAAATGCGGCGCTTATATTGAGGGCTGCGGGGCTTGGCCGGATATCGGATAAAGCTATACGCACAGGACTCGAAAAAGCCCGCTGGAGGGGCCGTTTCGAGCTTCTAAGAGAGCATCCGGCGCTGATAATAGACGGGAGCCATAATCCTGAGGGGGCGAGGGCACTCGCAGAGAGCCTTTCTTTTTATTATCCTGATAAGAAAATACAGCTCGTGTCTGGCGTGCTCGCCGATAAGGACTATGGAGGGATAATGGAGCCCCTGCTTCCCTTGGCAGAGGCTTTTTATACTATTACGCCCCCCTCTCCCAGGGCCTTAAGTGCGGAGGAGCTGGCAGAGTATCTGTCTCAGAAGGGGGCAAAAGCATATCCCTATCCTTCAGTGCATTCTGCCGTCCGGTCCGCCCTGAAAGCCGCAGGAGCGGGGGGCGTGGTCTGTGCATTTGGGTCGCTCTATTTTCTGGGAGAAATCCGTCTCATCGCCCAGAATGTTGTTTAGCTGTTATTCTGTTCCCTCTCCCGCTTTTCCGTCTTTGAATAGAGGAAACTGTCATGTGACACGGAAAGATTGAAAGATCCTTCGCTCACATAGTGCCCGGCCGCAGTCTGGAGGGCAATATTTTTCATACCGCCCTTTAATACACTGAGCACAATGTAGCCGATAAGCAGCGAGACGAGGAGGGATATCACGAACATCATTCCCGTTATGCCCTGCGTAAGCAGTGCCATTAGGGCAAGTATCACGACCAGGGCAATTATTGAGGATATGGCGAAATATTTCACGCATTTGCCCTTGTCTATGGGGAGTTCGCCCACCATTTTCCCTGTCTGTCCGTTCATTGCAAAGGTATAGACCTTATCTTCGTACTTGGTGGAAAGCATCCAGACGGGGAGCATGGCATATTCAGTCTTACTGTCTGAGGTGGTGATGCTCTGGCTCTTTGTCTCTACGGATTCGAATCCGGAGGTAGTGCCGTAAAGGCTTTCAGAGACACTCTTTTCTATCCTTTCCCTGACATGCGGCAGCACCTCTTCTGCCTCCACATCATAGCGGTTTGCAAGATATCCGGAAAAATAAGCCTTTTCGTAGGGGACGAAATCCTTGTAGTCAAAAGGCTCCAGAGAATCCATAGTGGCATCATCCATCTGCTTGGAGCCGTCTGAAGGTATGCGGGTAAAGTCCATGCCGCCTTCACGGTTCAAAAGGTAGTGGTCTCTCTTTACATAGTCATATTTCCTGTCATTCCAGCGCTTCACCTTTTCTGCGTCAAAGGTCATCTTGCCCTCTGCATGGCAGCTCATGAGCCAGAAAGGCACATATACGCCCTGTATCTTCTTTACCCTGTTCCCTTTGGAGAAATCATCGGGCAGAAGGGCTTTTCCCTTGTAAAAATCCTGCAGGGCATTCTCGGCGCCTTTCCTGTCGATTTTAAAAGGTATCATGCAGTCAGGCTTATAAACACCTTCAAAGGCCTGTGGAACTATGGCCTGGTTGCCGCAATAGGGACATTCGGTGGCGCCCGTGCCCTCATCTGCCACTATCTCTGCGCCGCAGGATGGGCAGGAGAAGCCGGTCATTTTGCCATTTTCATCTGTGATCATTTCAGGCTGGCTGTCTACCCAGGTCATATCAGAAGCTTCAGCGGAACGCGCCTCTGCGGCCTCTGCCGCGCGCACGTCGTCCAGCGTAAATGAAGCCGTGCAGTATTCACAGGTCATTTCCTGAGTGCCGGCCTGAAAGGTGAGCGGAGCCCCGCAGGAGGGGCATTTAAAATTCATTACATCTGCCATATTCCCTCTTTTCCGTGGAAAACCACTAAAGATCTGTTCATAAAATACTGTGCATTTTTCAAAAGTAATTTATGAACAGATCCTAAAATATAGCTTATTCTTACTGAGGCCTGGGCTGTCCGCAGTTCGTGCAGAATTTGCCGCTGTTCTTAGTCCCGCACTCGCCGCAGAACCAATCTCCGCTGGGGGCAGGGGCGGGAGCCGGCGCAGGTTTGCCGCAGTTTGTGCAGAACTTGCCCGTATTCTGCGCGCCGCAGTCGGGGCAGGTCCAGCCGCCGGCCTCTTGAGCCGCCTGAGGCTGAACAGGTGCCTGCTGCATAGGCTGGCCCTGGGGAGCCTGTCCCTGGCCGCCCATGGCAAAGAGCTGGGAGGCATTCATGCCACCGGCATTCTGTGCCATATTCATGCCTGCGAAACCGAACATAGCGCCGCCTGCGCCCTGGTTTTTGGCCGCATCCTGCATGGCCTGGGCCTGGGCTCCTACGAGGGTGGCCGCCGCCATATTGGGATTTCTGTTGATGGCATTCCTCTGGGCCTCTTTTATCATCTTCTCGTCTTCTTCAGACGCTTTGATGGAGGATACGCCGAAAGATGCGACTTCCAGTCCTCTGGTCTCCCTCCATTTCTTGGAGAGGACTTCATTGAGGGCATCGGCTATCTCTGTGGTATGTCCGGGAAGGGCACTGTAGCGTATGCCCATCTCTGAGATACGGGCAAAGGCCGGCTGCAGGGCAGTTAAAAGTTCGGTCTTTAGCTGGGAATCTATTTCAGAACGCTCGTACTCGCTGGTAACATTTCCGCATACATTAGTATAGAAGAGTATGGGATCTACGATGCGGTAGGAGTATTCGCCGAAGCACTTGACGGCTATGTCCATATCCAGCCCTATATTCTGGTCTACCACGCGGAAAGGTACTGCATTGGCCGTGCCATATTTATTGCCTATGATTTCCTTTACATTTACGAAATAAATGCGCTGGTCCTTGGGGGCATCCCCGCCGAAGGTGAAACGCTTGCCTATATTCTTAAAAGAGGCCTTGATGGATTCACCCAGCTTGCCGCTGAAAATAGAGGGCTCCGTAGAGCTGTCGTAGGTGAACTCGCCGGCTTCGGCACAGATTTCCGCAACCTTCCCCTGGTCCACTATTATCATGCACTGCCCTTCATTTACCGCAATGACTGAGCCGTTCGTGATGATGTTGTCCTCGCCCTTGGTGTTTGAGGAACTGCGCTTATTAGAGGTGCGCTTCTGCCCTTTCACCACCAGCACGCTCTCATCGATGGAGTCGCAGTAGAAGTATTCCTTCCACTGGTCTGCCAAGACGCTCCCTGCGGCATTTACTATTGCCTTGATAAGTCCCATACTGAATCTCTCCTTTCTTTAATTTACTTGCCTACTACTACTTTGGTGCGTATACCCTTTGTTTTATCCTTGGGTTTTGAGTTTTTCTTCTGCGCTTTCTTTTCCTTCTTTTTCGTTGGCAGATCATATTTATATATGATGGCTCCAAAGGCCGGCAGCGTGAAGCCTATGGAATATGGCTGGTTATCCCACTCAATTTCCTCGGCTTCCACGGTGGCGGGCAGCTCTACGCCGGTGCCTCCGAAACGCTGTTCGTCGCTATTTAATAATAGCTCGCATTTGGCAGGGACAGGCAGCCCCATACGGTAGTCGTCCCTCTGCACAGGTGTGAAATTCACGACTATGGCGAGGCAGTCCTTGCCTGTGGAATTCATGCGTATGAATGAGTAAAGGCTCTTTTCTGTATCATCGGGATTTATCCATTTGAAGCCTTCATTTGAATTGTCGAACTCCCAGAGCGAACGGTAGTCATTGTATATCTGCAATAACTCCTTCATATAGAGCTTCAGCTGCGCATGGCCGGGGTCTGATAGAAGGAACCAGTCCAGCTCCCTCTCCTCGCTCCACTCCCTCTCCTGGCCGAAGTCCTGTCCCATGAAGAGCAGCTTCTTTCCGCAGTGTGTCATCATGAAGGTGTATCCTGCCCTGAGGTTTGCGAATTTTTCCTCCTTGCTGCCTGGCATTTTATTTAACATGGAGCGCTTAAGATGCACCACCTCGTCGTGGGAGAGTACCAGAATGTAGTTCTCTGAATGGTTGTAGCTCATGGCGAAGGTCATCTTGTAGTGGTTATCCTTGCGGAAATAGGGATCCAGCTGCATATAGTCGCAAAAGTCGTGCATCCAGCCCATATTCCACTTGAAGGAGAATCCCAGCCCGTCGTCTTCGGGACGGCCCGTGACCTGTGGCCAGGCCGTGGATTCCTCCGCTATCATCATGGCGCCGTGGAACATTCCGAGAACTACCGAATTTAAGTGCTTGAAGAATTCTATGGCTTCCAGATTCTTGTTGTTGCCATATTTATTCGGGACCCATTCGCCATTCTGTTTGCCATAGTCGAGATAGAGCATGGAGGCCACTGCATCTACCCTGAGTCCGTCCACATGGAATTCCTTTATCCAGTATATGGCATTGGCTATGAGGAAATTCTTGACCTCGCTCTTGCCCAGGTCGAAGATCTTTGTCCCCCAGTCGGGATGCTCCCCTTTTCTGGGATCCGCATATTCAAACAGGGGCTCTCCGTCAAAGTTCGCAAGGCCGTGTTCGTCCCTTGGGAAGTGGGCGGGGACCCAGTCCAGGATCACGCCTATGCCGTGCTGGTGCAGGGTGTCCACAAGGTAACGGAAGTCGTCAGGATTGCCGTAGCGGGAGGTGGGGGCATAGTAGCCTGTCACCTGGTATCCCCATGACCCATCAAAAGGGTGTTCCGCTATGCCCATGAATTCCACATGTGTATAGCGCATCTCCTCAAGGTATTCCACCAGCCTGTCGGCAAATTCCCTATAGGTGTAAAAGCCATCGTCATTTTCTGTGGGATGGCGCATCCAGGAGCCTATGTGGACCTCATATATGGCCATGGGCTCATGGTTCATGTCTTTTTGCGCCCTGGATTCTATCCAGAGCTCATCGCCCCATGGGTAGGGGGCTGAATCAAATGTCTTGGAAGCTGTGCCGGGGCGGAGCTCTGCATAATTAGCGAAAGGGTCGGCCTTATATACTGTGCCGCCCTGGGATTTTTCTATGAAATATTTATAGAGGCTGCCGCTCTCCACATCGGGAATGAAGGTATGCCATATACCTGAGGGTTCGAGCCTTTCCATGGGGTTTTCTGAGGGCTCCCATTTATTGAAATCACCAACTACGCTCACGTAGCGGGCGTGTGGGGCCCAGACAGCAAAGAAGAATCCCTTTTTGCCATCGAGCTCGCCGGCGTGGGCGCCCAGTTTTTTATATATTTCATAATGCACGCCTTTGTCGAAATAGTACTGGTCGTCCTCTGAAATGAAGACAGTGCCCATCTTGGATTCACTTGACGAAGCTTCCATTTTTCCCTCTTTCTGCCGCGTTTTTTGCGGCACATGAGGAGAAATTGCGAAGGCAATTTCTCCGATGTGATGATGAACATTGGTGACGAAAAGCGGCTGCGTGTCAGCGTCTTGCGACACCGAAATCCTTTTCCCTCAGTATTATCAAGTCGTTGTCATCGTAGCGTTTGCCCATGATAAGGTCAAAGAAATGCTTAAGGGTGTGCTTATTGGAGTTCCTTATGGCCTTATCTACGATGTCTTCAACTTCATTTATCGTGACGAAATGGTCAGCGGTCTGCAATTCATCTATGCGTGTATATAAAGCCAGCACTCCCAGGTCATCTATGCTGTACTCCTGGGCCCTGGCATATTCCCTGCCGTGGAATACCAGGTCGTCGTTGGTATAGGTGGGGATCTCTATCTGCACATCAAAGAGTTCGTTGAACCAGGGATAACGCTTCACCATGCTCTTTGCGGCGGAGCGGTTGTCTTCCAGTATGACTATTATGCTGGTATCCTGTTTCCTCAGGGCGTCTGCCATGGACTGGAAGGTGGAGTCGGATAAGTCGGCCGCCCTCTCTATCACCAGGGCTCCTCCGTCCAGGGCGGTGATGGCCTTTTCTATCTCTTTGGTATTAAAAATATCAGCTGAAATTTTCGCAATTTTTCCAAGGAAATCGGGATTCGTAAGCCGCATGTCGTTGGCTAAGGCCGCAGCCAGCCTTATCCTGGCGCTCTGCTCATTGCCTGTGATAAGCACGTTCCCGCTCCCGCCTTGCATGCCCATCCTGTCGAGGCCGTTCCGTATCAATTCGGGCAGGTCATGCATCTGCAGGAAATCTGCAAAAATGTCCTTTTCGTCCTCGCTGAAGCCGTATACTTCTTTTTCTTCGGGGACTACAAATTTCTTGCGTCTATGCTTCTTTCTTCTGGGAATTTCAGCTTCGTCCTCATCGGGCTCTTCATCGGGCAAAAGATCGTCATCTTCTTCTGCGTCGGAAGGCAGCTCCTCTTCAGGGTCTTCCTGATAATCTTCCATAAGGGGCTCGGTGACGGCATCCTCTATATATCCGTTTTCTGCTGTCTCCCCTGCCATCTCGTTTGGATAGTAGTCATCTTCTGAGTACAGGAAGTCCGGAGATACGGAGTATTGCTGGGGAATGGAGGCAGTGTCGGCATTTTCTGCCGCTTCTGCCGCTTCCGCCGCCAGCTTCTGGGCCAGTATGTCTGAGAGGTCTGAAGTCACCTCCAGGTTTTCGTGGCGCATTTCCGGCAGTTTCTGAACCCTTGGGACCAGATCAGGGCCTATTTCGCTATGGCTTATCTCCATGGTGGCGCGGCGGGCCGCCTTATTTTTGACCGGCGCAGCCGTGTTCGGAGCTTTCTTTTCCTGAACCGTAGCCTCTTCCTGAACCGTGCCGCTATTCTGGGCCGTGTTGCTGTCCTGGACCGTGCCGCTATTCTGGGCCGTGCTGCTGTCCTGGACCGTGCCGCTATTCTGAGCCGTACTGTTGTCCTGGAACGTGCCGGCCTCTTGGGGCGTACTGCTCTCTTGGGCAGGCATTACCTTTGGCAGCACCACAGGCACCGGCGGAGGGACGACTGGCACAGGCACCTTGGACAGAACGGGGGCTGGCTGGATTTCCGGCAGGAACTCGGCAAGTTCATTTATCAGCTCGCCGGTCTGCTGCCTGGAGAGCTGCTTAGCCTTCTCTATCCTGAGCTTATCGCCTTCCTCCTTTTGGCGGTCCCAGCCATTTAGTATGTCTGTGATATTGAGCTGGCCTGTTATTTGCCGCTCCAGTTCCTCAGGGCTGTCAGGCACGTTCAGGCTCAGCTGTCCGTCATATTCCTCGGAGATTATCTTGGCAAAGCGCTTATCCCGCTTGTCGGGCGGCGCATCATCTCCGTAATCGGGGAACTTATAGGCATAGTCAGGTCTTTTTGCGGCGGCGCCCTTATCGCTAATGCCGGCTGTGGGAGCGGCCTTATCTTTAGTGGCGGCTGTGATGGCGGCCTCATCCGCAATATAGGGCATGGGGGCATCTTCCACCGCAGGAGATGGAGGCATATCCTGAAGCGCGCTCCCATCGTTTTCTGTCATTTCGGGAGTGATTTCCATCATTCCTGTATCTGGAAAAACGGGAGAGCCTGCAGGCATTTCCTGCTCCCAGGCAGGGGGCAGTATGGGCTGTTCTGGCTCTTTAAGGGTTTCGCCTGTCTGGGCCTCCAGCTCCTCTATGTTCCTCTGGAGTTCAGCTTGGAGGTTTAAGGTGCTGTATTTATCCAGATTTACCGGCTTGACGGTTATTTCTTCTTGTTCAAGCTCGGCTTCTACTTCTTTATTAGGGATTTTTTTTGTGGGCTGGTTGGAGGCTTCGATTCTTTTTATGTTTATGGGGATGCCTTCTGCAGAGGCATTTTCAGCAGTATTTTCTTCTGCGATTTCATCCGCCGCTTCAGGGGCATTGCGCCTCTCGTACCTCCGCTGCTGGTCAGGAGTGGGCTCCTCATAGAGCATCTTCAGCTCCATTGCCTTATTTACATACTTTCCGCGGCCAAACCAGACTATCAGCTCATTGCATTCGTCCACGCACTCCTTGTACATGCCCTTTTCGTGATACAGGAAAGCCAGCTCATAGGCCCACTGCTCCTGATAGTCTGTGGCCTTCAGCTTCCTTAAGACGTCTATCTTCTCGTCTATGCCCACTCCCTGCGAGCGGAAGAGCTTGTAGCGGAGTATGTAGACATCAGAGTCATTTTCCCCTACGAGCTGTATAAATTCCTGAAGGTATGCTATGGCATCGGTAAGGTCGTCCTGTTTAATTGCGAGCTCGCAAAGAGAACGGACTACAGAGCGGTTGCCGGGATGGCGCGAGTATGCCATTAGGAGGACATCTCTTGCCTCGTCGTATTGCCTGTTGATCTTATAGATTTCGCTGACCATGCAGAGGGTCTGAACGCTCCTCACCCGCCGCCAGTCTATTTCGTTGGCGATGGTCATGGCCTCATAGAATTCGCCGTTTTCAATCAGCGACTTGATCTGTGCGACCCGCACCTTGTATTCGTAATGATCCACTTGTAACTCCTGTGAGGGTCCGGCATAGACCAGTTCAATCAATGCTGGACATAATTATCAGAAATATTATCACAGGGAATAGTTTATGTCAAAAAATACAGCATAATGTGTGAATAGTTATGATGTTGAGGACATATATTTTCTGATTGCTAGTATTCTGGGGAAATGTTATACTCTCTCTCGTTTGCCAGCGTTGCCGGAGAGGCCCGAATGACATAAGCGGCCTTAGCAAGCAAGGGTACTACAATCATAGAGAAGATTAGATGACAGCAGGAGGTGTTTATGGAACGCTATTATCAGGAGGACATTGAATGTGCCCCCAGGGAAAAAATCAAGGCCATACAGGATGAGAGGCTCTTAAAGCAGGTCCAGCATGTCTGGGACAATGTGCCATATTATAGGAAAAAGATGGAAGAAAAGGGCCTTACTCCGGAGGACATCAAGTCCAGCGACGACCTTTATAAGCTGCCCTTCCTTTCCAAATACGATCTGAGGGAAGCATATCCGTACGGGCTTTTGGGCACAGATCTAAAGAACTGCGTGCGCATACAGTCAACTTCCGGAACCACTGGAAAAAGGGTGGTGGCATTTTACACGCAGGAGGACATAGACCTTTGGGAGGAGTGCTGCGCAAGGGCCATTACGGCCGCAGGAGGGACGGAGGAGGACGTGTGCCAGGTCTCATACGGATACGGCCTCTTTACTGGCGGCCCCGGACTGAACGGGGGTTCCCACAAGGTGGGGTGTCTCACCATTCCTACGAGTTCCGGAAATACCGACAGGCAGATCATGTTTATAATGGACCTGAAGGCCACAATACTCTGCTGTACGCCCAGCTATGCCGCTTTTCTGGGCGAGCGCATGAAGGAAATGGGATATGGGCCTGACGACATACCCTTGAAAGCGGGTATATTCGGGGCAGAGGCCTGGTCTGAGGAGATGCGCAGGGACATAGAGAAGACCCTGGGAATAAAGGCCTACGATATTTACGGGCTCACTGAGCTGTCGGGGCCTGGGGTTTCCTTTGAGTGCTCGGCCCAGCAGGGGATGCATATAAATGAGGACCATTTCATTGCTGAGATAATAGACCCGGAGACAGAAGAAGTGCTGCCTGAGGGGACTCAGGGCGAGCTTGTATTTACTTCCATAGATAAGACCGCTTTTCCGCTCCTTAGGTACCGCACGAGGGATATATGCACCCTTACCCGTGAAAAATGTTCCTGCGGCCGCACTCATGTGCGCATGACAAAGCCTAAAGGCCGCTCTGACGATATGCTCATAATAAGGGGGGTAAATGTATTCCCTAGCCAGATTGAGACCGTGCTCCTGAACCACGGCTATGCCGCCAACTACCAGATAATAGTGGACAGGGTAAATAACTCAGACACTCTTGACGTGCAGGTGGAGATGACGCCGGAAATGTTCAATGACAATCTGGGAGAGGTCGCAGACAGGCAGAAAGAGCTGGTGGACGGGCTTAAGTCCATGCTGGGCATAAAGGCAAAGGTCTCCCTGGTTGCTCCGAAGACCATAGCGAGGAGCGAGGGGAAGGCTGTCAGGGTGATAGACAAGAGGAGGATATAGGACATGAGTATTAAACAGATTTCTGTATTTTTGGAGAATAGGCCTGGAACACTGCATAAGATGACCTCCGTGCTGGCAGAGCATTCAGTGGACATGAGGGCCATGTCCCTCGCAGAGACAAAGGATTTCGGCATAGCCCGAATAATAGTGGATGATGTGATAGAGGCAACAAATGTATTGAAGGAGGCGGATTTCGTGGCCTCTATAACACCTGTCCTGGCATACGAGATCCCGGACGAGCCCGGCGGGCTGAATAAGATCTTGGGCTGTTTCACGGATACAAGGGTAAATGTCGAATATATGTACGCTTTCCTGGGAGGGAAGGAGAAGAACCACGCCTGCATGATATTCAGGGTGGCGGACACGAAGACTGCCGAGGCCGCGCTTGCGGGCAAAGGGCTTAAATCCATGACGCAGGAAGACATACAGAGCATTTGATCATTATCAGTTAGGAACTGTTCAGAAATAACTTGTACATAATGCGCTGTATTTTTGTCCGAGAGGGCTGTTCAAAAATCAGGCGCATAGCGGGCTATGTAACTGATTTTTGAACAGCTCTATCGGGCAAAAAGACAAGCAGAATGTACA
>JAGBNO010000077.1 GCA_017634355.1 Lachnospiraceae bacterium
AATACTGCGCATAATTATCGGAAGAGATACGGGCAGAACATTAAAAAGCACATAGGCAAGATGCTTATGATCGATGTGAAGCCCATGCACTGTCAGAAGATTCTCAATGCGATGGAGGCCGATTATGCGGGATCGACCATTTATCAAACGCTGATAACGCTTTACAATATATTTGATTCGGCGGTTGAAAATGCGATCATCTTAAAAAATCCCGTGACGAGAACGGTAAAACTTCCCAAGCCTATTGAAAAGAATACCAAGGTGCTTACGGTGGATGAACAGGAGAAATTCATGGAGGAAGCAAGGTATTCCAGCAACTATCCCCAGTATTTCTTCATTCTCCAGACCGGTGTGCGAACCGGGGAAATGGTGGGACTTAAATGGGAGGATATAGATTTTGAAAAGAATCTGATCTCTATCTGCATATCGCAAAGCTGACGAAAAAGGCAGCGATCCAGAACTTTTCAATGCACACGCTCAGACATACCTTTGCAAGAAGGTGTATCGAAGCAGGGATGCGTCCGGAGACGCTTCAGCAGATCCTCGGACATTCAAGTATCAATATTACGATGAACCTGTATGTGCATGTAACAGATGAGGAAAAAACCAAAGAGATGCAGAAGTTTGAGGAATACTCCATCAAAATATAGATGGCGTAAAAATGGCGTAAGCTGTCACAGACTTTTGCGGATCAAATGTCCAAATAGAAAAAATAGTCAGGACGATGGCGTAATGGCGTAAGACGGTATAAATTCCTTATATAAGTCATTAAAAGCCGATATAAGTTGATAGCAGATGGCGTAAAAAATGGCGTAAAGTTACGGGCCAAAGTCCGGAAATACTCGAAAATAAAGGAGATGTAGAGGAAGTATGAAACTAGGAATCGTGGGACTCCCCAACGTGGGGAAGAGCACACTTTTTAATTCGCTCACCAAGGCGGGGGCAGAGGCCGCCAATTACCCCTTTTGCACCATAGACCCCAACGTGGGTGTGGTGCCTGTGCCGGACGAGAGGATAGAGAAGCTGGGGGAGCTCTACCACACGAAGAAGGTGACGCCGGCAGTCATAGAATTCGTGGACATAGCGGGGCTTGTGAAGGGGGCTTCCAAGGGCGAGGGGCTGGGGAACCAGTTTTTATCCCATATCAGGGAAGTGGATGCGGTGGTCCATGTGGTACGCTACTTTGAGGACGGAAATGTTGTTCATGTGGACGGCTCCGTGGACCCCGCAAGGGATATAGAGACCATTAATCTGGAACTCATTTTCTCAGACTTAGAGGTGCTGGAGCGCCGCATAGCCAAGGTGGGGAAGACAGCCCGCATGGACAAGGAGGCTGGAAAAGAACTTTCACTATTAAATAGGATAAAGGACTTTCTGGAAGCCGGAAAGAGCGCAAGGGAGCTTGAAATAGAGGATGAGGACGAAAAGAAGCTATTATCCGGCTACAACCTTATAACGGCAAAACCCGTTATATATGCGGCCAATGTGGGCGAAGAGGATTTAAGGGACGATGGCGCCAATAATCCCCATGTGGCTAAGCTAAAGGCAAGGGCAGGGGAAGAAGGGGCGCAGGTCTTCCTTATTTCAGCAAAGATAGAAGAGGAACTGTCAGAGCTGCCGGCGGAGGAGAGGGATGAATTTTTGAGTGACCTGGGGCTCAAACGGCCGGGGCTCGATACCCTGGTGGAGGCCAGCTACTCTACGCTGGGCCTCATGAGCTTCCTTACGGCAGGGGAGGACGAGTGCAGGGCCTGGACCATCAAGAAGGGAACGAAGGCGCCGGAGGCCGCAGGAAAGATACATACGGACTTTGAAAGGGGCTTTATAAAGGCAGAGGTCGTGAATTATGCGGATCTTCTTAGGGAAGGCTCTATTGCGGCCGCCAGGGAAAAAGGTATACTCCGCATAGAGGGCAGGGATTATGAAGTTCAGGATGGGGATGTCATCCTCTTCCGCTTTAACGTATGAGCATGGGCGTTAACGACATAGCCTTCCCTAACCTTCATATTTATATAAGGGATGTGCCTAAGACTTTTTCCATATTCGGATTTGAAATTGCGCTTTACGGCTGCATAATCTCATTTGGGATGCTGCTGTGCGTGCTGCTTGCGGCCTACGACAGGAGGAGCAGGGGCTTAAAGGAAGAGACGCTCTGGGACATAGCTTTTTTCGGCATAGTTTTCGGCATCATAGGAGCCAGGATTTATTATGTCATATTTGCCTTTGAGCAATATAAAAATGACCCCCTGAGCATCTTTAATCTGCGCCAGGGAGGGCTTGCCATATATGGGGGCGTTATAGGAGGATTTTTGACTTCCTATATTATGTGCCGGATAAAAAAAGAGGACTTCCTTGAATTCTTCGACAGCGTTGCCCTTGCATTCCCCTTGGGGCAGTGCCTTGGCCGCTGGGGGAACTTTTTTAATAGGGAGGCCTTCGGCGGCTGGTACGAGGGGCTATTCGCAATGCGGCTCCCCATAGCGGCAGTGAGAGCGGGGGACATCTCGCAGGGGATAAGGTCACACTTGCAGGAGGGCATGGATTATATAATGGTCCACCCTACCTTCCTCTATGAATCTGCATGGAATGCGGCCGTGCTCGTCCTTCTTTTCCTGTACAGGAAGAAAAAGAAGTTTAGGGGGGAGATATTCTGTCTCTACCTTATGCTCTATGGGCTTGGGCGCTTCTGGATAGAGGCTTTAAGGACAGACCAGCTATTATTGCCCGTGGTCAAACTGCCGGTGAGCCAGTGCCTCGCGCTGCTCTGCGTCCTTTTCAGTTTAGCCTGGGAGATAAAAGAGAGAAAAGGAAAGATTGCATAAATTTTAATACAAAATTAAGAAATTAACTTCCCCACTTTCTATATGTGGGGGAGTTTTTTTATGAAACCCCACTATATATTGTATTTCTATGCAAACAAGGCATCCTTTAGGGTGCTTTTTTATTGCATTGTATACAAAAAATTTCCTTGCGTGTGCACTATTTTTAGTATAGAATGGGGTCAAGTGGTAAGAAGTGTCATTAAGTGGGGAATTGTGGTGGAGGACACGATTATCTGGAGGAAAAGGTAGCCGTCATGCTTTTTATGGGAGAGTACAGCCATACGATAGATGCCAAGGGCAGGCTAATCGTTCCGGCCAAGTTCCGGGAAGGCCTGGGAGAGCACTTCGTGGTCACTAAGGGTCTGGATGGCTGTCTCTACGCCTATAGCGACGAGGCCTGGGAAGAGCTGGTCGCAAAGCTTAAGGCGCTGCCCCAGTCCCGCAGGGATTCCAGACGGATTATCAGGTACTTTATGGCAGGTGCCACGGATGCCGAATATGATAAGCAGGGAAGGATACTGCTGCCGGCATCTTTAAGGAAGCATGCCAATCTCACTAAGGAGGTGACTCTGGTGGGGGCCGGAAACAGAGTGGAGATCTGGGATACGGCGCTCTGGAATGAGGAGGAGCCGGATAACATTGAGGAGATGGCAGAGAGCCTGGGAGAGCTGGGATTTGATTTCTGAGGGGAGATCAGATGGCTTTAGCCATAGCCCGGTGCTTCTAAAGGAAGCAGTCGGGGGCTTGAATGTAAGGAGTAATGGCATATATCTCGACGGAACGGCCGGTGGAGGCGGCCATTCCGAAGAGATCGTGAAGCTCCTTAAGCCCTCGGAGGGCGGAAGGCTGTATGCGTTCGATCAGGATCTGGACGCCGTGGAGGCGGTGGAAAGGCGGCTTCGGCCATATAAAGGCGCCTATGAGGTAATTAGGGCCAATTACAGGAATGCGGCCGAAACGCTGAGAGAGCGCGGAGTAGAGCGCGTGGACGGAGTCCTTTTGGACCTTGGCGTATCGTCACATCAGATGGACAGCCCTGAAAGAGGGTTTTCGTACAGGGCGGACGCGGCACTCGACATGAGGATGGACCAGAGGACTTCACTCACGGCCTACGATGTGGTAAATGGCTATAGCGAAGAAGATTTGAAGCGTGTCATAAGGGACTACGGAGAAGAGCGTTATGCGGCCAGGATAGCAAAGCATATAGCTGAAAAAAGATCCCTTAAACCCATAGAGAGCACCCTTGAGCTCGCAGAGTTAGTCAAAGAGGCAATACCCACTAAGAATAGGCAGCAAGGGAGGCATCCGGCCAGACGGACATTCCAGGCGGTGCGGATAGAGGTGAACCAGGAGTTGGAGGTGCTGGAGGCATCTTTAGAGATGCTTACCGGTATCCTGGGGAAGAGCGGCAGGCTCGCAATCATCACTTTCCATTCGCTGGAGGACAGGATAGTGAAGAAACACTTAAAGGTGTGCGAGAACCCGTGCATCTGCCCGCCCGGATTTCCGGTCTGTGTATGCGGCAGGAAGCCCATAGGGCATACTGTCAACAGGAAGCCCATAGTTCCGTCGGAGGAGGAGATAGAGCTAAATCCGCGCTCTAGGAGCGCAAAGCTCAGGATTTTTGAAAAGTACTGAAAATATGGAAGCTTATG
Organism: Lachnospiraceae bacterium; assembly: GCA_017634355.1. Taxonomy (GTDB): domain Bacteria; phylum Bacillota; class Clostridia; order Lachnospirales; family Lachnospiraceae; genus NK4A144. Next base: position 4,478 of record JAGBNO010000077.1, read on the forward strand.
GCCGGCTGGACGGATGCAGCTATTTTGTACAGGGCTTTTAGGCAGAGAGCATAAGTTATTCTGTAACAGTTCCTTAGTTCGGGATGAGAAATTTTCTTGGCGGGGAGGGTATTATGGCAGGGAGGCATGTAAGGAGGAGGACTGCGTCCGAGGTCTTTGGACGCACGGTTGACAGCATTTATATAGACGGCAATACGGTACGCCGCATAGAAAAGCGGTTCGAGGAAGGCAGCCGACCCATAAAGAGGGGCCAGAGGCGTTATGTCGAGATAGAGAAGACAGAGCCGCTGGTGCGCATAAGCGCAGGCTATTATATATTCCTTTTTCTGGCCTTTGTGATATCTGCGGCGGTCTGTATATGGTATGTGCAGGTGCGCTCTGAGATAACGGCCAGCCAGAAAGAGGTTTCCAGGCTTGAAAAGGAGCTCTCGCAGCTGAGGCAGTCAAATGATGAGGAATACGAGAGGATACTGGGGGCCGTGGACCTGGAAGCGATTAAAAAAATCGCCATGAGGGACATGCACATGTCATATCCCAGGGAGGAACAGGTAATAGGCATTTCCAACGAGAGCGACGACTATGTGAGGCAGTACGGGGATATACCGGAGGAGTGAATCCCGTGATGGAAGCCTCCTGATTTAAGGAGTATCAGTTGAAAAAAGAAAAAAAGAATAAGCAGGGCCATGTCAGTATAAAGATGCAGAAAAAACTGGTCCAGGTATTCATTCTTGTCTTCCTGTCATTTGTAGGGCTTTCCTGGCGCCTGTATGCCATAAACAGGGATAGCGGAGGAGACTACAGGAAGCAGGTCATGTCCCAGCAGCAGGTGGCATCCAGGGTACTTCCCTTCAGGAGAGGGGATATAGTGGACAGAAAGGGCAGCAAGCTCGCTTATTCTGAAAAGGTATACAATCTGGTAGTGGATGCGAAGCTTATGCATTCGGAAGAGGGGATACACCTGGAGCCGACGTTTAGGGCGATGGAACAGTGTTTCCCCTCTATTAATATGCCCAAAATCAGGGAATATGTGATGGAGAACCCTGGCTCCAGGTACAAAATTTTTGCAAAGAAGCTTACCCTTGATGAGATAACGCCATTCAGGGGAATAATGGATGGTACGGTGTCCTTTAACCAGGCAGAGGACGAAGGCTCAGTCACAGGCGTCTGGTTTGAGGAGGATTACCAGAGGCGCTATCCCTACGGTTCGCTTGCAGGGGATGTGCTGGGTTTTGTGCAGGGAGGCAATACTGGTTTCTTCGGCCTCGAAGAGTATTACAATGATACATTGAACGGGGTGAACGGCAGGCAGTACGGCTATATGAACGAGGACTCTGTGATGGAGGAAAAGGTCAGGCCTGCGGAGGACGGGAATACCATAGTCTCAACCATAGATACGAACATACAGTCCATAGTAGAGAAGCACATACGCATATTCGCAGAGACCCATGAGAATGAGTACAGGGAAGGGCCTGCAGCGGATAATATAGGCGTCATAGTGATGAACCCTAATAATGGGGAGATTTATGCCATGGCGGGTTATCCCGTTTTTGATTTAAATCACCCCACGGATATGAGCGGTATAGACTTAAAATGGTATATGCCCAAGACCCCGTCTGCCAATGTGCTGCCGGCAGAGCCTGAGGAGCCGGGAGGGGATCCGGAAGTGGGAGTGGAGCCGCATGAGGCCACTGACCCGGAGAATACGGGCGTTTCCCAGAATGAGCCCCCAAAAGAGGAGGACAACCCCGAAATGCTCGCAAGGAATAAGATATGGCGCAATTTCTGCATATCTGATTCTTTTGAGCCGGGTTCTGTCATGAAGCCCTTCACGCTGGCGGGAGCCCTGGATTCGGGAAAGATCACCGGCAATGAGACTTATATGTGCAATGGCTACCTGCCCGTGGGCGGCTTCAACATACACTGCCATAACCGCCTGGGGGACGGGCTTCTCACGGTTGAGCAGGGGCTTGCCAAGTCCTGCAATGTGCTGCACATGGATGTGGCCTTTGCCATGGGCAAGGATGAGTGGCTGCGCTACAACAGGATATTTAATTTTGGCCTAAAAACCAATATAGACCTGGCGGGTGAAGCCAATGCGAGCGACCTTACATTCCATGAGGACATGGGACAGACTGACCTAGCCGTGGCTTCCTTCGGGCAGGGCTTCAATGTGACCATGATACAGATGGCCGCAGGTTTTTCGGCATTAATAAATGGGGGCTATTATTATCAGCCCAGGGTCGTGAGCAGGATACTGAATTCTGAAGGGGCTGTAATAGAGGAGAAAGATCCCCGTATTTATAAGCAGGTCATAAGCGAGGCCACATCTGCAAAGCTAAGGCAGTACCTGAGGGCCGTGGTCATGAGTGACAGGAGCGAGTGCACGGGCTGGAGCGCGCGCCCTGCAGGCTATACCGAGGGCGGCAAGACCGGAACTGCTGAAAAGTATCCCAGGAAGGACAGGAACTATCTCATTTCCTTCATGGGCTTTGTGCCCGCCGAAGACCCCCAGGTACTCTGCTATACGGTCATAGACAGGCCGAATACGGCCGTCCAGTCCGAGTCCACGAGGCTTGCGACGGTGCTCAATAAGGACATAATGACCGAAGTGCTGCCATATCTCAATGTCTTCCCTACAGAGCCTATAACGGAGAGCGAGCTTGCGGACCTGGAGGAGAAAGAGCTCAGTTTCTCAGAAGGGGCGACGCTTATCAGCTCCAATTCCGTGCTTATAGTGGATGAAAATGGTGAGCCTGTTTATGCCGGCGAGGGCGAAGAGGGGCTCTTGGAAGAGGGGGCCGAAGATACTAAAAATGCCGGGGACGGAGAGGACGGCACTATCGTGGTCCCGGTGGAACAGCCGCTGCAGAGGGACAGCGCCGGCAATGTGATCTCTGAAAATGTGATACGCTATGACCCGTCCACGGGCTTTCCCTTAGACCCGGCCACCGGTGAGGTGCTGGACCCCAGGACTTTACTCCCTATAGACACGTCCAGGCTCCCTAAGAGAAGTACGGAGGGGGAAGGAGAGGCGGCCGATTAGCGGAAAGTACGGTCAATCCTGCCGTTTTCTATAGCTTGCAGTTAATACTATAATGAAGTATAATCTTACCTGCTGTTTTATGTTGACTTCCTGAAGTCCTATTATCATAGGGCTTAAGCTGTTTACTATAGAGGTGAAAAATGGGAGGAAGCTTCTTTCTCATTATGCTGGTTTCCTTTGCGCTTACGGCCTTATTCGGGCTTTTGCTGCTGCCGTGGCTGAAGAGGCTCAAGGCGCGGCAGACAGAGCGCGTTGACGGCCCTAAGAGCCATTTAAAAAAAACGGGGACTCCCACTATGGGCGGGATAATGTTCCTGGCTTCTTTTGGTGGAGTCTCCGCATTCCTTATTCCCCGCTACAGGGCCATCATTCCCATACTCATAGCTACGCTGGGTTTTGGCTTGGTCGGCTTCATAGACGATTATATTAAAGTCGTGATGAAGCGTTCCATGGGGCTTAGGGCTTATCAAAAGCTTATACTGGAAATTATAGTTTCAGTGGGCTTTCTCTTCTATATTTCCCATTTTACCGAAATATCCTTTGATATGATGGTGCCTTTTTCGGCGCTGTGGTCTGCGGACGGGGCAGATGCCTATCTGCATCTCGGCGTTTTTTCTGTGCCTTTTCTGGTAATAGTCATCCTGGGCACTGTGAACGGCTCCAACTTCACTGACGGGCTGGATGGGCTGCTGGGTAGCGTAACTCTCGTCATTACATGCTTCATAGCCGTGGCATCCTCGAAAATAGGCCTTCAGATAACGCCCGCCGCCGCGGCCATGGCAGGCAGCCTTTTCGGCTTTTTGATTTACAACTGGAACCCTGCCAAGGTCTTCATGGGGGACACAGGGTCTTTGGCCCTGGGCGGTTTTGTCGTATCTTCCATGATCATGATGAAGATGCCCCTCTATATAATATTTGTGGGCTTTATCTATTTGGCAGAGGTAATATCCGTAATAATACAGGTGCTATATTTTAAGATAACTAAGGGCAAGCGTTTCTTCCGCATGGCTCCCATACACCATCACTTTGAGCTGGGTGGCTGGAGTGAGATAAGGGTGGTGTGGACCTTTGTTGCGGTAACGGCAGTTATGTGCCTTATTACCAGGGGGCTTATGTGATTATAGCCCGGCGGAGAGGAGATTTCCATTAATGGAAGAGGGAAAAAAAGCTGTAGCAGTTATAGGGGCGGGAAAGAGCGGCATCTCTTCCGCTTCTCTTTTATTGAAATTGCATGAGAGAGTTATATTATATGACGGAAATCCCAAGGCGGACAGGGAAAGGATCTTGAATAATTTTGAAGCCGGCTCAGAACTGGAGCTTTTCATTGGTGATTTCCCTATTGAAAGGGATATTTACACGGCTGTTATCAGTCCGGGCGTGCCCGTAGACAGCCCGCTCGTGCAGAAAATTAAGGATAAGGGCATAGCCGTGATAGGCGAAATGGAGCTGGCATACAGGAATTCCAAGGGGATGCTCCTTGCGGTAACGGGTACGAATGGGAAGACCACCACCACGACCCTCCTTGGAGAGATAATGAAAAAGCATGCCGCATCCAGTGGCCAAAAGGTATATGTGGTTGGGAACATAGGGAACCCTTTCTCTGACATAGCGCTTGATACGGATGATAATTCCATACTGGTTTCTGAGGTGAGTTCCTTCCAATTGGAGACCATGGACGAATTTCATCCGAGGGCGGCAGCAGTGCTGAATGTGACGCCTGACCACTTAGACCGCCACCACAGTATGGAGAATTATGTGGCCGCCAAGCGTGATATAGGAAAGAGGCTTAGGGAAGGGGATAGCTTTGTATTAAATTATGACGATGAGTACACCCGTTCTTTTGCTGAAGGGAGCAGGGCTGACATAGTTTATTTTTCTCAGGAAGCTGTATATGGTGATTCATCTGCGGGAAAGCTGGTGTGGCTTAAGGATGGGGCTGTTATTGATAAATCCGGACAGAAAACGGGGGTTATGGATGGCCGGAATAGGGGAAGCATTTTTTACGGAAATAAGGAGATATTGCCCTTAAGTGGCATACGCATACTGGGCAGGCACAATGTCTATAATGTTATGGCCGCCGCCGCCATGGCCATAAGCGTAGGCGTGCCTATTCATACCGTGGCTGAGTCCATAAGGGAATTCAAGGGCGTGGAGCACAGGCTGGAGTTTGTGAGGACTGTGGACGGGGTCGATTATTATAATGATTCCAAGGGGACCAATCCCGATGCGTCCATAAAGGCTGTGGAGGCCATGGTAAAAAAGACGCTGCTTATAGGCGGGGGCTATGACAAGAAGATACCCTATGACGACTGGATACTGTCTTTTAAGGATAGGGTACGGATGTTATTTGTCTTTGGCGAGACGGCAGGAGAGATAGAGGAGTGCTGCAAGAGCCATGGGTTCCATAGTTTCAAGCGTGTTTCGGGCCTTAAGGAGGCTGTGGAGGAATGCCATAAGGAGGCGCTTCCTGGCGAGGCGGTGCTTCTGTCACCGGCTTCGGCGAGCTGGGACATGTTCAAAAACTATGAGGAAAGAGGCGAGCTTTTTAAGGAGTACGTGAGGGCTTTATGATCGCTGGCAGGAGAAGGGAGCTTGACAGGCCGGCCTTCAGGCAGAGGGAGTCCGTAAAGAAGAAAAAGGCCGGTGCCTATATGGACTACAGCCTTCTTTTTGCTGTGATTTTTCTCCTGCTTTTCGGGCTGATCATGGTCTATTCCGCATCTTCATACGAGGCGAGCTTAAAGTTCAGCGATTCCACTTATTACCTTAAGAGCCAGCTTAGGGCCACGGCCATAGGCATAGTGGTAATGCTGCTGGTCGCCAGGATAGATTACCATTTCTGGAAAAAAACAGCCATTATCGCCTATATAGGCTCCTGCTTCCTGATACTTTTAGTCATTACTCCTCTGGGGATCACCCGAAATGGCGCAAGGCGCTGGTTAAACCTGGGGCTTTCCCTGCAGCCTGCCGAGGTCGCGAAGCTGGGGCTTATTATATTCTTTGCGACGCTTATATGCTTAGGCGGAAAAACCATAACGGGCACAATCAGGGGGAATTTTTTTTCACTGCTGCTGGCAGGCATCCCTACAGGCCTAATACTTGTCATCACGAAGAATATGAGTTCTGCCATAATAGTCTTTGGCATAGCTTTTTTCATGCTCTTTATCTCTTCCCCGAAATACAGCTATTATTTAATTGCGGTTGGCATAGCGGTTGGCCTTGGGGCGCTGGTGGTCTATGTGGTTTCTAATGGGTCGCTTTTGGAGGGCATAGTGCCAAGCAGCATGCTTTTCCGACTGGACAGGGTGAGGGCCTGGCTGCATCCTGAGGCCTATGCCTCCAGCAAGGGCTACCAGACTTTGCAATCGCTGTACTCCATAGGGGCGGGAGGCATTTTCGGAAAGGGACTGGGGCAGAGCACGCAGAAGCTGGGCTTTGTGCCTGAGGCGCAGAACGATATGATCTTCTCCATTATCTGCGAGGAGCTGGGCATATTCGGGGCCGTGGCCGTGATACTTATGTTCCTTATACTGCTGTGGCGCTTCATGATAGTGGCCAACAATGCGCCCGATGAATTCGGGAGCCTCTTAGTGGTAGGAGTATTTGCCCATATAGCTATACAGGTGGTATTAAATATAGCGGTCGTAACGAATACCATGCCCAATACCGGAATTACGCTTCCTTTCATTTCCTTCGGCGGCACTTCAGTCCTCTTCCTTCTGATGGAAATAGGCATTGCCCTGAATGTCTCCAGGAGCATCAGGGTGTAATGGATGCAAAAGAGCTAAAGTATCTCTACAGGGGCGTGCTTATATTATTTGGCATGGCGCTGCTCTTAGGCGGCTATCTGTACCTTAGGATACACTTTGAGGTACAGGATGTGACAGTGAACGGCAGCACGCATTATTCAAAGGAAGAGATAAAAGGCTTTGCCATGGGCGGGGAGCAGGGGAATAATACCCTTTACCTCTATCTCAAATACCGCTTCCGTGGGCGCTCCATTACGGGCATCCCTTTCATAGAGCGCATGGATGTGAATGTGGAGCCTCCCCACAAGGTCACCATAGATGTATATGAAAAAGCCATAGCGGGCTATGTGGGTTTCCTGGACCGCTATATGTACTTCGACAGGGAAGGGATAATAGTGGAGAGCTCACTGGACCCTTCGCCCGAAATCCCCTATGTGACGGGGCTGGAATTCAGGGAGTGTGTTTTAAATGAGCCCCTGCCTGTAAAAAATCCGAAAGTCTTTGAGGAAATCCTCTCAATTACCCAGCTATTAACTAAACACGGCATACACACGGACTGCATCTATTTCGCCCATGACGGCAGGATAACCCTTTACTTCGGGGATGCGAGGGTCGCCATAGGCACAACGGACTCCATAGACGAGAAGATGATGAGGCTAAAATATATAGTCCCTGAGCTTGCGGGCAGGCGGGGGATACTGCACATGGAGAATTACAGCGAGGAAAATGAGGACAGCTATATAACTTTTGAGGCAGAATAGGAGAAGCCGGTTTCTTTAGGAAATCTTGCCTATTGACATAAGAACATCCGTTCGGTATAATACAAACAGATGTTCGGCTTGCGGATATATTTTACAAGATATATGTGCTTTGTCAAGGGGGCGGGGTATGGAAAAGACCGATGCTGGGAATAGGCTTCTTATAAGGTTTCTGCTGGTGCTAGGGGTGACATTTGCTGTGTTTCTTTTCTGGAGGGGAGTCATAGCATCCGCACAGGGCAGGGAGAGAGGCGGAAATGGCGAGAAGCGCTATGAAAGCGTGCTTATCATGCCTGGGGACAGCTTTTCTTCTATTGTTGGGAAGTATAAGGAAAAGGGATATTTCAGCAGTAATGACTTCAAGGAGGAAATGATGCACATAAACAATCTGAATTCCGAGATAGTCCATACAGGGGAATATGTGATACTGCCGTACTACGACTAGAATAACGGTTTTTAAATAACATCGCCTTTGAAATATGCTAAAAGTGCTTGTGTATAGCATTTTAGAACAACTGAATGGTGTAGCTAATTAAAAACGCTTATACTAGAAGGGATTTTCAATTTTCTCCCTTCTGGATGTGGAGAGCTCCATGGTCACTGTTGGCGTATACGGTGGCAACAGCGACGGCACAGAACTGGTTTTCACCATGTTCACAGGTCCGGACGGACTGGACTATACTTCTCTCTTTGACTTCAATGGCAAGGGAGGCGGGGATGTGTTCTGCGGACAGTATGAGAGGCAGACTGAGACTGATGAGGATGGCACCATGTGGACCAAGCTCACAGTGCATGATGTCTATACTGATAAAGATATAACACTGGGTGTAGGCGAGACGACGGATGATAAGGTATTCTTCTATGATTCTGATGGCAATGTGATAGAGGGAAAATATCTGAGCAAAGAGGAAACCATAGACTACATGGCATCTGCCGTGAATGTGCTCCGCTCATTGGATAAAGGGCTTGGTGACTGAAGTATATAATCAATGAATCCTCAATCGTCAGTACAGGCGCTGACGATTGAGGATGAAAATCAAGGCATGGTGCTTACTCGAATTTATGAAAGAAAATGGCTTGCGACATCATTTTCATTATCAAAGGAGGCGAAATAATAACCGATCCTACGCCACAGCTTACTCCATTCCCCACAGCATAGCTGGGGGCTTAGGGTATTAGTTAAAATAACTGTTCGCTAATCATTCGAGGCACTTTACCGACACAGGGAATTAAGAAAAAAGAAAGCTTATATTCAAGTTTGAAGCGGAGCGCCGGCACATACGCCGGCGCTTTTACTTGACAATCGGATAAAAGGGGATATAATGTCCTAATGTTAGAGCTAGCTAACAGATTGAGTTAGCTTAAGCTAATAAATCATAAAAGGAGGTTTTTATGCCATTGACATTGGCGGCGGAAGGCGAAGAGGTAGTTGTAAAAAAGCTTAATGGACTCCCTGAAGTGAAGCAGCATCTGGAGGACATGGGCTTCGTGCCAGGGGGGGCAGTCACCGTAGTTTCAAAGAACGACGGGAACCTTATAGTTAAGGTAAAGGAGTCTAGGCTTGCGGTGAGCAAAGAGCTGGCGGCAAAGATAATGATCTGAATAGTTGTATTTGCTATGGATAAAGGAGGGTAGGATGACTCTTAAGGATGTGAAGGTAGGAGATACAGTAAAGGTGCACAAGCTCCTGGGGCAGGGGGCCATAAAACGCCGTATCATGGATATGGGCATAGTGAAGGGCGTTGAGATCTATGTCAGGAAGGTGGCTCCTCTGGGGGATCCCATAGAAATAACACTTAGGGGCTATGAACTCTCCATCAGGAAGGACGAGGCGGACCTTATAGAGGTAGAATAGTTACTATTATTAATGCGGAAGAAATTCGTTGCATAGGCGGCGGGCACCGCATAAGGCATGGATGCCGTATGATTTTTTAGCGTAATAGAGGAGGATAGCAGTGTAATGGATATGATAAGGATAGCCTTGGCCGGAAACCCTAACTCAGGGAAGACGACCTTATTTAATGGACTTACCGGGTCAAACCAGTTCGTGGGGAACTGGCCCGGTGTAACGGTAGAGAAGAAAGAGGGTAAGCTTAAGAAACACGATAATGTGACAGTGACTGACCTGCCCGGCATTTATTCCCTATCCCCGTATACCCTGGAGGAAGTGGTTGCCAGGAATTACCTCACAAAAGAAGAGCCTGATGCCATACTCAATATAGTGGACGGCACAAACCTGGAGAGGAACCTCTATCTCACGACACAGCTTGTAGAGCTGGGCATACCCATGGTGGTAGCCGTGAACATGATGGACATAGTGTCCAAGAATGGGGATAAGATAGATATAAAGGCTCTGGAGAATGAGCTGAAATGCAAGGTCGTGGAAATTTCAGCCCTAAAGAGCGATGGGATAATGGAAGCGGCTGAGGCGGCCATAGAAGCCGCCAAAAATAAGGCCACAATCCCACAGCATTCCTTCGCGGCTCCTGTAGAGCATGCCCTTGCACACATAGAAGAGGTCACGGTGCACGGCCTCCCTGACGAGAAACAGCGCTGGTACGCCATCAAGCTTTTTGAGAGGGATGAAAAGATACAGGAGCAGCTGGGGATTTCCGCCGAAACTATTTCCCATATAGAGGCGGACATAGCGGCCTGTGAAAAGGAGATGGACGACGATGCCGAGAGCATCATCACAAATGAGCGCTATCTCTATATTGCTAGGATAATAGACAAGGTATTAAAAAAGAATAAGGAAAATGCCTTAAGCACATCGGACAAGATAGACCAGGTGGTGACGAACCGCTTTTTGGCGCTGCCCATATTTGCCGCAGTGATGTTTTTGGTATACTACATATCAGTGACTACTGTTGGCACCTGGGTCACGGACTGGACAAATGACAATCTCTTCGGGGACGGTTTCCACCTTTTTGGCGCAGGGGCTGCCGCATACGGGGAAGCAGCAGACGAATTCGGCGGAGCAGAGGAAGTAGTAAATGCCTTCATGGACAATGCGGACGAGAATGGCAGGGACACAGAGGCTCTGAGGGCCGCGCTGGATACAGAGGCCGATGGTTTTGACGCATCGGTGGCCGAGGGAGCTTTGAAGGACTTTGCCTCCTCTTATTCTGATAATGACAAGGTCTCATATACAGTTGAGGATGAAGAGACGCTGGAGCCCGAAGAAAAAGAGGCGACAGGGGCGGACCTGAAGGCTGCTTCGCAAGTATATGTTTCCTATGGCTTTGCGGCGCCTGATCCTGCGGCATACGGCACCTGGATACCGGGCATACCTGTGGTGGTGGAAAATGTGCTTAATTCCATTAACTGCGCAGACTGGCTTAAGGGCCTTGTACTGGACGGCATAGTAGCGGGCGTTGGTGCTGTGTTAGGATTTGTGCCGCAGATGCTGGTGCTCTTCCTCTTCCTCGCATTCCTTGAGGCCTGTGGCTACATGGCGAGGATAGCCTTTATAATGGACAGGATATTCCGCCGTTTCGGCCTTTCCGGTAAGTCATTTATTCCTATACTCATAGGGACGGGCTGCGGGGTTCCTGGCATAATGGCATCCAGGACCATAGAGAATGAGAGGGACAGGAGGATGACTGTCATTACGACCACATTCATTCCCTGCGGAGCGAAGCTACCATTTATAGCCATGGTGACAGGGGCAATATTCGGGGGAGCCGCCTGGATAGCGCCATCTGCCTATTTCCTGGGCATAGCTGCCATTATCTGTTCCGGAATAATATTGAAGAAGACGAAGCTTTTTGCCGGCGATCCGGCCCCATTTGTAATGGAGCTTCCTGCCTATCATATGCCTACCCTGGGCGCAGTGCTAAGGGGCATGTGGGAGAGGGGATGGAGCTTTATCAAAAAAGCGGGCACTATTATCCTATTGTCCACCATAGTAATATGGTTCCTGACTTTCTATGGCTTTGTGGACGGGCACTTTACTATGCTCTCTGAAGACCAGATAGGGAACAGCATGCTTGCGGCTGTTGGCGGGCTTTTTGCCTGGATATTTGCCCCCTTGGGCTTTGGCAACTGGCAGGCCACGGTAGCTTCTATCACAGGGCTTGTGGCGAAAGAGAACATAGTGGGTACTATGGGCATACTCTACAGTGTAGGAGAGGGAACGGTGTGGCAGAACCTGCACGTGGCGTTCACACCCGTTAGCGGATACGCCTTCCTCGCTTTCAACCTGCTCTGCGCACCCTGCTTTGCGGCCATGGGAGCGATAAAGAGGGAGATGAACAGCACTAAATGGTTCCTTACGGCTATAGGCTATCAGTGCGGTTTTGCATGGCTTACAGGGCTTGCGGTCTATCAGATAGGCGGATTATTTAATGGAACAGTGGGATTCAGTATTTTTACCTGCATAGCTATTGCCGTAGTCATCGCTTTCCTGTACCTGCTTTTCCGTCCTCAGAAGAATCTCACAGGACAGGGTAATGTAAGCGTTGCCGGGAAGGCGGTATGATTTCGGGGGTGTTGCTCTGGAATACGTTTTCAAGGCTCGGCCTAAAAGGAGGCTTAAATGGAGTGGATTGTGGCTAATATGGGCACTATTGCAGTTTCTATGGTGCTACTTCTGATAGTAGGGGGGATATTATTAAGCTTCAAAAGGGACAGGGAGAAAGGCAGGAGCAGCTGCGGCTGTGGCTGCGGGCACTGCAGCGGCTGCGCAGGCTCTGATACGAAGTCTCGATAGAAGTCACGGATATCTTTAATGGGCGCTGGTGTTCCTTTTTCCTGGGAGCTTTAGCGCCCATATTATTATGCCTGTTACGGCCATTCCAAAGAGTATCCCCAAAAAGTCTATGCCTATGTCGAGGAGAGATGGGTTCCTGTTTATTCCGATGAACTGCAGGGCCTCGTCTATGCAGGCTACACAGAGGCCTAAAAAGAGACAGGGCAGAATAGAATATTTTTTATGTAAACTAAAAGACAGTCCGCCCAGCTCTGCTCCCAGAATAGTGTATTCAAGGAAGTGCCCGAAGAGCTTACGCACCAGGTTCTCGTCCAGGAGTATCCATTTCAGGAAATCCAGGGAATTCCATGCAGGCAGGATTATCTGCATGGCGGTCCCGCTCTCAAAGGAGGAGGCCGCCGCCGGCAGGAGGGACTGTGCCCAGATAAGTAGCACTGTGAATATGGTGATAATGGTGAGAGGTTTTCTTTTCATAGAAAGTTTTCAGTTCCGAACATTCCCTAGTGAAGCCTCTGAAAAGCTCTTTGGTGAAAATAGAATAGCGTGGGGAAAAAGTCAAGCATAAATTTTTATACTATTCAGCACCCCTTTGAAAATACATGAAATTCAAGCAGGGAGCTTGCTCACGGA